>JAKQHM010000002.1 GCA_029572935.1 Bacteroidota bacterium
GCCGGTGCGTGGATCGCGAACAGTCACCTGAAGCTGTCTTCCGATGTCCTGACGGCCCACCTGGATGCCAGCAACAGTTGGTCTTCTGTCGATGATGGCTTTGGTTACCCAGTCTCTCACTTCAACAGTGTAGCTGTTGTAACATCTGTAAGGTCCACCTTCCAGAACCATGTCCGGATTGATGGTAGCCCAGCAGCTGTCGTCCAGGCTGATCTGAACCAGGTCGTTACAAGCCAGTGCATTGGTAGGATTGGCATATTCGTTTACGCAAACGTCGAATTCACAACGAGCTACGTTACCCTGAGCATCTGTAGCTGAGTAACACAGTCTGGTACAACCGATCGGGAAGAAACATCCCGGACCATAGAAACGAGCATTTGCATTACATGCAACGATCGGAACCATATTGCCGGAAGCTTCAGCATAAAGCACGTTTCCGGAGTATCCCCATGAAGAACAATGGAATCCACCTCCGAGGTTTGCACCTCCAACGTTGTCCAGAGCAATACCATTTGGAGCAGTAGTAGCTACGTTCATTCTCACACCGGTTCCATAACCAGCTAAATTGTTACAGCTGTTGAACGGAGGCATGATGAATCCGTGGTTTGCACCCGGAGCACCCGCTACGTAGATACCTCTGATCTCACCAGGCTGGAGGGTCAGGAGACCTCTGGTAGAGGTTTCGATTCTCGTACCTGCGCAAGTGACAGTAGTATCGCTCACAGTAGTGGTAACTACAAATGTATCCATATTGGCAGCAGATGGAGCCACGAAACCGTTTACACGGATCTGGTTAGCTGCAGAAGTAGCACCCAAAGTCCAGAGGGTTTTCGGTGAGGAAGGTCCGTTCGGACAGGATCCGGGACCACCAATGGCACCTGCCCAACCTGTTTTCCAGGAAGTATTTGCTGCAGATTTAAACCAAAACTCGTAACGTCCATCGGTAGAAGGAGTTCCTGTAGAGGACATAAACCAGGCATTCCAACCCTGAATGTTTACAGGAGCGGCTGACTGGTTCTGGATGTCAAACATGTAACCCCAGGAAATACCAGATACAGAAGAGAAGTTGAGGGAAGTACCACAACCTACGGATCTTTGCTGAGCACCAAACATGGTACCAGGAACCGGACAGTTGTCCATAGCCATAAAGGCAGGAGCGTCCCAGGAAACTTCGCAGACACCAGGACCTGCATTCAAAGTCACTACACCTCCTTTAGGACATGCAGGATTGAATACTGGAGGCTCGGTGTCCTGAACGTTGATCGGAAGAACGGCACGAACCAGCTGACAGTTGGAAGCAACAGAGCGGAACACCCTGAAATATCTTCCTACCTGAGCAGAGAATGTATCGATACCGGCACCAACGGTCATGTTGCTGTCAATACAGGCAACGAACGGACCACCAGCCTCAAAACGGAATACTTCAACTCCCTCTCCGAAGGATGAAGCACCCCATGCAGCTGAAGGTCTGATGAAGTTGTTTCCTGTCTGGTTGAATGAACCGATCGGAATGTTAAAGAACTGAGTGTTGTTCTGAGCAGATGTGTAGTTTGGTGTGAGGGCCGTATAAGGACCTGCTGCAGCTGTGGGGCTGATCTGCAACTGATAAGAAGCTGCAAATGAACCGGCACAGTTGTTGGTAACTGCCAAACGGATCTGAGGAACCAAAGGAATGGTTGTACAAGCACCAGCCGGGATAGAAGTGGGCGGAGGTGTTGCAGAGACAGGAATACCCGCCATAGTAGTTGTGGAGGCTATACCGCAACCAAAGCAAGTGTTACAACCTTCTGCAAAGGTACAACCTGCCGTACTTCTGTCAACAGATGGACCTCTGGTTACCATTTGGATCTGCGCGCAACCGGGGCTGTTGAGAGGTGGCTTGGGAACAGTCACAAGCGCTCTACAGGACCCTGGTAACAGGCCGATCGTGATTGCAGGCAAAGTGTCATTTGTGTTGACACCGCCCGAGATCGTTTCACCGACAAAGAAGCAGGTTGTGGACTGCGGCAAAGTCTGTGAAAACGAAACACCCCAGGAGATGCAACACGCCAAAAGGAGTGCCGATCTCAGGAGTGACATCGGATTAGTTAAACTTTTAAATTTCATGAGATGTATTGAGTTTCAAGTTAGAAAATTGATTCCAGATTAGATTTTGATCTTGTTTACGAGATCCCTGAAATCAGCAGGCCAGTTTCCAGTCTGAAAACCTTCCAGGTTTACCACCTGCTGAACACCACCTCCTGATCTCGGAGGAGCCAGCATGGGATAAATGGAGGTAACGCACTGCTCAACAGACATGTCGGGATATCCGAGGTAATCCATTAAAGCTTTCACAGCTTCATACCTGACCATCAGCCTGTCGTAAGCAGGATTGCCTACAGGACGCTTGGTAGGATCAGTACCATATAACTTGATAGCATCCAAAGTTGCTTCAAGTTCTTGGTTAACAATGTCCAAGACCTCGGCGCGAGGCTTGAACTGGGGCAAAGGACCGGAAGTTTGGGCATTGACCTGAATGTCGCTGGAAAACAACATCAGACAGAAGACCCAAAAACCCAATCCCGGAAGAAGTCGAGACAGAATAAATTTCGTCTTTTTCATGAGATTTAGTTTTGGTTAAATATTTAAGTTTTTAAAATTTTTACAAAATCGGTTTAGACACCCACTTTTGGGTGTTTAGGAATAAATATAACATGCCCTGTTTTGGGCACACCAAAAAAGAGCAATTTGAGCCTCCTGAACAGTAAGTTCAGAAAGTTCAAAAAAGCATACAAGAGTCAGTAAGTCAATTGTTTAAAACAACCAACGTACTAAGCCTTGAAGGCTTTGAGAAAGGAAATGACTGATTTTCTTATGGATTTGCTTCGCCAGAGAAGAATCGAGTCATGAGTTTGGTTAATAGGCGCACGTCCGCACCTAATTCGGTCCAAAGATATTTACAGTGACCCATATCAGGACGATATAATTTAAATATTTATTTCTTTTATTCATATATAATTGAAATACAATTATTTAATTTATTTTTTTTCAAAAAAATCCGTCCTGAATTATTAAAATCCACACCCTGTACTAACAAAGAAATAAATGAACCCCATGTTAAAACTAAAATCGAAGTATCTTTTAAAAAAATAAGACACATTATTCAAAATACTAATTTTTACTTATTTGAAATAAATTAATATACAGATTCAAAATTGATGCAATATAAGTAAGACCGCTCCAAAACCAGGCTTTATTATCCGCATTTAAGAAATATCGCACTTGATGAATCCCATGACTAAAACAGCTATAATCTTTAAAATCAAATCGATTGAAAACCACACAGTCAATTGATAGACGATTCAATTATAACATCAATTTAGAGCCTGATTGGGAAAGAACTGGAGTCAGAGCTTTTGTTTTAAATTTTGAAAAGCCGATTAAGTCTGCCCCACTTATAATACATTACTTTTCTACAATCAAGAAGCCCTTGGCCTTTAACCAAAATGGACGCCTACCCTATTCAGCTTGGGTGAATTGTGGATACTCTGCGAGATCGGATGTTCTTTTACCTGCCTACGGTAATCAACTGTGCCTTGGCATTGTTGTTGGCCACCAGGATCAGGGGCTTACCGGCATAAGTCTTAGATACAAGCGCGATATTCTTGACGTCTCCATCTATGTACAAGCCGCTTGCATCGGGACTGACCTCATCAAACCATTTGCTGCTGTTGCCTTTAAGGAACAGCCCCACCCCTGCATCCGCATTGCCTGTTTCGACTTCAGACACCTTGAGGTTTCCACCCAGAACCAGATCTTTGATGCCGTCTTTGTCAAAATCCTCATAAAGGATGCCAGTAACCGGAGCGATCTGGGCTCTGTTGGGAAGACGTTTAATTTCAAATGTACCACCCTGGTTCACTAAAACCACACTTTCAAATAAATTCGCCTGGTAGTGCAGGGCTCCCTTCAGTAAATCCCCGTATACTTCTTCCAGGGTCGCTTTGCCATATTCATCATAGGTTTTAAATTTATCCAGGATCATCCCCATTTGCTCGCTGGAGCACTGACGCCCTCTGACCGGGAAGAGGCGTCCGTCATTTTTGTATTGACCCAATATGATATCAGATTTTTTGTTTTTGTCAAAATCACCTGCATAGACCTGGAATGGGCGATTCATATTGGTTTTGTACTTATAGTTCAGGCCCAGATTCCCAACAATAAAATCAGTATCCTTGTCTCCATCGATGTCTGCTGCAACAATTCTATTCCACCATCCGGTAGTTTGATTGAGCTTCAAAGCATCTGCTTTGTTGATGAGTTTACCTTGCTCCTGGACGAATGGGGTAATATTCATCCATTCCCCAACCACCATGAGGTCCCATTTTCCATCCTGATTAAGATCCGTCCAGACTGCGTCAGTCACCATACCTACCTGCGCCAAACCTTCAGACCACCTCGATGTCGCATCGGTAAATACTCCTTTATTGTTTTCCAATAAATAGGACTGACCCGGGAAAGGATATCTGCCCGGAGAGACTCTTCCGCCAACAAAAAGATCCGTATCTCCATCACCGTCAAAATCTGCAGGTACCACACAGGATCCACTTCCGGAAAGGACAGGTAGAGTATTCACTTTTTTAAACTTACCCGTTCCATCGTTTTCATATAACCTGTCCTGATACATGGCCGGATCATCCCATTCATTTCCTCCTGAAACCACATATAGATCCAAGTCGCCATCCTCGTCCTTATCAAAAAACAAGGCTCCAAGGTCTTCGTATTTCTTGTCTGCCTCAAAATCAGAAGTACCCTCCAGGGTCCCAAATAAACCGGTCGGATTCTGGAAATAGATCTGACCAGCCTGACCCGCTGCGCCTCCAATATAAAAGTCTTCAGCACCATCCCCGTCTGCATCTCCAATAGCTATGGCCGGACCAAACTGAGACATTTTGTGAGGAAGCAAAATTTGACGTTTATGGTAATCGTCATAATCATTCTCATGATGCGTGAATTCAAAACCCATCTTTTCTGTCTCATCAGTAAACAAAGCCTTAGTTGAATTTTGCGCATTTCTATCAGATGGTTGGGCGTCTTTGTAATTAAGTTTAATAATCTTATCAGCGCTTACATTTTCCAGGACTTGTTGTTTTCCATCAGACCAAATCACCTTCAATTGATCAATCTTTGAAGATTCACCTAAGCCTATGTACAAATCATCATCCACTGATGCCTGGTAACCACGGGTGGTCAACAATTCATAAGTCTGCTCTGTGCCAGATGTCTTGATATATACTTTTGCATTGATCTTTCTGGCATAGACGGGCGTCTCCAATACTATTTTCAAAAAGTGGTTAGGGCTTCTTTGGATTGCATTATTCTTATACACCAATGCTTTATCGTCGATGTTGTTTACGACTAGATCGGGATCCCCATCGTTGTCCAGGTCACCATATGCTGCCCCGGAAGAGAAACCTGCAAAATTCAATTGTGCCTCGGCGGACTTATCAATAAAAGTAAGATCTCCTTTATTTTCATAGTAAAAATTTGGAATTTTAGTCGCCCCCATAGCCACGTTTTGCTGTCGCAAAAATCTTAGTACAGATTCTGTACTTTCTCCTTTTTTCGACATTTCATTGGCATGATGGATCATGGGTTTGAAAAAATCCTTATCGAGAAAATCACGGTAATACCCGTTCGAAATAAAGATATCCTTTTTGCCATCCAGATTAAAATCCGTCAGCAATACAGACCAACTCCAGTCCGTATTGTGAATTCCACTCATTTGTCCGATCTCGCTGAAATTCTTGTGCCCGTTGTTCAGTTGGAGCATATTCCTCATGTATGAGTAATGATATCCCAGATTGTAATAACGCCAGAATCTTTCGATGTCCATGGATGCCATGTTGACCTTCTCGCGGTAATTATCCTCTGCCAACATATCCAATACGCAAAAGTCGATCAGTCCATCGTTGTTTATATCTGCGGCATCTATCCCCATCGAACTGTGACTGGTGTGTTTGACCGCTGTATAGATAATGTTTTGAAATTTGCCATTGCCCAGATTCTCAAAGAAATAATCCGGCTGTTCGTGGTCCACAGAAATGTAAATATCTGGCAAACCATCTCCCGTCAAATCCGAAGTGGTAATGCCCAGGGTCCAGCCGTAGGTACGAAGTCCTGATTCATCCGTTATGTCTGTAAACTTACCATTGCCCTCATTACGATAAAGATGATTGGAAGTAGCATGAGGTGGATTTTTCCAATTATCGTAATGCAAACCTTCTACTGCCATCCGATCGTTGGGATGGTTTCCTACAACCAAATCCAAATCCCCGTCGAGATCCATATCGAAGAAGGAAGCCGTGATGCTGAAAGCATTATCATTAATGCCCATCTCTGCAGCCTTTTCTGTGAAAGTAAGATCACCGTTGTTCATAAACATCAGGTTCTCCCTACCCTTTGGATTTTCAACCGAAAAAGCCCTGCAGACGTAGATATCCTTATATCCGTTGTCATCCAGATCCGCTACGGCGACACCTGTACACCAACCTCCATATTTTGCAATACCTGATTTTTCCGTAATGTCTTCAAATTTAAAATCACCCTTGTTCAAGTACAATCTGGTTGGAACCAGATTGCCCGTAAGTAAAATATCTGAGAGTCCATCGCTGTTAACATCCACCAATGCAACGCCCCCTCCGTTAAAAATATTGATATATTCCAAAGGATTCGGAAGGTTGGCAGGATCCAATTTGTTTTCAAAATCCACACCGGACTGCTCCGAACCAATTAATTCAAAGGCAGGAAGATCCGGCTTGATACCAGAACGGCCGCCGTCTCCGGCGCAAGCAGAAATGAAAATCAGCCCGAAAGCTAAAATTCGCAAATTGAAAACTGATATGATTCGATCCTTCATTTTCATATTTGACACATCGTTGATGATGAACTAATAATTATACTTAATAAAATCAGTATATATTTTGAAAGTAGTACAAAGCATTGTTGTTGTTGGCCACGAGAATGCCATATTTTCCGTCCACCTTGATTGATTTCAGATCCTTGACATCATATGGTACAAAAAAACCAGATTCCAAAGGTGAAATAGGATAGCTCATGATACCATCTTTTGTTCCTCTGAAAACCATTCCTACACTTGCGTCTGCTCGGGTGGTCTCAATTTCAGAATTGAACATGTTTCCAGCAAAAACAAGGTCCTTGTTTCCATCCCCGGTAAAATCTTCGCAAACAAAAGACTGAATGGTCGAAAATTGTGCCAGCGGAATAAAAGGAATGGCTTTGAATTTTCCTCCTTCATTTTGAAAAATCATGCTTTCAAACATGTAGGCTTTGTATTGAAGTCCCTGATCCAGTCCTTCCCCATAGATGTCCTTGACCGTGGCATTGGCAAATGAATTGTAATTGGGGAATTTTGATCCGATCTCTGGAACCTGTTCTGATGAACACTGCTTACCACGAACCGGTACCAGGTCGCCTCCATTGTATTTTGCCAGAACGATATCAAAGGTCCCGTTCTTGTCATAGTCATCGCAATATACCATAAAGGGTTTGTCCGGACTGGCATGGAACTTATAGTTCAGTCCCAGATTTCCTCCTAACAGGTCCATGTCGCCATCGTGATCAAAATCAACAGACATAATGGTATTCCACCATCCCTCGGTCTGGGTCAATCCGTACTGATCCGAATTAGATTTAGTCAGTACACCCTTGTTATTGAGATAAAAAGTAAGTGGCATCCACTCCCCCACCAGAACCAAATCCTGCTGCTGATCGGAATTCAGGTCTATCAGGGCTGCTCCTGTAACCATGCCTATGCCCTTCAGTTCCGGCGCCTTTTGTTCCGTCACATCGGTAAAGACTCCTGAACCATTGTTTTCAAAATAATAGGATCTCGGCGCATAGGGATATTTATCCGGGATCACACGGCCTCCGCGAATGATATCCTGGTCTCCGTCCCCATCAAAATCATAGGCCAAAACCATGGATCCACTGGACTCTGTGCGGGGAATGGAGCTAATATTTCTTTGAAAAATACCCTTCCCGTTATTCAGATACAACCGGTCCTGATATACCAAATGACCATACTCCATTTCCGTTCCTCCGGAAACCACGTACAGATCCTTGTCTCCATCTCCGTCCGCATCAAAGAATGCACTTTGCATGTCTTCGTAATCCTTGTCGCGGTCCAATGAATTTTGTTTCTGCAAAACAAATTTGCCACTGTCTGCCTGGAAATATATCGCACCACTCTTTTTTCTGGGTCCTCCTACGAAAAAGTCCTCCTTGCCATCTCCATTGACATCTGCGACAGAAATAAAAGGACCCAGTCGACTCATTCTTTGAGGAAGCAAAACCTGATTCTTGTAATCGTCAAATAGATTTTCGACGTGATGATATATGGGATCAATTTTATCCTCTGTGCTTTCAGCGAATATATTTCTCAATTTGGGAGGATTCGGATACCTTTTCTGACCGGTATTGTAATCGACATTCAGGACCTGGTTGACAGGTACATTGGTGAGTTCTACAAAAGTGAAATCAGGCCATTGAACGGTAATCTTGTCCACTTTCTGGATTTGATCCAAACCAAAATGTGCGATGGGCTCACTGGCAGAGAGATATCCCCTTGTGCTGCGCAATTGGACAAACTGAGCTTTTCCTTCATAGTAAATTGTCACTTTGGCACCTTCTCCGGTTGTATTCATAGGCGCACCTTTACAGGCAATCCTTAAATAGTTCCTTTCTCCATCAATTTTATTCTCATACAGAAATGCAGGATCATCTACGTTGTTAACCACCAGATCCAGGTCACCATCGTTGTCCAGATCCCCCAGAGCCGCTCCATTAGAAAAACTCTGATCTTCAATCCCCCAATCCTTCATCATCTTTTTGAAGGTCAGATCACCTTGGTTTTTATAAACATAATTGACCAGCTTTACTGAGGGAAGTATGCCTAAAACAGTTTCAACACTATCAATGACGTTATTGTGATCCTTCAGATATTTTCTCATTTTGTCGTTGCTGTCCCGGTCGTACACATCCCTCCTGTATCCATTGGTGACATACAGATCCTTGAATCCATCCTGATCGAGGTCAGCCAGCAAGGCGGCCCAAGACCAATCGGTTTTATCCACACCAGACAACTGGGAAATATCGGAGAAAAACCCGTTCCCATTGTTGAATTGAAGTACATTGTGCATGTATTGCATGTGAAAACCCAGGTAAGCCAACTGCTCAAAAAATTCAGGCTGCATATTGGGCATGGTGGTCTTGGATCTTTTGTAATCATCCGGGCGCATCTCTACGGTAATGATCTCTTCTTTCAGGTCATTGTTGATGTCTCCAAAATCCACTCCCATAGAATAGTAGGGCACATGGTTGGTCAGCTGCTTCACCATGTTTTTGAATTTTCCATCTCCGTAGTTGATGTACATGTAATCATTCTCGATGAAATCATTTGCAATATAAAGATCCTGAAAGCCATCGCCGTTCAGGTCGCCCGCGGTGCAACTCAATCCATAACCAAAATTAGGATAAATATCTGCCTGCAGACTGACATCCTCAAAAGTACCATTGCCATTGTTGCGATAAAGTTTATCTGTGACCAAAGGGTCATAAACCTTATTTTGGATAAAATTTTTCTTTACCGAATCGATGTAATTCTCATCAAGCGCCCAGGTCTCCGGTCTGTTGGTCAGATAGAGATCCAAATCCCCATCGTAATCGTAATCAAAAAAACAGGCAGCAATGGAATAACCCGGATCAGCCAGACCATATTTTGCTGCTTCCTCTGTGAAGGTCATATTTTTCTGGTTAATGTACAGCAGGTTGGAATTGGAATCCGGAATATTCAAGTATCCACCACGGGTTACATATATATCCATGAACCCATCGCAATTGATATCCACGATGGTCACCCCGCTTCTCCATCCGCGATTTTTGGAAATTCCGGCAGACTCCGAAATATCTTCAAATTTCATTCCGCCCTTATTTTTGTAAAGTCTGTCAGAAACCTGGTTACCCACAAAATATATATCCTGAAGGCCATCGTTGTCAAAATCCGCAATACCCACTCCCGCTCCATTGTAGATGTAGTTGAAAGTATATATATGTTCCTTTGGTGTCTCTGTGATGATGTTATTGAAGTGTATACCCGAATATTCAGGATCAACTTTTGAGAAAAGTTTGCCTCCAGAATCTAAACTGGCACTTTTCTTACAGGAGCTAAGTATGGTAAGAGAACAAAGAAAAAAGACAACAAAAAAAACATTATTATTCAAACGCATCAGATTGAATTTATAGGATTTATCATTACATGGATATAAACCTCATCATAGCCATTATGGACCTGATCTCATCACTCATTTCCATAACGACGGCTTCCACGACCACATCATTTTCATTTACGTACATTTGCATAAATTTGGGTTCCGGACCTTTTGAATAATAATCCTTATCAACCACATTGCCCTTTTCATCCTTACAAACAAAATTAAAATCGATTTGACCCTTCTGGCCCATTTCCTTCATTTCAATTACACTCAGTTTTCTCAAACCTTTGGGTTGGTAGGCCCCTGGACGCGATGCAACCATAAATCGAGGATATCGACTAGATACCTCATTGCCTTCATTATTACTTTTTTCAGTAGAATTATCGTTCTTGCATGAAATCATGAAAGAAATAAAAATCAAAGAGAATAATATTATTAAATTTTTCATATTCTTAGGAATTGAATAAAATCACTTGGAGTCTCTCATTTTCTGCAGTAAATCATCAGTCATTTCGAAAACTACTGTTTTCGCAACTCTACCGCTATCGTCGGCATACATTTGCATAAAAAGTTTCTTCTGAGAATTAAAAAATGAATCAATAGGATATGGATTACCGAGATGGTCCGTTAATGGCAATTTGGACACGTCATTCCCGGCCCGTCCATAACGGTACATTTCCTTTACTGACATTTTTCTCAAACCCTCGGGAACGTAAACCCCCTCGGGAGTTGGGATTAAAAAAATTGCAGGATCGTATAGTAATGAATCCTCTTCAGGAGGAGCCGGATTATACTCACCGGAAGAACCAAAAGAAGTAGAACCTGTGCCGTCCGATTTGCATGAGACAGCAATAATGGTAAGAAGATGTGCCAGGATAATGATCGTATTTTTCATATTGAGATTTTTACGCCAACCAGATCCAGAAAAAGTCGGGAGACGCAGCAAACTGGCATACAAACCACTTAATCCTGTAAACCCCCAAATCTGCTCGGTTAGCGGGGATGCAAAATTAACACAAAAGCGATGAAAGACCCGATTAATCTTGGAGAAGCCGCAATTGAAAAAAAAATAACAATGAAATTAAAATAATGTATTAAAAATTGATTTACTTAGACTTAGGGAAAATAAGCCTTCATTTCTTTGTATGGAGTATAATATTTTAAAAAAAGATTAACAATAGGCTGAGGCAAAACAGGGAGACGGTCCCCCTCGCCGCTTGCCAAAATGAAGTCAGAACTATCTGGTCTGAGTGGCGAAATAACTCGTTCATCGCGGTCCGGATAAATACAAAATCCTCAGTTACCACTTTCCATTTTGATGATTTCCTGATTGGCTTTCAATGCAGCCATCAATGCACCTTCACTCCTGCGGTTCCACTCTTCTACTTTGGGTTCCAGCTCAGGAACTTTGAGACTGAGCGAATCCAGTTTATCCAAAGCACCCGGCAAAGCATTACCTTGGGACACACTCTCTTCAATACTTTTGAGCAACTGGGATCCAGCTTTCCATTGATTATGGTACTCAGCTACCTGCTCTTTCATTCCTTTCAATCCATTGAACTGGGCGTCAAAAGCAATCGTCATTTCCTTCAGTCTTTCCTGATTGGCAGGGCTGAGTGCACCTGATTTATCCTTGACTTGCTGGACAGCCATGTTCATCAGTTCAATGCTGTGGATATTCTGATCCAGTTTGGAGACGGCTTCATCCAGTTTTCTGGTGGCCTCGCTCCACTCATATACCACCGAATCCATTTGTTCTTTTAACTTTTTGTTGCCTCCACAAGCCATGCCCAGAAAGAGCACAAATGCAATAACGATAGAATTTTTCATAAGATTCATACTTGATTGGAACGGGCAAAATTAGTCAATTTTGCAAATAAGCTATTTTCAGGCTTCCAGACCATTTTTATCGATCAACACTAAGGATGGAAGGATGGTCATCTGCACACATGAAATACATTATTACTAGAAATTTAAGTTCCATCTTCGCTCCTTCCCTTTCTGTTTTCCCGGATCCGGGCTACTGGTAAACCAATAGACCGATCACTTGTTTGTTCGACATAAAGGGCTTAATTTGGCCACACAATTCTAAAATCCATAAAAAACTCTAAAATGGCTTTCAAACTTCCTGAATTACCTTACCCAGTGCAGGCTCTGGAACCGTATATCGATCAGCGCACCATGGAAATACACCATGGCAAGCATCATGCAGCTTACACCAACAACTTAAACGCAGCTATTCAGGGCACTCCCATGGATTCCATGAGCATCGAAGAACTGCTTAAAAATCTGGATATGAACAACATGGCAGTACGAAACAATGGCGGCGGTTATTATAACCATTGTCTCTTCTGGGAAATCATGGCCCCCCCTACAGGAAGCAAACCTGAAGGAGCTTTGGCAAATGCCATTCAGGAAAGCTTCGGTAGCTTTGACGCTTTCAAAGAAAAATTCACCCAAGCGGCCATGACGCGCTTTGGCTCCGGCTGGGCCTGGTTGTGTGTTCACCCCGGGGGTAAGCTGGAAATTTGCTCTACTTCCAACCAGGACAATACGCTGATGCCGGGAATAGGTTGCGGAGGTACCCCTGTACTGGGAATAGACGTGTGGGAACATGCATATTACCTGCATTATCAAAACCGCCGGGCCGATTACATCAACAATTTTTTTGACGTGATCAACTGGTCTGAAGTAGCACGCCGGTACGAAGCCGGTAAATAATCCTCACAAAATGGAAGCTTAGGGCATGAACTCCTCTGGACAGGGTGCAGGGTTTGTATTTGAGTTATGCCTGGAGGATTTGTATTCGGTAGATCTGGCTCTGAATTACGGGATCGGGGCAATCGAACTTTGTTCGGCACTTGACCTGGGAGGAGTCAGCCCTTCTGCAGGGTTGATCCGTGCTGTCCGGAAGCGCTTTCAGGGTGAACTGTCCGTCCTGATCCGACCCAGACCCGGAAATTTCGAATTTTCCAATCAGGAAAAATATCTGATCCAAGAAGATGCAAGAATGGCCCTGGATATGGGAGTAGATATGGTGGTAACCGGTGCCCTCGATGCACAGGGAAATATCGACATGACATTTTTGGAAAATCTGGGACAGACCGTTGGTATGGAAAAGATCTGCTTTCACAGGGCTATCGATCAAACACCCGACCTGGTCAGATCCCTGGAAAATCTCCTTAATCTGGGCATCCCGCGTGTACTTTCATCCGGACAGGCTTCCAGTGCGGAAAAAGGAGCCAAAAATCTCCAAAAAATGGGCATTCTCACCCAAGGAAAAATGGTCGTCATGGCCGGAGGGGGAATCAGGGCCTCCAATCTTGAACAGATCATCCAAACTACGGGTCTGGAAAGATTTCACAGCTCCTTAAAACAAATCTTATCAGGTCATTCTCAGTTTGGAAATCCAACCGGAGTGGACGAGGGTGAGTTACAGAAGTGTCTCGGGATAATGAGATCATGGAAAGTATCGAATTGAATGATTAATCGAAATCCCTCATGAAAATAAATTCCCAATCATCCTTGATTTTGTGGTCTTTGTTGATGATCGTCTGGATGTCATCCTGCAATCGTACTTTTTGGGCCAAGAGGGCGCAAAGCCCAGATTCCCTAACTGGCATCCAGGATGACAGCCTGGCTGTGTCAAACCGCATCGAAACGCTGGATACGGCCAATCTCCCCTTTTTGGAAATCAGGGTCAACATCCATATCATACCGGACCGACACGGTAATTTTCTGGCCGGTGGACCGGAGGATGAAAGACCCATCAATGGACTCGAATATGGCAAACGGCTGATCAACCACATCAACAGCATTTACAGGGACTTCAAGCCCAGTCCGACGAGCCGTTCTGATTTTATCGGAGACAGCCGTTTCAGAGTGGTCCTTTACACAGACCCGGCACAACCGGCAGACAGCTTCGGAGGGGTATTTTATTGGAATACTTATCGCGAAATGAAAGGACCTTATGGAGACACTGTACTCAACATTCTTTTACGGGAAAATGGAGTAAAGGGCGATTTCAAGCTCAATGGTTCCGCCTGTGGGTTCAGCATGGATGGGTGCAATCAGATCACCATGTGGGATGCCTATGACAATATGGCCAACGGAGGAAATTTTGGCTGGTGGTCTTTTGCCAGCAATGCCGTCCACGAAATAGGCCATCTAATGGGGCTTTGTCACAGTTTTTACTGTCAGAACGAATGCCGTGACCTGGACCTGGATCTGGAGGCGGAATGCGTGACCAATCCTTGCTTTGACGACTGCGGCGGTCCTAATATTAAACATTGCGACAACTGGCATTCCGGCAGCCGGAATGTAATGGGATACAATGGAAATAACGATGCCATGACACCCTGTCAATGGAAAACTGCTTACAGGAATGTATATTTTTCCAAGGCTAAATACATCAGAAAAGTGAATCCCGACGGATCATACTGAACGATCTTCTTCGGATTAGATAGCTTCTAAAACGGCCGCAATGCCCTGACCTCCACCCACGCAGGCAGTCACCACCCCATATTTTTTATTCCTCTCTCTGAGTTCGCGGAGCAGGGTCATGGTGAGTCTGGCGCCACTGCATCCCAGCGGATGTCCCAAAGCAATGGCCCCACCGTTTACATTTACTATTTCCGGATTGAGCCCGGCTTCTCGGATGACCGCAATCGATTGCGCAGCAAAAGCTTCATTGAGTTCGATCAGGGAAATATCCTGCAAGGATAATCCTGCAGCGCCGAGTGCCTTGGGAATGGCCGCACAAGGACCTATACCCATATACAGAGGGTCCACCCCTGCTACCGAACAGGATACCAATCGGCCAATAGGCTTGAGTCCCAGTTCTGCCACCATGCTTTCTGCCATGATTACTGCAAATGCGCCGCCATCTGTGGTCTGAGAAGAATTTCCAGCCGTAACGGATCCCTTAGCTGAAAAAGCGGGTTTCAAAGCCGCCAGGGCTTCCAGAGTCGTGTCGGCACGAATGCCTTCATCCTGTTGAATGATTTGGGTGATTTCCTTTCTTTTTCCGTTTTCTACGAATACCTCCTGAACCTGAACAGGCAAAATTTCGGCTGCGAAGGCTCCCCTGTCGGCAGCCGCTTTGGCTTTGAGATGAGATTCCAAAGAAAAACGATCCTGCTCCTCCCGGCTTACCTTGTATTTCCCGGAAACCGCCTCAGCGGTCAATCCCATCCCGATGAGATAATCAGGATGTTCATCTGCCACTTTAAAGTTTAATGCCAGTTTGTAACCTTCCATGGGAATCTGGCTCATGCTTTCGATTCCGCCAGCGACAAAGCAACGCCCCATACCGGCACGTATCTTGGCAGTAGCTATAGCAATGGTCTCCAATCCGGAAGCACAATACCGGTTGACGGTGACACCGGGCACCGATTCCCCCAAAGCCCGGATGGCAATTTGCCTTCCGATCTGAAGACCTTGCTCCCCTTCGGGGTTGGCACAACCCACCAACAGGTCATCCACACGGGCAGGGTCAAGGCCTTTTGTCCGGGCGATCAGCTGACGGATCAGGTCAACGGCCAGGTCATCAGAGCGCATGTTTCTGAAGCCACCTTTTTTGGCTTTGGTAAATGCCGATCTGCCAAACGATACGATAAATGCATCTTCCATAAACGAAGTGGTTACCTAAAAGGAATAAAGATAAGTCGATTAAGTGGCACATGGAAGCCCGTCCATGTCCATTTTATTTTTGGTTGAGAATCCGGATCAATTCCGGAGCAAGGTCATACGTGGGATCCTGGTGGATCAGGCCGAAGGAGCTGTCGAAAACAAACAAATAGCCATGAGACCTTGCATAATCATTGATGGTCTTCTGTATTTTTTCAAGCAATGGAGTGAACAACTCCTTTCTTTTATTTTCCAAAGATTCAGTGGCATTGGTCTGATATTTTCCAACCGCATCCTGCTCCATTTCCAGATTTTCCTCCATTTCGCGCTTCTTTTGGGCAGTCAGCTTTCCGGTTGCGACTTCTGATTTGTAGACCTCCATATTCAACTGGAGTCTGGAAATCATTTTATCGCCGGTCTCCTTAAGTGCCTTTTCGTAGCGAGACAACTGAGCAATCAGATCCTTGGTTTCGTTTAAAGAGTCAACCAAAGAGGCAGAATTCACATGTCCGTATTTCTGAGCCTGGAGGGCATAAGCTACCAGACTAAAAAACAGGATGCCAAAATAATTCCTTACTGATCCCGTCATGCAGGTAAAAAATCAGGACTGTGGATTGGAATCGGATACACTTTTCCGGTCTGCTTCCCGCATTCCCTCTTTAATTTCCGAGTTGATGGCGTTTTTGG
This sequence comes from Bacteroidota bacterium, assembly GCA_029572935.1. Taxonomy (GTDB): domain Bacteria; phylum Bacteroidota; class Bacteroidia; order Chitinophagales; family Saprospiraceae; genus Vicinibacter. Next base: position 16,587 of record JAKQHM010000002.1, read on the forward strand.
CATTGTTGAATTCGCGAATACCAGCCCCCAGACCTCTCATGAGCTCAGGGATTTTCTTACCTCCAAAAAGGAGCAGGATGACGAAAACAATGGCCACCATTTCCCATCCGCCCAGATTTCCAATAAACAATAGATTCATATGATTCCAGATTTAAATTGCAAAGTTACTATTTCTTCAGACCAATCTCCCGCAAACGTTCATCCAGGTATGCTCCGGCCGTGATGGAATCGTAATGCAAGGAATTCTCCTGGCTGATGCAGGAAGGCAGGCAGCTTAGGTCCATGGTACTACGGGGATGGAGAAAGAAAGGAATGGAAAGTCGGGGCACATGCCACAATTCCCTGGGTGGATTGACCACACGGTGGGTCGTTGACTTCAGCACATTGTTGGTCAGTCTTTGCAGCATATCGCCCACATTGACCACAATTTCGTTTTCACCTGGAAGTACATCCATCCATTTATCTTCCTTGGTTAAAACCTGAAGCCCTCCTGCACTGGCCCCAACCAGCAGGGTAATGAGGTTGATATCCTCGTGTTGTTCCGATCTGATGGCTGAATCCGGCTCCTGAAGAATGGGTGGATAATGAATGGCCCGGAGGATGCTGTTCCCGTTTTTGATCCTGGAATCAAAATAATCCACCTCAAGGCCCAAATCCAGAGCTATTGCCCTCAGCAGCAATGCACCTGAGGCTTCAAATGATCTGAATAAGGCTGCTCCCACCTCGGTAAAATCAGGAAGGTCAGTGGTAACGACATTGTCCGGATATTCCAACCTGATTGGATCATCGTCCGATACGGTCTGTCCAATCTGAAAGAATTCCTTGAGGTCTGCCACCTTCGAATGCTTGGCGTGTTCCTTGCCGAATGAGGTATACCCCCTCTGACCGGCTAATCCGGGAATTTCGTACTTATGTTTGACTTCCAAAGGAAGCGAAAAAAAGGCCTTGGCTGCAGCATAAAAGCGATCCACCAGTTCCTGGTCAATACCGTGGTTTCTGATCCCCACAAAGCCAATATTCCTGAATGCGTGACCCAATTCATGCACAAACCGATCCCTGTCAGCCATATTTTGACTTCTGAACAGATTTAAGTCCAAAACTGGTACATAACTAGCCATATCATTTACTTTTTGACCTTTACGAGCAAAAACCCTGCCTTAACCCATTATAAACGAAATTTTTTTAAAGTAAGTTCTTTCAACTTTGTTTGAACTCAGTCAGAATCCCCTTTCGATTTTAAATACCTGCATAAGAATATTATAACATAAAATATAAATACAATATGTATATTATTCAATAATAATATTTTAAATAAATTTCAATTCAGATAAAAATTAAATATTTCTAAATTTTTTAAATCGCTTGCTTAATATTAACCAAAACCAAATTACCTTTCGACCCGAAAATTTTACTTACTCATCAAAACCCAACGTATTATGAAAAAACTTTTATTTGCCCTGCTTGGATTCGTTGTCATTCTGAGTTCTTGCTCCAAGCATGCACAGGTGAGCTGTCCCAGTTTTAAAGACAGCCACAAAGACATTTCCTGGTCTTTTGAATTTCCCAAAGCCCACAAAAAGAAAAGCACCAAAAGCTATGTCGGTTCCCGCAACCTGGCTGCTAACGAGGCTGTAAGTCGCGAAGATGTAAATCTTGATTTGTTGACCACCCGTCCTGCATCTTCCTCCCTTTATGCTTCCACAGAGCCCGGATTGGTCAGCGTACCATCTGTATCTGCTGTTGCCACCGATAAAAAGACAGGTCAAGCTGTATGCAAGACTGCCAAAAAAACCAGCTCCAACAGCGTGGTTGCCTCTGAAGAAGGAGGAAAAAACAAGGTGGTTCTGAAGAAAGCCAAAAAAGAGGAATTCAAAAAACCTGCTGAAAAGAAAGCTGACGGTAAAAGCCAGCTGGTTGCCCTGATCCTGGCTATTTTCGTAGGTGGATTGGGTATTCACAGGTTTTACCTGGGCTACACCACCATCGGCATTATCCAGCTGCTCACGGCAGGCGGTTGCGGTATCTGGGCCTTAATTGACATGATTCGCATTGCCACCGGAGACCTTCAGCCTAAAAACGGCCGTTATACCGAGACCCTATAAGGAGGAGACCTCAGATCCTACATGAAACTGAAAAAAGCGGGACATGCGGCAGTGATCATCATTGCTATGCTTGTCCCGCTTTTTTTATGGCTATTGCCTGCCGATTTTTTTGACAAAGGTGAAAGCCTGTGTATTTCTGTAATTTTATTCGACACACCCTGTTATGCCTGTGGAATGACGAGAGCCATACAACACCTGATGCATCTGGATTTTGAAACAGCCTGGGCTTTCAACAGACTTTCCTATGCAGTGCTTCCCATGCTGATCTATCTCTGGGGCACCACGATCCTGGACCAATACCGGAAGTTCAAAACTATTTGAATTTTCCATCCGGACAGAAACTTCAATTTTCCCCTTCTGCTTTATTTTCATTATAACTTTGCGTGAATAGGGGGATCGCTCCATTACAAAAAAGCAAACTGCCAAATATGCAACACATCAGAAATTTTATTGGAGGGGAATTTAAAGAACCGGCTTCCGGACTTTGGATCGAAAAAATAAATCCAGCAACAGGACATACATCCGGCTCCATACCCGACAGCGATCAGCGCGATGTGGAACTTGCTGTGGCGAGTGCCCGGGATGCCTTGAGCCGTTGGTCTGAGACCAGCCCACAGGAACGTTTTTTGATCCTGGAACGCATCGCCCGTCTGATCCAGGAACGAAACGAAGATCTGGCACTGGCAGAAACCAACGATACGGGAAAACCCCTGGCACTTTCTTCAAACGTAGAAATCCCCCGCGCTGCCAGTAATTTCAGATTTTTTGCCACAGCAGCCATGCAGTTTTCCTCTGAAAGCCATGCCATGCCGGATTCCATCAATTTTACCCTGAGACAGCCGATCGGGATCGTGGGATGTATCTCTCCCTGGAATCTCCCCTTGTACCTGTTCAGCTGGAAGGTAGCTCCTGCATTGGCAGCCGGCAACTGCGTGGTCGCCAAACCTTCAGAATTAAGCCCCACGACAGCTTACTTGCTGGGAGAAATCTGCCAGGAGGCTGGCTTGCCGCCCGGTGTCCTCAACATCGTGCATGGACTGGGCTTTAAAACAGGAGAAGCCATTGTCCGTCATCCCGACATCAAAGCCATTTCCTTTACAGGAGGCACACAGACAGGGAAGACCATCAGCAGCATCACGGGACCCATGTTTAAAAAAACCAGCCTCGAACTCGGCGGAAAGAATCCCTGTCTGGTATTTGAGGATTGCGATTTTGACAAAACGGTCAGCGAGGTAGCGCGCCTTGCCTTTTCGAATCAGGGACAAATTTGCCTGTGCGGATCGAGGATTCTGGTACAGCGCAGCATTTATGAGAGATTCCGCGATGCTTTGGTCCAAAAGGCCGAGAAACTTCGCATCGGTGACCCACTGGATGAACATACCCAGTTTGGATCCCTGATCTCCGAGGCACATCTGAAAAAGGTGATGGGATACATTGATCTGGCCAGACAGGAGGGTGGAATTTGCCTGACCGGGGGAGAAATTTTCCGGCCGGAAGGCAGATGCAAAAACGGATTTTTCCTCAGACCGACCATTTTTGAAGGACTGGGTCCATCCTGCCGGGTTAATCAGGAAGAAGTTTTTGGACCGGTCATTACCCTTCAGGTCTTTGAAGATGAAACCGAAGCACTTGCACTGGCCAATGACAGCCCTTATGGCCTGGCGGCTACACTCTGGACCCGTGATTTATCAAGGGCACACAGAGTGGCCAACAAAATACAGACCGGAATTGTCTGGGTGAATTGCTGGCTCAACCGGGATCTCAGAACCCCATTTGGCGGGGTGAGGCAAAGCGGAGTGGGCAGAGAAGGAGGATGGGAGGCCATGAAGTTTTTTACAGAACCCAAGAATGTTTGCATCCAGTACAGCAAATAAGCCTCGCTCCAAAGCTCAAAAAGTATTTGCTCTATCTCAAAATCCTGCAAGGAGTAGTCCAATTCGTCTAACTTTGCTCCTGATATGAGGCTATTCCATCATTTTGGAAATTATGTGATCTGGCTGGGCCAGGTATTCCGCAAGCCTGAAAATCTGCGGATGTACTGGAAGGAAACCCTTCGACAGATGGAATCCATTGGCATTGGTTCCCTGATCATCGTTGGCTTGATTGCTGTATTTATCGGAGCTGTCACGGCTGTTCAGTTTTCCTACCAAATGGAAGGATCACTGATCCCAAGGTATTACATTGGATACATCGTCCGCGACATGACGATCATTGAGCTGGCGCCTACTTTTTCTTGTATGGTGCTGGCAGGAAAGGTAGGTTCAAGTCTGGCATCTGAGCTTGGCGGCATGAGACAAAAGGAACATATTGATGCCATGGAGATCATGGGGGTAAATACAGCGGCATTTCTGGTCCAACCCAAGATCATTGCTGCCATTGTGGTGGTGCCGATGCTGGTCTGCCTGGCAGCCGGTATCAGCATTGTGGGTGGCTATATGGCGAGCGTGCCTACCGGACTGTTCAGCAATGAAGAATACATCCAGGGGCTCCGGTCCTTTTTTGTACCCTACAACATCACCATGATGTTTGTGAAATCGCTGGTATTTTCTTTCATATTGACAAGTGTTTCCTGCTACCAGGGATACTTTGTGAAAGGAGGCAGCATCGAACTGGGAAAGGCCAGCACACAGGCAGTAGTGGTATCCAACATCCTGATACTCCTTTCTGATTACGTGATTGCCATGTTGATGACCGCATGATAAGAGCCGAGCATATATACAAGCAATTTGGAGACCACCAGATCCTCAAGGATGTCAGTTGTGAGTTTGACAAGGGAAAAACCAATTTGATTATTGGCCGGTCGGGTGCGGGGAAGACCGTATTGCTCAAAATACTGATCGGACTTATCCCCCCGTCTTCCGGTCGCGTTTTCTTCAACGAAACAGATTTTTATTCTCTTTCGAAACAGGCAAAGAGAGAACTCCGTATGCAGATCGGAATGCTGTTTCAGGGTTCAGCTTTGTTTGATTCCATGACCGTAGAGGAGAACATCCGGTTTCCCATGGATATGTTCACAAATTATACCCAGAAGGAAAAAGAAAACCAGGTGAACCATTGTCTGGAAAGAGTCAATCTGACAGGACAAAATAAAAAATATCCCTCCGAACTATCCGGAGGCATGCAAAAGCGCGTGGGAATCGCACGAGCAATTGTGCTTAACCCAAAATATCTTTTTTGCGATGAGCCCAACAGCGGTTTGGATCCCAAGACATCGATCGTGATCGACGAACTGATCGCGAGTATCACCCACGAAATGGATATCATCACAGTCATCAACACGCACGATATGAACAGCGTGATGCAGATCGGAGAAAAGATTTTTTTCATTCACGAAGGCAGGCTCCACTGGACGGGTACCAGTGCGCAGGTGTTAAGCAGTCGAGACCAAATTCTGGAGGGATTCATTTTCGCCTCGCCCTTTTTGCAAAAGCTTAGATCCAATATGTCCGTTTAGAACCGTACGTAGTAATAATCCGTTTATCTATTGACCTCAACAAAAATCTGGTAAGTGCATGAAAACAAAAACTAAATGGTGGATCTGGTTCATTCTGGCAGCTCTCGTAGCCGGTGGGCTGGGTGTATGGTACAAGACCAAAAACCGACCAAGAGGCACAGAAGTCACGACGGAAAAAGCCAGCCTGCGGGATATCACGGAAACTGTCTCAGCCAGTGGCAAAATTTATCCGGAAAAGGAAATTAAAATATCCTCTGATGTGTCCGGAGAGATTGTTGACCTTTTCGTGCACGAAGGGGACTCTGTCCGTGCCGGACAAATCCTGGCACGTATCAATCCCGATGTATATCAATCAGCTGTGGAACGCACGACAGCCGGTGTAAATGTAGCGCGCTCTCAAGCGAGAGCTACACAGGTTAACATTGTCGCAGCCCGCTCCCAAAGAGATCAGGTGAAAGCACAATACCAAAATGCACTGCGGGTGCTGGAACGAAATAAAAAGCTTTATCAGGATGGCGTGATCGCTCTGGCAGACCTGGAGTTATCGGAAACGAATGCACGAAACCTGGAAGCCAGCCTAAGTTCTGCAGAGGCCAATATCGAAGCAGTCTCCCGGCAGTCTGAAGGATCCGGTTTCAGCGTACAGGATGCCGAGGCCATGCTGAAAGAACAAAGGACCAATCTGGGTCGCACCATCATCAAAGCACCTGTCACCGGAATAATCTCCAAGTTGAACGTGGAAAAAGGAGAGCGCGTGGTAGGAACCATCCAGATGTCCGGTACGGAAATGATGCGCATAGCAGATCTGAGTGTCATGGAGGTACAGGTGGAGGTCAGCGAAAACGACATCGTGCGCATCCAAAACGGCAATCCCGCCGATATAGATGTGGATGCCTACCAAAACAGGGTCTTCACAGGAGTGGTCACAGAAATATCCAACAGCGCATCCAACCTTGGATCAGTCCAGCTCACCAACGACCAGGTTACCAAATTTATCGTGAAAGTCCGGATCGATACTTCATCCTATCAGAATCTGATCCAACAAAGAAGAACCGCTCCTTTTAAACCCGGGATGTCGGCTACTGTGGAAATTAAAACCAGCAAAGTGGAGGGCACTTTGAGTGTGCCGATCCAAAGCGTTACTGCATACAATCCCGAAGACGAGAAAAAGAAAATGAACAAAACGCTGGAGAAGGATACTCCTAAAAAAGTGAATGACAAGACCCCCACTGTAGTTTCCAGCAAATTCATCGAAGCAGTGTATCTGGTTTCCGGAGACAGTGTCACCCGCAGAGATGTGGAGACGGGCATTCAGGATCAGGATTACATTCAGATACTCAACGGCCTGGAAGCCGGAGATGAGGTGGTCACCGGACCTTATACTGCCATCAGCCGGGATCTGAAACAAGGAAGTAAAATCCGCAGACAAAAAGAGAAGGAAAAAATAAATAAAAAATGATCACTTCATCAAAGGAAGCCAGAGACCTTCGGATCATTGACCATAAACACATTATAATTTTCTTTTCTCTTTGGTTTTGCCTGGGCAATATTTCTAGACTGGAAGCTCAAAATATCTGGCCTTCCCTAAGTCAGGTTACTTATAAAAAAGTAAAGGACGAGCTGCTTGGATTTGACGTGGATTACCCGATATTCGGTCCGGAACTGAAAGCGATGGATGGAAAACTGGTTCGCGTAAAAGGTTACATCATTCCCACAGATGGTTACAAAAGCCATAAAGAATTTGTCTTTTCGGCTTACCCTTACAAAAATTGTTACTTCTGTGGTGGCGCCGGTCCCGAAACAGTGATGGAAGTTCAATCCCGCAAGGGGATCCCTTTCACTTCCGAGAAAATTGAACTGCAGGGAATCCTCAGGTTAAATTCATTTGATTTGAACAGACTGATGTTTCTGCTGACAGATGCGGAGCCTGTACCCTGAACAAAATTCAAAAAATCAGAACACGTCTTTAGGGTGAATGCAATGGATGCATTTTACAATCATGATTCTCCGAAACAATCTTTTCCTCAAAATTAAGTTAACGAATTACTAACCAGGGAGATACACCCCCAGGCCTCGGCTCCAAATCATTAAAAGTAAAAACGAGATTCCGGCAATAAATTGAACTCCTGTTTCAAATCTTCTGTTTATGAGGCTGAATTGTTTTATTTTTGCGCCGTATTTTGATAGTTAAAAGGTATAATGGACATTGAAAAAGAGGAGTTTATCTCCAAAGTTAAACTTGCGCTGAAGACCCTCAGGACTTATCAGACACCCGATCACAAGAAAGCAATCATTCAGATTCTGAATTCTTTTCTGCCCTTCCTGGGTATTTGGGTCCTGATTTATTTTCTCTGGGATTACAGCATTGCCCTCAGTTTGATACTGGCGGTTCTGAATGCATTTTTCCTGGTCAGGATCTTTATCATCCAGCACGATTGTGGTCATCAGACTTTTGTTAGTTCAGACCGTTGGAGAAAAGTGATTGGATACACCTGCAGTCTGGTCAGTTCTGTTCCCTATTTCTACTGGGCCAAATCCCATCATTTCCATCATATGAACAATGGAATGCTGGAAGTGAGGGATATCGGTGACATAGACACCCTGACAGTAGAAGAATACTCCCGTCTTTCCCGATTCAAGAAGATCATGTACCGCATCTACAGGTCTCCGATCGTCATGTTCTTTTTCGGCCCCCTGTACTACATTTTTATTCACAATCGCCTTCCGCTTGTCAACCTCAAGGAGTTTAAGAAATTAAACTGGACGCTCTACGTAAACAATCTGATTTACGCGGGCATCATCGTAGGGCTCTGTTTTGTGCTGGACTGGAAGAAATTCCTGATGGTTCATTTCGTCATTCTTTCGCTGTTTGCGATTATAGCGATCTGGTTCTTTTACATTCAGCATCAGCACGAAAACGGGTACAAGGAATGGAAGAACCGCTGGGAGTTCATGTATGCCGCAATCAAAGGCAGCACCTATTATAAACTACCTGCCATCATGAACTGGTTTACCGGCAACATTGCCATCCACCACATACACCACCTGAATCCTGCCATCCCCAATTATCATCTGAAAGACTGCGTCAAGTCCATTCCCTGGTTTAATAAATATACTACTGAGCTGGGATTTTGGGAGAGCCTGAAACTTGCCTCTCACAAATTATGGGATGAAAACCAGAAAAGGATGATCACATTCAGGGAATACAGGCAGATGGTGAAATCAGGCCTGGTCCCCTCCTGAATCCATCAGGAAGAGACCGCGCTCCCACAATAGAGTATGGTCACAGACAGGCAGCCTTTGGCTGAATATTTTTTGAAAGACCCTCTGGCCGAACAGTTATTCCAATTATGGAACAACCAGGACAGGAGGATTTGGCTCAGGGGCCTTTCCGGTTCTAGAGACAGCATCCTGTTTGTATCCCTCATGCGAAAATTTCGCAGCAAGATCCTGGTGATAACCCCCTCCAAAGAAGAAGCAAGTTACCTCAACGATGATTTATCTGCCTTTTGCCAGGAACAGGAATTGAATTTTTTTCCGGATTCTTTCAAAAAGGCTGGTCAATTTGATCAAACCGATCCGTTTCAGATCCAGCAAAGAATCGATTCCATAGCAGGGATCACCAAACCCGGCCCCTGGATCGCAGTCACCTACCCGCATGCATTGTTTGAAAAAATAGCGGCACCGGAAGAGTTTCAGCAAAAAAAACTGGAATTTGCAAAAGGGCAGGAAATCGATCCGGACCATGTCATCACCCAGCTGGTGAATTATGGATTCACCCGCGTAGATTTTGTATACGAACCCGGACAATTTTCGATCCGTGGTGGCATACTCGATATTTTCTCCTATTCCGGTGAACATCCTTATCGTATCGAGTTGGTGGATGTTCAAATTGAAAGCATCCGTAGCTTTGATACCAACAGCCAGCTATCCCTGAAAAACATCGGAAAGTTCTCCATCGTACCCAATGTAAATACCGATTTTGATAACATTGAGAAATACACCATCAGCTCGCTGCTCGACGAAGACGTTCTGATATTCATCAAGGATGAAGAGTCATTGATGAGTCAGATCCAGGACTGCTTTGATGCTGCGGAGCGCTATGCAGAAAAGATGGAGCACTACGATGATGAGCACAAGACCGCACTCATAAGGGAACGAGCTTTTGTGTATCCCTCCCAGTTGCTCGAGGAATTAACCTCTTTCAGAAAAATTTACTACCACCTCAAACCAACCGGTGCAGAACCTCTGACTGAACTGGAGGCGCACTGCAAGCCACAGCCCAGCATCAACAAGAATTTCAACCTTCTGATTGAACACATCAGGAAGCTGAATGAAGCGCAATACCATACCCTTCTGTGCACCAATACTGCCCAACAGATCGAGCGATTTTACCGGATCTTTGAAGACCTCAAAGCCGATATTCAGTTTACCCCTCTGCTCGTATCGCTGAGGGAGGGATTTATAGACGATGATCTGAGATTAGCCTGTTTTACGGATCATCAGATCTTTTCCCGATTTCATGCCCTCAAATCCAAAAAGCAGGTCACCAGCGATCAGGCCAGTTCCATGAGGATCCTGAAGGAACTGCAGCCCGGCGATTATGTCTCACACCTGGATCATGGCATCGGACGATTTGCTGGACTGGAAAAGATCAACGTAAACGGACAGATGCAGGAGGCGGTGCGGCTGATCTACAAAAATCACGACATTCTGTATGTCAGCATCCATTCTCTGCACAAGATCAGCAAGTATGTAGGCCAGGAAGGTACGGAGCCCACCCTGCACAAACTGGGTTCAGATCAGTGGAAACAATTAAAACAAAGGACCAAGCAAAAGGTCAAGGATATAGCCCGCGAACTCATCAAACTCTATGCTGCACGAAAAGCGGCCAAAGGATTTGCATTTTCTCCGGATAACTATCTCCAGGCAGAACTGGAAGCATCGTTCATTTACGAAGATACGCCCGATCAGGGAAAGGCCACACTGGATGTAAAAGCCGATATGGAGAAACCCCATCCGATGGACCGTCTGGTCTGCGGTGACGTAGGATTTGGCAAAACGGAAGTAGCCATCCGGGCTGCCTTCAAAGCCGTACAGGATGGCAAACAGGTAGCCATTCTCGTGCCAACTACGATCCTGGCACTGCAACATTACCGGACCCTGAAGGAAAGGCTCAAGGAGTTTCCAGTGGATGTCGATTACGTATCTAGATTTCGCACCACCAAAGAAAAGAACGCCATCCTCAAAAGACTCAAAGAGGGCAATCTCGATATCATCATCGGCACCCACACCCTGCTGAACAAAAACACGGAATTCAAGGACCTGGGATTGCTGATCATCGATGAGGAACAGAAATTCGGGGTAGCAGCCAAGGAAAAATTACGTCAGTTTAAAGTAAACGTCGACACGCTCACGCTGACTGCCACGCCCATTCCGAGGACCTTACAATTTTCTCTGATGGCCGCCCGGGATCTAAGCGTCATCAACACCCCTCCTCCCAACCGCCAGCCCATCCACACCGAACGGAGAGTCTTCAATGACGAACTCATCCGCGATGCCATCATGAATGAGGTCTACCGGGGCGGGCAGGTGTTTTTTGTACACAACCGCATTAAAAATCTGGCAGAGATCAAGGACATGATCGAAAAACTCTGTCCCGATGTGTCCGTCGCTGTGGGACACGGACAGATGGAGGCCGACCAGCTGGAAAAAGTGCTGGTCGAATTCATCGATCACGAATACGATGTGCTGGTCTGCACGAACATCATCGAAACCGGTCTCGACATACCCAATGCCAACACGATCATCATCAACAACGCGCATCAATTTGGACTGAGCGACCTGCATCAGCTCAGAGGCCGTGTGGGCAGATCCAACCGGCGTGCTTACTGTTATCTCTTTGCGCCACCTTCCTCGGTGCTGACACAAGAAGCGCGAAAGAGACTGAAAACCCTGGAAGAGTTTTCTGATCTGGGCAGCGGATTTCAGATATCCATGCGGGATCTGGACATACGCGGAGCCGGTAATTTATTGGGCGGAGAACAGAGTGGTTTTATCACGGACATCGGTTATGAAACCTATCAGCGAATTCTCGAAGAAGCCATGGAGGAACTGAAAGAGGAAGAATACAGCGGTTTGTTTGAAACACCCAGGGAAGAGAAAAAGCTGTACGTCCGGGACACCGTCATCGACAGCGATACAGAGATGTTTATGCCGGATCAATATGTGAGCAACACCCAGGAAAGGTTGTCCCTTTACCAGCAACTCGACAAGCTGACCAATGAGGATGAGATCAGAAAATTTCAGTCCATGCTGGCCGATCGCTTTGGCCCTATTCCCAAGAGTGTGGAAGAATTGTTTGAAGGACTGCGTACCCGCTGGACGGCCCGGCAAATGGGCATTGAGCGCGTGTCCCTGAAGAAGAAAAAACTCCAGGCTTATTTTATTTCCAATCCTCAATCCAGCTTTTACGAGAGCCCCTATTTTCAGACGCTGCTCAAACTGATGACGCGACCGGAAGTATCGGGTACTTTCAGCTTAAAACAATCGAGCCAAAACCTCATCCTGATCTCTGAAAACGTGAAGAATCTGAGACAGGCACAAAAGCTGCTCGAGGGGTTGAACAAACTGATCCTGGAATCGAATTAAAGAATTAGTCGGCCAGGATCGCCATCAATTTATTGGTAAATGCGAATTTTATCACATGTGATTTTCCATTGATGGTATACTTTCGACACAAACCTCTATTGATGTGAAAAGTCAAGTATGCACCAACTGGAATATCTTTGAACAAATCATTAGGTAATTCCAATGTTCCGTTATCTTTTTTATAATGGATAACACGCACAACCGGTTCTTTTCGTGGTGATTGGAGATCCTCAAAAGTAGAGTTTATAGTCACACCTGAATAACTCATGGTCAACAAAATACCATCTTCATTTCCATTGGAGGCATTGTAATTCAAAGTCCTTGAATTCTTTGAAATTTTATACAAATTGCTTGGAGTCTGTGTTCTATATTGAACAAGATTATTAAATTTTAAGGGCCCAGAAATAAATACAGAATCCAATAAGATTTCTTTGCCAGCTAAAGTAAGAGCTATTGGATTATTTTTACTAAAATATGTATCCTTAAAATATTCAAAGTCCTTCAACCCATCCAAATTATCAGGATGGTTATTGTATTTCAATTCGAGTCGGTCAAGTGACTTGTTCATTTGGTAAACATCATCTCCAATCTGGAATTTTAAATCATCAGAATAAGTTGAAATGACGCTATTATAAAAACGCTTTTTTCCAAAATTACCTTCATCGAAATAAAAAGAAATAAAAAAATCAAAAGGATCATTCTGCATTGGTATTCCATATGTACCTACATACTGCTTTATACTACCATTTAGTACCTGAATATTGTGATCACTGCTTTCTTTCCTACAATTTGAAAATAGTAAAATAGAAAAGTATAAAAAATTAATTAAATATTTCATTTTAAAATCTTTATCACAAATCTATTAATTAACTTTGAATTTAACTGGAAACAGGGGAAATAGCTATATTAACATTATTTTAACATTTGATTGCCTACGATTACTGACTTAATCCTTGAAACATAATCGTTTAAAAACTGTTAAAGCTTAATATCAGAAATAAGAAAATGGAAACAACTCAGAAACCTGCCATATTGCTTTATACCGAGCAGACCCCCAATCCCGAATCGTTGAAGTTCGTCAGCAACCGCATACTGTACAAGGGCATTGCAGAATTCAAAGATGCAGAATCCTGCAAAGGATGGTCTATCCTCGCAGAGGCATTGTTTGGTCTGGAATACGTAAAGTCGGTGTACATTTCCAATAATTTTGTGACCATCACCAAAAAAGCTGAGTTTGACTGGCACGAGATCATGATCCCTGCTAAAGAATTCATCCGCAATTTCATCATAGAGCATGTAGAGGAAGATCTGGTCCATGCCGGATATGAAGCGCACCGTCAGGCTGTCGAAAAAGATCAGAACAGTGCTTCCTATTCTGAAGCCGATCAGGACACGGTCACGCGCATCAAGGAAATCATAGATCACTACGTGAAACCGGCCGTCGAAATGGACGGAGGAAATATAGAATTCAAGTCTTTTCAGGACGGAGTCGTCACCGTGTACATGCAGGGTTCCTGCAGCGGCTGTCCGTCCTCCACTGTTACCCTCAAAGCGGGCATCGAAGGTCTGATGAAAAGAATGCTGCCATCTGTCAAGGAAGTTGTGGCAGAAGCTCAATAAGGCCTTTCCGCTCCTGAGTTTTCGGGAAATTAGACTGTGATTTTTTCAGGTAATGCGGGTGTTCCCATTAAAAGGAATCCACCTATCTTTCAATCCAGCCCAAGCCTATCTGAAATCAAAAGATAAGTCGGGATAGACAGCCAAATAAACCTAGTTGTTTCCATCAGGAATCTGCAAATTTGAGAATCCCCCTGGCCAGTTTATCCAGTTCGGATTTCATCGTATAAACATTGGGGGTGATGCGCACACCGTGAATGTTCTCCCAGTCGATGGAGACCGTGTGGATTTTATACTCATTGTGGAGAAATTCAGAAAGCTGAGCCGGTGTTTTGCCTTCAACGGCGACATCGCAAATAGCCCCGCTGAATACCTTGGAGAGGGGCGAAATGAGTTTCACTTTGGGATGAGATTTAACCTGGTCTGCCCAATGCATTTTGAGTTCGTGTAACCTGTTGAATTTGCGTTCTGCGCCGATCATCAAAAAGAAGTCAATGGCTTGTGCAATGGCATGCTCCAGAGCAAGAGAACGCGTACCCAATGATTCAAACTTGCGGATATCCTCACTTTCCGGATCTGCAGCTGCCAGCAGCGGATAGAGATTTTTAATTTTCTCCTTGCGCACGTACAGCAGACCGCTGCCGATGGGCGCACTCAGCCATTTGTGCAAACTGGTGCCCCAGTAATCGCAATTGAGATCCGAAATTTTATAAGGAATATGGGCAAAACTATGTGCGGCATCCACCATCACTTCGATGCCTCTTTTGTGGGCTTCATCGGCGATCTCTCTGGCAGGCAAGAGCTGACCATTCCAGTTGATCACATGCGTAATCTGGACAACCCTGGTCTTTGAAGAAAAAGCCTCAACAAATTTTTTTACAATGGTATCCTTGTCTTCGATCGGAAAATCGAAACTGATCCATTTCAGCACAATTCCATCCCTTTTCTCTCTTTGCTTCCAGGCATTGATCATATTGGGATAATCCTGTTTGGTCAGTACCACTTCATCCCCTGCTTTCAGCCTGAGGCCAAAAATGATGGTTTCGAGTGACTCAGACGAATTCCTGTGAAAGGCCAGTTCTTCAGCCGAACAGCCCGCAATCTCTGCCATTTTCTGCCGAAGGGGTTCCCGGCCCTGATCCAGGATCCTCCACATAAAATAAGAGGGAGCTTCATTGCACAATCTGCTGTAATACTCCACTGCTTCCTGGACCACCCTGGGACTGGGTGCCACCCCGCCGTTGTTGAGATTAATGAGCGTAGGGGATGCGGAATAAGCCTGCCGTATCTGGTGCCAGAAATCCTCTCCATCCGAATCCGCCAGATCTGAAAACTGGTGGAGACTATCCTGAAAACTTCTTTCTGAG
This sequence comes from Bacteroidota bacterium, assembly GCA_029572935.1. Classification (GTDB taxonomy): domain Bacteria; phylum Bacteroidota; class Bacteroidia; order Chitinophagales; family Saprospiraceae; genus Vicinibacter. The sequence continues at coordinate 31,778 of JAKQHM010000002.1, forward strand.
GCACGCAGCATCAGACTGGGACTCATGACCCCGGCTGCAGTCGCGGCCATAAAACGGAATGCCGATCTTCTATCCATTTTCGCTTTGTTTGAGAGACGAAGATAGACAAAAAAATGCGGGGATTCATCATGACCCGGAATACCTGGGAAAATTAGTTTTCATTAAAACTATTTAAAATAGAAAAGCCACCCCAATGAGGTGGCTTTTCCATATATCGTTGGATGTGAATTTATTTCAACATCAGTTTCTGAGTGAAGACCTTGCCAGACTGAAGTACTTCCACCAATACCATTCCTCTTGGATAAGCAGACAGATCCATCTGGATCCACTGCGCATTTCCGGAAGGATATTTCGCACTGTGAAGCAGTTGACCCTGTAAACTTCTCAGTTGAACGAGGGTTTCACCGGCAGTTTCAGGAATACTCAAAACAGCTTTGTCCCTGGCCGGATTGGGGAAAATGCGGATGTCTGATTCTGAGCTCTTGTCATCGCTGGAGCTGATTACTTTTTTGGAGTCAACCAGCACACCACGGACACCCAGTGTTACGCATTCGCGTTCTCCGAGACCAGTGGTCATACACAGATCGGAATTGTAAAAATAGGGCTTGATCACCTCCAGATTGTCGATGATCCAACCTTTTTCGCCGCTCTGGTTGGATTCGAGTTCCGCATCATTACCTGCGTTAAAGCGGATTTGGATGTCCTTGCCACGGTATTTGCTGATATCCAGTACTACCGGAGTAAAATCCTTGACATACCCACTAAATCCTTTCAGGAAAGGAATCGGGAAGGTACTATAATCCAATGCTCCCGGATAACCGTTAATGAAGAAATCCTTGCTGTCCACTCTTTCCCAAATCTGGCCATCGGTGGAAATGTCAATAAAACCTCCGTCGATGCCTTGCTGGGTGTTGATCTTGTGGTAGAAAAAGACGGCAGATTCTACATCCGGCACACTGATTGGATTCAGATTGAACAAATAGTTCTTTCTTGCTTCGGACGCAGAGGTTTCCCACCACCAGGCTGTACTTTGGTTCACACCCAGGCCGCCTGCCCACAGGAAGGCTCCGTTTCCTTCTGTACCCGGGGTACCGATCCATTCGTAGTTGAGTTCGGTATCGGGGTGTTCAAAATCATCGTAAAACAATGTATTGGAAAATCTATTGGTAGCAGACCTCAGCTTGTAGGTGATAGTACGGGCCTCCAGCGAATTCATGGAACTGATGGCCCACTCAATTTTTGTACCATCCGCTGAGACCGGAGCAAGTGAAGCAGAGCCCTGCACGAAGGTACAACCGTCCGGGATGGCTTCTTCCAACACGACATTGCTGACCGGACCATTGCGCAGATTCCTGACGCGAATGGTAACCGTAAATTCTTCACCAGCCTTGATCACATAAGGAGCTGATTTTGTCACCACGGTTTTGTTGATACAGGTCGGGAAAGCTTCAAAATCTTCGGTTTCATCTCCAACAAAATCGGAAGAACCCTGAGATGCATTGTAGCCCAAACCTCTCCTTGCAAAAACCTCCCAGATCAGACAGGAATTGGCTGCAGCGTTGTTGATGGAATCTGCTTTCAGGATCGCGTTTCTGCCATCTACAAAACCCGGCCTGCAAGGCTGCAATTTCATGCCATCCATCACAAGTTGTATGGCTATGTTGTTACCTGCTGTTTTGCTGGTGAAAGTTGGATCATAACCGTACTTGTCAGACAAAGCCCAGTAAAGATCCCAGAGCATGACTGCCCAAACTTCTCCCAGGTCGTGCACGGAGGTATTGATGTTTTTGTAGGTGAATTCATTGACGGCCATATTCGTAGCATAAGGCCTTCTTCTGATGCCATTGCCATCGGAGGTTGAATTGGTAGCATAGTTTCCGATTCCCTTCACCAGGTTGCGGTTGTCTCCTGCTTTTTGGGTCAAAATCAAGGACATAAAATCACTCCATCCTTCTCCCATTTGCTCGGCATTGCCCAGGCAGTTGGAAAGTGCCGGTCCACCGGTCAACCGGTTGGAAACACCATGTCCGTATTCATGAGCAATGATGCCATTGTCAAAATCACCGTCCAGGGAGTCCGGACCTGCACCAGTGCCTGTAGGTTTTTGAATTTTAATCACCAGTCCATTTTCTATAAATGCGATGATCTTATCACAAATAGATTTTCTTGCAAAATAGGCCGGTATGGTAACCTGGGTACCAAACACACCGCCAGCCATGGAAACGTTCTGCTCGTCAAATCCGCAGATGATGACTGCAATCGCACCTGCTTTCTGAGCGTACAGGGCTTTGGCTCCAAACTCGCATTCTCCGCGATCGATGACCACAATTTTCCCAGCGACCTTCGCCTTATTTTGACTATCGCGGCAGCCCAGACGAGCCTTGCCGGGTGTACCATCATCTGACCAGACCACTTCACCAATGAGGGGAGTTTCCGTACCTCGTCCCCCCCAATCGGATCCGGGACTCATGGGCAATGGTCCTGCGATGCTGGAAGGCTCAACTGCTGCCACATCACCTGCTGCTCCACTCCAAAGGTACATCTGCATGCGCCCGGAACTTCCATCTGAGGGAGTAGCGAAGTTGGCATTGTTGATGCCACTTCCATCCTGGGCTTCCGCAAGTACAAAATCACCTCCAGTGCCGCCCTTTCCGTAGTTGTTTTGCTGAAAGTTGCCGGCTGCCTCATTAAATCCAAACTGATACAGCACATCGTGCATCATATTGTTCATGTAAAAAAGGTTGGTCATGGCAGCCTTGGTATAGGAGGCCGGATTGGCCTTCTCATCAAATGGAAAATCAAATACCAAAGAAGCTCCGCCATCGGCCCTTTCCGGATCCGGTTGATTGTCAGCATTGCGATCGAGGTAAGCATTTACGTTGTTGCCACGGGTGATGGTGAATTCTGCACCGGGCTGTCCGTTGGTGTCATGCCATCCATATGGAGAAGCGTTCTTATACTCAGGATCCGTCACCAACCTACGGGTTCCATGTATGGGACTTTCGACGGGAACTGGCAACACGTTGTAAACAGAAGCGCCGGTTGTCGCAGGAGCAGCTGCAGATTGAATGGTCTGATCATTGGGCTGAACAGCAGAAACGCCATGGCCGGATTGGCAAAGGTCGCTGTGTTTGTGCTCAAATTTACAGTAAACTGTATAGTTGTGCTCGTCGATCACTTCACCTGTCAGTGCATCGATGCGGGTACTCCAATAATCCGTTCTGTCCGCAAGGTCCATGCTGATGTCCCAGGATAATCTGAGCATCCCTTCCTTATTCAATGTATAGACCAGTTTGACCGGTATATCGGAATGTGTGAAATTGGTCTTGGTATAAACCCGGCTGTTACCATCTGTACGGTAGGATGGAGAGGGCAACAAAGCATTTTTAACCCCATAATGAAGGATCATTTTTTCCATGGCCTGGATCGGATTGATCCGGGCCTGGGTCGTATTGGCCTTTGACCGGATGTCTGAAACAAAACGGGCTGGAGAATCAAACACCCGGCCGTCGCGGGCTATGTGAACAGAAGTAACCGCATTGTGTATGGGAATTCCCTTGTAACATTGCTGGTAATAAATGTGGGTAACACCATTGTGTTCGGATTTGTACTGATCGCTTATAATCAGTTCATCCAGGTCTGCAGATAGCAAACCCATAGCGGTAGCGGCAGCCGACAAATACTGCCTGCCCTGCAAGCCAGGATCACTACCCTGGGCCTGAATCGGTTCAAATCGGCATAAAAAGCTGATTGTTAATAGGTAAAAGATTAAATTTTTCATTATTTGTGATTTGAATAAGAAATGTAAATTTACGATCATTTTGCAAATTCATGAACAAACAAAATTCAGAATGGATCACGGGTAAAAACGGGCTCCTGGAAGGCCTGGAGTCAGGACAGGAAATCCAAAAGGTTTACCTGGGCGATTATCTGGAAACCGAGGTATTGCGTCAGCTGATCAAGATTGTCAGAAAACATAAAATTTCGGTTTTAACTGTACCGCGGACCAAGCTCGACAAGCTCTGTAAATCCAATCACCAGGGTGTCCTGGCGCTCATCAGTCCGATCCGATTTGAAAATCCATATGACCTGGCCAGTCATGCCTTTGAATCAGGCGTCTTACCGGTCATGGCCATGCTGGACGGGGTAACCGATGTGCATAATTTTGGAGCCATCGCCCGATCTGCTGAGGTCCTGGGCATCACCGGACTGATCATAGGAAAAAGGAACAGTGCCCCGGTGAACCACGAAGCCATAAAAATCTCTGCGGGTGCCCTGTTGCGCATTCCGATCTGCAAGGAAACCAGTTTGTTCCATACGCTCAGGAATCTTAAAAAAATGGGTTTCACGGTACTGGCCGCTGACGAAAGAGCAACACTCAGGCCCAGAGAAGCGGATCTAAAGAAACCTCTGGTGATCATCATGGGATCAGAGGGCGAGGGCATTTCAGATGAGCTCAAAAGCGAAGCGGATCTTTCAGTCAGCATTCCCCAAGCCGGCAAAATAAACTCTCTTAATGTATCGGTGGCGGCGGGGATTTTGTTTTACGAAGTCATGCTGCAAAGACAGGAATAAAAAAAGTACGCTTTCAGCAAATCTATTTGCCCGATCCGGCGTTTTCGTTTAAATCTGCATCACAATATGAATTCATTAACCAAGGCAGCCGGATGGCTGATGTTGTCCCTGAGCTGGCTGGCCATGTCGGCACAGGACAGTCTGCAGCATTCTTTGTTGTGGAAGATCAGTGGCAACCAACTGAGAGAGCCCTCATATTTGTTTGGAACGATCCACATGATCCCTGCAGCTGATTTCTTCCTGCCAAAAGGCACCGAAGAATGTCTCATCAACAGCAGTTCGGTCGTGATGGAGCTCGATCTGAGCGAAGCAGGCGACCTGGACAATATGCTGCCCATCATGGATAAAATTTTCATGGAGGGCGATACCACGCTGGCAGATCTCCTCAGTCCTGAGGAATACATGCTGGTCAGTGAATCATTGGAAAAAATGGGACTACCGATGATGTTCTTTGAACGGATGAAACCCATGTTCCTGAGTGCCATGGCCTCGCCTGAAATGAACCCTACGCAATTGCAGGACGGATCGGTCAAGTCCTACGAACTTGAATTTGCTGCCCTGGCCAAAAAATACAAGAAGAAGGTAAAAGGTCTGGAAACAGTGGCTTTTCAGATCTCTGTATTCGACTCCATTCCCTACTCAGTGCAGGCCAAAATGTTGATCCAGGCCATGAAAAGCACAGATGGGGCAGAAGGATCTTTGGAAAAAATGGTCCAATTATACAAATCTCAAAATCTCAATTTGCTCCAGGACGCCTTTCAGGACGATTCAGATGGGTTGAGACCGTATATGAGTGTCCTGCTCAACAACCGCAATCAAAACTGGATACCTGTGATGAAAAACATGATGGACCAGGGTAGCTGTTTTTTTGCGGTCGGTGCCGGTCACCTGGCCGGTAAAGCAGGTGTGATCGAACTTCTGAAAAAGGAAAAATACCAGGTTGAACCCGTTTCCCAACTTTAATCATGCCCATCATCAAATCGGTAAGGGGGTACAGCCCCATCCTGGCCCAGGACTGCTGGGTTGCTGAAAATGCCACCCTTGTAGGAGATGTCGTGGTAGGAAATAAAAGCAGCATTTGGTTTCAGGCCGTGATCCGCGGCGATGTGAATTCCATCCGAATCGGCGATCAGGTCAACATCCAGGATGGTGCAGTCCTGCACTGTACCTACAACAAAAGTGTCACCTTGATCGGTGACAGGGTCAGTGTCGGTCACAACGCGATCGTACATGGATGTATCATCGAATCCGATGTTCTGATCGGAATGGGTGCGATCGTCATGGACCATGCCTTTATCCCATCCAGGGTGATTGTGGGTGCCGGTGCTCTGATACCGGAAGGAATGATCCTGGAGAGCGGTTTTGTGTATGCCGGAGTACCCGCCAAAAAACTCAAACCCATCGATCCTGAAAAGTTCGACTTTTTTATCCGCAGAACTGCAGACAACTATCAGATGTATGCCGGATGGCTGGATTGAAATAGTCTTTACCTACCTGGGAATACCATTATCTTTCTGAACTTCTCGCGATCAAGCGGTCACAAACTATATCCGGACTTTTCCTTATGAGGGCCAGTCATAAAGTGTATAAATATTTTCCTGCCCTCCCTGTTATAAAATCAAGGTTGAGGAATTTACACCCAGGCCGATATATTCTTATCTTTGAAAATGAATTTGTGGAAAGAGTCGGTTTCTGTGGTACTGTTCCTGGTATCCATCAGCGGGTCTTTTGCTCAAAACCACAGTCTCTGCGGGCCAAGCCCAGTCCCCTTGTCAAACGATTGTGCCGGAGCCTGCGTAGTGTGCGATCTGAACGGAGTGACTGCCCGTACAGAAAACTCGACTCAGGGACAGTCGCCTCCAGGATATTGTACCATGGTCGTGCACACCATGCAATGGCTGGCCTTCGTGGCCGGCTCGACCAATTTGTCCATCAATGTGTCTGTTTCCGGCTGCACCCAGCCCAATGGGGTGGAAATGGGCATTTATGCCTCGATGGACTGCAGCAGCTTCAACCTGGTTTCCAATTGCAACACCAATATGTACGACAACCAGACCTGGCCGTTTACCACGACCACGCCCCTTAAACCCGGTTGTGTATACTACCTCGTCTGGGATGGCAATGGGCCCAATTCCTGCAATGTTTCCATGTCGGTGACGGCCGGAAGTGCCAAGGCACCCGTCCCCAATACCAATGACAAGATCACAGGCAGAACCCTGGTATGTCCCGGGGAAACGATCCCTTACCAGATCAATGAAATTTTAGGTGCCTGCGAATACGAATGGCGCGTGGTCAACGGAACCATTGTATCTGAAAATGGAAATAAAGTCGAAGTACAATGGGATACACCCGGGCCCGGTCAGATCTGTGTGAAGGGTAAAAATATCTGCCATCAAGGCAATGAAGTTTGTCTGGATGTCCTGGTCGGTTCTGATTCTCCCCCGACTGATCTTGGTCCCTTTTATGTTTGTCCGGGCCAAATCCACCGGATTGGCAACCAGACCTTCTCGCCGGGCTTGACCAGCTTGCAGTTTAAAAACAAATTTGGTTGCGACAGTCTGGTCAATGTAACGGTTGAAGAATTTATTATTGAAGAAGGAAAGTTGGATACCACCATCTGCTGGCCCGGCACGCTGAGCCTGGGCAATCAGATCTACGACAAATCAGGACTGTACGTGTTCCAGACCCAATCGAAAGTTCCTCCCAATTGTGACTCTTTGGTTTTTATAGACCTCAAGATCCATAAACTATCTCCCTTGCTGAAAAAATCAGGCGATATCAATTGCAGGGACAGTCTGGTGACCCTTTCTATGGATTCATCCGCCACGGATTTCAAAGACATCCTGGGATATGTCTGGGTATCGGAAAAGGGAGACACCATAGCCTTTAATGCAAATGCCATTGTGCGCAACGCAGGAGCCTACCATCTGGCGATTATTCCCAAAGACAGCAGTGCTTTGGCCTGCCCTACCCGATTTGACATCACCGTGACCGGTTCCCGCAAGATTCCGGAGTTGGTCCTGGATTCCGCATTGCGCATTTGTTTCGGAGACTCTGTTTTATTTTATAACATCCCGATTACGGATGTGCAGCAATCCGGCGCAAACATCAGTTTTCACAGTGCTCTTCCCTGCGATTCATCCAATATTATTTCCGATACCGTTATTTTTCCTGATCGCGACACCATCCTGTATGCCAAAGCCACAAATGGCAGCTGCTCCGATGAACTGGCCCTGCCCATTGAAGTTAGACCCAGAACCATCCTGAGCGCACCGGACATCAAAATCTGCGCAGGAGATACTTTGTGGTGGAAGGACATCCCCATTCAATCTTCCGGACCGATGCCCCAAACATGGTCCTTTCATACCTGCCCGGACACAAATTGTTTGACAGGACAGAACTATTGGATTGCCTGGATCGACACTAGTTTTTGGTTATATCCTATCGGAGTGCCCTGTCCGGAATGGTCAGCGGTCAAGATCCAAGTAACTCCCTTGCCCCCATCAGATTTCACGATAGACCGAAGGATGTTCTGCACCGGCGACACCCTTGCCATCCGGTGGCATCCCGATCCAATGGCCATGCGTTATTTCGTCACAAGACAAACAGAGTTTTTGCTGCCCGCCTCCGGAGGTTTTGATACCGTACAGAATCAGGCAGGTATTTTTTCCTTTTGCATTCGGGCAGAAAAGGAAAGATGTCAATCCATCCGATGTGACTCCGTTACTTTTCAGGATGCTTTGCCTTTGCCATCCGGTCACTGCATTTCCACTGACAGCAGTGTTCTTTTCCATTGGAATGAAATTCCAGGTTCAGAATTTGAAATAGTAAATATCAGCGGCCAGACACAAGGTATTTCTATAACCGATACGACTTATCTTTTCAACGGACTGGCCAGAGGAGAGGAGGCAAAGATCCGCGTCATCAGAAAAGACAGTATCTGCGGCGACCAGTCGATCGAACTAACATGCAAGGCGATTGACTGTCCCGTGATCAAAATTTTAAACCCTCCGGAAATCAGAGTTTGTCTGGATGCTCAGACGGACACCTTCAGGATTGCAGCCACTTTAGATTCAGGTACCGGAAATGGCAGCTGGCTTTTCAGCGGAGCTGGAATAACAGACAGCACACTGGGAATATTTGATCCACGGAAGGCAGGTCGGGGCGTACACACCATTCAAATTGAATACAAGGAAAGTTCTTGTGTCTTTCGCAATCAAATTCTGATCAAAGTGCGGGAAAATCCTTTGGCTTCTTTTGAACTGGATAGTATCATTTGTCAGGATTCCTTTTTGCTGGTCCGGTTTACAGGAAGAAAAGAGGATACTACGATCAATCAATGGCAATCGGATGGAGGATTTATCCGTCAAAAAGCTAAGGATTTGTTTGAGATGAAGTGGGACAAACCCGGGAAAAAGAAAATAAAACTGAGGCTACCGGAAGAATTTTGTCAGGACGAACAGGAACGCGAAACAGAAGTTTTGGCTCCTCTTGAAAGACCTGAGATCAGTTGCGTTTCGACTGATTCGACGGTAACTTTTTTTTGGAAAAAAAATCCACGGGCCCTGAACTATCTGGTCCTTCAGGATCGGGGACCGGCAGGTTTTAAAAACAGCGATACCAGTTTTCAGATTCGCATATCCAAACCCGGAGATACCGCGTCCATCCGGTTGCGGATGTTTGACAGTGGACCTTGTGCCGATGTCGAATCAGATGCTCTACAGTGTATTTCACCAGCCTGCCCTCCACGGAATCTTTTGAAAGATACCACGCTGAGTTATTGCGCCCATCAAACCGCTTTTGTTTTTCTGGGAAAGTACCTTTCCATCCCTGATTCCGGATACCATTTCACTGGACCACAGGTACAGGGCGATACGGTGCATTTTGATAAAATAAGTGAAGGATCTCATTTGTATCGTCTCTTCCTATCAAAAGGTAATTGTTCTTACCAGGACAGCATCCTTCTGATCAAGAAGCCTCTGCCCAAAATCGAGCAGATATCCATTACACCCATCCCGTGCCCTGAAACAGACAGCACGGGTGCGATCGAAGTCCTTAGTGTTTCGGGAGGGCAGTCTCCATTGCTATATTCTATTGACGGCTCCGCTTATGGAGGTTCAGGTCAGTTTGATCAGCTTACGGCTGGTCAACATAGGATCTCCGTGCTCGATTCCAATGGTTGCAGGACCGACACCCTGGTTTTTCTTGCACCACCTGATCGCGTACAAATAGACCTGGGAATGGACCTTGAGGTGGATCGAGGCAGCCTGGTCGAAATCAATTCCCAAATCACTGGCAAATACACACAGATCATATGGACGGGTTACAGCGGTCTGAATTGCGACAGCTGTACTAAAGTCAGTTTCAGGACTGAAAAAGACCTGATCCTGGTAGCTCAGGTTTCCAATGAATATGGATGTACGGATGAAGATGAAATCAAAATACTCATCAGAGACAAGCGAATCTTTGCACCCAGTTCGTTTTCCCCCAATGGGGATGGTGTAAACGACGGCTTTATTTTGTACGGACCCGATCATACCGTTTTGATCGACCGGATGGCCATTTATGACAGATGGGGTGCTCAGGTTTTCCTGGGTCAGAACCTGCGCCTCAATGATCCCCAAAACGGATGGAACGGGGAATTCCGTGGACAAAAACTATTGCCCGGAGTGTATGTGTACCAAGCAAAAGTGGTCTTTGAGGATGGCAGTACCACTCTGGTAAGCGGGGAGATCACTTTAGTCCGATAAACAAGATAGGCAGCCATCAGGCAGTTAAGCTGATTTTTGGAACTGGTAGAATAATTTGGCAAAGAAGATCTTACTTTTACATCCTGAACCCAGAAAAGGGTAAGTCGAATTTTGAACAGGTTTCTGTCCATAGGGATGATTTTAATGCTGATCGCACCCTTCTTCGCGGTGTGGATGGTCCATTCCATTCAAAAATCAAAAGTCAAGAAAGAGGTCAGGAATATCATCCTCAGTGGTCCTGATTCCCATGAATTGGTGCAGTTTGAATTGGATGATCAAAATGCCGGCCAATTCAAATGGGAGCACTCCGGTGAATTTGAATACAAGGGCCATATGTACGACGTGGTATATAAGGAAAAATGCGGTGCCAAAACGGTATACCTATGCTGGCCTGACCGTGCTGATACCAAGTTAAATCAAAAACTGGCACAATGGATTGCCAGAACTCTGAATAAACTACCCGATCATAAGGATAGCCAGGTAAGATTGCAGGAATATTTTAAAAATCTTTATTTTTTCACATACGAGTTTTCAATCCAAAACCCTTTTGCAATTGAAAACAATCTCCCCTCTTTGGTCATCCACCTGATTTGCAAAGAAGCTCCCAGCCCGACCACACCGCCTCCGGACGATATCTAAAGTCATACTTCATTCCTCTTGCACAGAGGCAATTCGAATTGTATTTTTTTATTAAAATCTATTCAATCATATCATCATGATGAGACTTTTATTTGTGCTGGTGCTGTACCAGCTTTCTTGTATTTTATATGCCCAGGTCGTGACAGTCAAGGATATTGAAAGCAATCTTCCCATTGAATCTGTCATCATAAGGGCTGAAAAATCAAACGAAATATTGATGACCGATTTAATGGGAAAAGCGGATCTATCTATTCTTATGAAGTCGGGAAAATTGATCTTTTCTAAAACAGGATATCAAACGATCTCCCTGGATTCCACCCAATTGACAGAACCCTATCTGGAGATCAGGATGCCAGCCATACCAATCAACCTCCGGGAGGTGGTCATTTCGGCTACGAGATGGAGTCAATCTATCCGCGATGTTCCAGGACGCATCACAGGAATATCGACACGGGAAGTTAGACTTCAAAATCCACAAACAGCTGCTGATCTGCTGGGCATTTCCGGAGAGGTGTTCATTCAGAAAAGCCAACAGGGAGGCGGCAGTCCGATGATCCGGGGTTTTTCTGCCAATCGACTGCTTTACTCAGTGGATGGTGTGAGGATGAATACTGCCATATTCCGTGCGGGAAATCTGCAAAATGTCATTTCCCTGGATCCATTTTCCATCGAAAAAACCGAAGTACTCATGGGCACCGGCTCGGTGATTTACGGAAGCGATGCCATAGGCGGGGTCATGAGTTTTCGTACACTGACTCCGGAATTTGGCAATACCAAGGAGCCCAGGATCAAAGGTGCATCCAGCTTCAGGTATTCCTCTGCCAACCAGGAAAAAACCGGGCATTTGGATGTACAGGTGGGTTGGAAAAAATGGGCTATGGTCAGTTCCATCAGTAGTAACCGGTTTGAAGATCTGCGGATGGGCAGCCATGGTCCGGATGAATACCTCAGAAATTTTTATGTGCAACGCATGGACAGTGCAGACCGGATCCTGACGAATTCCGATCCACAGGTCCAGGTTCCGACCGGATACACTCAGATCAACCTGATGCAAAAACTCAGATTTGCTCCCAATAAATCATGGGATCTCCAATACGGGTTTCATTTTTCTGAAACTTCAGATTTTTCCAGATACGATAGACTCATTGAAACAAATTCTGAGGGTCTGCCCAGATCCGCAGTATGGAATTACGGACCTCAGAAATGGATGATGAACCAACTCAGCATCACGCACAAATTAAAGAATCTGGTTTACGACAATATGAGCATTCGGATTGCATTTCAGCAGTTTGAAGAAAGCCGGATGGACAGGAATTTCGGAGGAAGCAACAAGTACCGCCTGAGAAATCAAAAGGAGCATGTGGATGCTTACTCAATCAATACGGATTTTGAAAAAACAATGGGTAAATCGAGAATTTTTTATGGTCTTGAATCCATTTTGAACAAGGTGCGCTCTAGGGGCGCGGCTACAGACATCCGGACCGGCAGTCCCATTGCCACACCCGACCGTTATCCGCAATCCGACTGGCAAAGTCACGCTGTTTATTTCAGCGGCCAACATCGATTCAGCGATCATGTTCTGGCAGAAGGAGGCATTCGTATGAATCTGTACGCCATCGATGCCGACTTCAGCCGGCATTTAAGTTTTTATCCATTTGATTTTACCCGATCCCGACTACAGGACCAATCCCTGAGTGGCAATCTGGGCATTGTGTTTACTCCTGCAGAACAGTGGAAAATTGGCATTCAGACGGCAACTGGATTTCGCGCACCCAATGTGGACGATATCGGAAAGATCTTTGATTTTGCAGCCGGTGACGTCGTGGTACCCAATAGCAATCTCCGATCTGAGCAGGCTTACAATTTTGAATTGAATGTGGCCAGAATCCTGGGCAACTATCTGAAGCTGGATTTCTCCGCCTATTATACCTATTTGGATCAGGCGATGGTCCGCAGGCCCTTTCAGGTGGCAGGCCAGGACAGCATCCTGTATAACGGCGAACTCAGCAGGGTTTTTGCCATTCAAAATGCTGCCTATGCAGATGTGTACGGATTTCACCTTGGTTTTGAGGCCAAGATTCCCGGAGGCTTTTCCCTGCTGAGCAAATACAATTTTCAAATTGGTCATGAAGAGATGGACAGCGGGGTAAGGAGCAGGTCACGGCATGCCGCACCGCCCAATGGCCTTACACGGCTCTCCTATACTAAAGACGGACTGAATATACAATTGAGCGCTGTGTACAGCAGCAGGGTGAGTTATGCAAATCTGAATGAAGAAGAACGACAAAAACCGGCCATCTATGCGCGGGACGTAAATGGTAACCCCTGGTCACCCGCCTGGTGTATTTTCAACCTGAAGGTACAGATGAAACTAATGGATCAAATCTCGGTCAGCGGAGGCGTCGAAAACCTGACTGATCGCAGGTACAGACCTTACAGTTCGGGAATCGTTGCTCCGGGAAGAAACTTCATCCTTTCCCTGAATCTCAGGTTTTAAAATATCCTTGTAAAAGGGAATAGAGATCAGACAGATCAGGGCCGGGTCCAAAGGCAGATGTTTCATATTGGGAATCAATGTTAGTTTTTTCCTAATTTCTTCCTTTGGGCCCGGAATTTTGTGAAAGTTCTTTTCTTTTGTACTGAATTGTAAAAACAGAATGCGACCCTTCTCGGCCATGAACATAAAATTACTGATGAGTTTATCCGCAGCCATGCTGCTTTCTATGATCCATACTTCCTGTAAACGCGGCCCAGCGGAAGAGCCGGATTTTGATAAAACACGTGCATTTTCTTATGTGCGCAAACAAGTGGAGTTTGGACCCCGGGTACCCAATACGGAAGCCCACAAAAAATGCTCTGCCTGGATGATCGAAGAATTCAAATCTCACGGAGCGCGCGTGATTGCTCAGGAATTCCAGCCCACTGCATTTGACGGAACAGTTCTCCAGGGCACCAACATCATAGCCAGTCACAATCCATCCGCGAGTCACCGGATCATACTGGCTGCCCATTGGGATTCCAGACCCTTTTCTGATCAGGATCCCGACAGTTCCCAGCACAAAACCCCTGTGGACGGTGCAGACGACGGAGCCAGCGGAGTGGGCGTGCTGATGGAGATCTCACGGAATCTGCAGCTCAGTCCATTGAAAAAACTGGGCATCGACATCATTCTGTTTGATTGCGAAGATTATGGAAACGACGGAGGTGAAATGGAAAGCTGGTGCCTGGGAAGCCAGCACTGGTCAAAAAATTTCCACCAGGAAGGATACAAGGCGGATTACGGTATTCTGCTGGATATGGTGGGTGGAAAAGACCCGAATTTCAGCCAGGAATACTACAGCAGGCAACTTGCTCCCCGGGTTATGGACAAGGTTTGGGGCATAGCGCAGGAAATGGGATATGGACAATGGTTTGTCAATACAGCCGGTGCACCCATCATTGACGATCATATTTTTGTCAACAAGGATGCCCGCATTCCGATGATCAATATCATCAACCGCCCAGCTGGAAGCAAGACCGGATTTGTGCATCACTGGCATACGCAAAAGGACAATCTCAATGCGATCGAACCCGCTACTCTGGAGGCCGTGGGCAAGGTACTGATCCGCCTGATTTACCTGGAAGACGCAGACAAGATCTGATCATTGTACTTGATCCATGCAATGAGATCCAATGAAATTCCAAGTCTTAATTTAAGCAGTAGAATCAATATTTTAGAAAAGTCAGCTTCATGTGCGGTCGAATCTCCTTGTGTTTTGGTCCATTTGCCTTACTTTTGCGGCCCTTATGAGCCTAACGGAAGAAATCAACAAACGCCGGACCTTTGGGATCGTCTCGCATCCGGATGCCGGTAAAACCACCCTCACTGAAAAACTCCTTCTCTTCGGTGGTGCCATCCAGACCGCCGGTGCGGTAAAATCCAATAAGATCAAAAAGCACGCGACTTCCGACTTTATGGAAATCGAGCGGCAAAGAGGTATCTCGGTCGCTACTTCGGTGATGGCATTTCCCTATCGCGATCTGCAGATCAATATTTTGGATACTCCCGGTCACAAGGACTTTGCGGAAGACACGTTCAGAACCCTGACCGCTGTGGACAGCGTGATTGTCGTAATTGATGTGGCCAAAGGGGTGGAGGAACAAACCGAAAAACTGGTGGAAGTCTGCCGCATGCGCAAAACCCCGATCATTGTTTTCATCAACAAACTGGACCGGGAAGGAAAAGACTCCTTTGACCTGCTGGACGAAGTGGAAACCAAACTAAAACTCAAGGTCACTCCGCTGACCTGGCCCATCGGAATGGGACAGGATTTTCAGGGCGTGTATAGTTTATACGAGCGGAAGTTCATTCACTTCAGACCCCACGGAAAACAGGAAGGTGAAGAAGTACACATCGTAGAAGATCTGAACGATGCACGTTTTTCCGACATCATAGGGCCCAGGGCACACAAGCGACTGGGTGAGGATCTTGAAACGATTCATGGAGTGTACCCCGGTTTCAAAAGAGAAGATTATCTGGAGGGAAGGATCTGTCCGGTATTTTATGGGAGTGCTGTCAATAATTTCGGTGTACGCGAATTGCTGGATTGTTTTGTGGAAATTGCACCCACTCCCCTGCCCCGTGAAACGGAAGAAAGAAAAGTCCTGCCAGAAGAAGTAAAAATGACGGGTTTTGTTTTCAAAATTCACGCCAACATGGATCCCAAGCACCGGGACAGGATCGCATTCTTCCGGATTTGTTCCGGTAAATTCGAACGCAACACGAATTATTATCACGTGCGTCTGGGAAGACAACTGAGATTCTCCAACCCTACTTCTTTTATGGCTGCACGCAAGGAAGTCGTAGACGAAGCCTATCCGGGCGATGTAGTCGGATTATACGACAGTGGCAATTTCAAGATCGGAGATGCCCTCACGGAAGGAGAAAATCTTCATTTCAAGGGAATACCCCGTTTTTCTCCTGAGATTTTCCGGTTCGTCAACAATGCAGACCCTTCCAAATTCAAGCAATTTGCAAAAGGTCTGGAGCAGTTGATGGATGAAGGCGTGGCTCAATTATTTACCAAAGAAGATTCCGGACGCAAGATCATAGGCGTCGTCGGTGCGCTGCAGTTTGACGTGATACAATACAGATTGGAACACGAATATGGCGCAGCATGCAGCTACGATCCGATCCAACTGCACAAAGCTTTATGGATCGAATGTTCAGACCCAAAAGAATTAAATGAATTCACCACGCGCAGAAAAAAAGACCTGGCTCAGGACAAGGACGGAAAAATGGTGTTTCTGGCAGAATCCGCATGGTCATTAAAACTGGCCCAGGAAAATTTCCCCAAGGTCAAATTCCATTTGAGCAGCGAATTCTGAGTCATGACAGCAGCTAAAACCAATAAAAAACCACTGCCAAAAAAAGGGAGACTGATCGCCTTCGAGGGCATAGACGGATCGGGCAAATCTACCCAGGCCAGATTGCTTTACAAACAACTTCAATCTGAAGGAATTCCCGTATGGCTGACGGCAGAGCCTACCTCTAATCAGATCGGCACCCTGATCAGGCAGGGATTTTCAGGTGCCATCTCTTTCGATCACAGGACCATTGCAGGACTTTTTGTCGCTGACCGCCTGGACCATATCCTCAATCCCGAATTTGGGATGAAGGCCAAAGTAGAACAGGGTTATACCGTCATTTGCGATCGCTATTATCTTTCCTCCTTTGCCTATCAGGGCAGCCACATGCCCATGGAATGGGTCATGCAGGCGAACAGTATGGCAGTTGAATTATTGAAACCCGATCTGACCATATTCATTGACGTAACACCTGAATTGGCTATGCGGAGAATTCAGGAAACCAGGGCCAATACAGAGCTTTACGAAACGGAGAAAAATCTGAAAAAGGTCAGAACCAACTATCGCAAAGCCATTTCCCTCATGCAGCCATCCGAACGCATCGTCAGTCTAAACGGAAAAGAAGGCGTAGAAAGCCTTCATAAAAAAATAATGATGTTGCTGAAAACAGTCTGATCCAGTCAGGCAGTTCTATCGCCCGATCATTACAATATCCACCCTTCTGTTTTTCATTCCGGATGAAATCCCATTTTGATGGGGAGGAGCCGGATCAGCACTGCAAGCTTTTGAAATGAATCTTTCCCGGTTGATCCCTGACATGGACAAATAGGATGCACAAACTTCCACTCTTTTTTCAGATAAGCTTTTGGTGTTTTTTAAACATTCCATTCGATCTGAATGGCCTTCCAGAGTGATCATCAATTCGGGAAATTTTCTCAGCACGACACAGATACTGTCCAGATCTGACTTTGCCTTGGTTCCCAAACGGGCAGAACCCCTTTTGAAATAAACCGAAAGCAATCCAGGGGTTTGCCCGAAATATTTTTCAATGACGATGTATCCTTTCGGATTCATGTATTGCTGTGCCTGATTTGCCTCTAGCCATCCTGCTTGGCAGTCTCTATTTATCCCAAAAAAGGTCTTTTCATTTAATTGAATCTGCTCCCGACTCCAGGTATGCTCTGGCGTCATTCCTAACATGATGAAAAAGAAAATGAAAGCGTTTGAAACAAGCGCTTTCCTATACCACAAGATCTGATTTCTGAGCATGATCCATTTTGACTGCAGATCAAACATTGGCTTCTGCATGAGATTTCCTAATGAGGTTGTGTGCATCTACCAGGGGATTCCTTTCTTTAAACCAGATGACCGGAATCAGAGCGCGTAAAATGCTTTCGGGATAGCCAACCGGCATTTTAGGCGATTCCTCCTGGATATTCAGTTCGCAATAGGGCTTGTCGGCATGGGTATGATGATCGGCATGACGACTCAGCTCAAAAAGCGCCAATCTGCCCAGCAAATGGTCGGAGTCCCAGGAATCGGATGCCTGCACTCGTTCATAAAAACCTCCACCCATTTTCCTGCGTGTCAAACCATAGTGTTCAATGTAATTGACCGATTCCAGCATCAATATACCGATGAGGGAGCAGACGATAAAAAACAAAAGTGCCTGCGCACCCAGATAATAAAATATGATTGCATACAGGGTCAGTGATGCAGCAAGATAAATCCACATCATATGGAAGGGCATCCGTCCATTTACAACCCATTGTCCGGCCAGATGCCAGGCACTCCGGTATCCTCCGGAAATGCTTCTCCACCAGAAACGGTATAACGATTCATTTTTTCTGGAACTGGCCGGATCCTCTTCTGTGGCTACCCGCTTGTGGTGACCATAATTGTGCTCGATGTAAAAATGAAGGTAGCTGGTGCAAAGTAAAAGCAGATGTGCGATTAAACGATAGAATCCCGATTTTCTGTGACCCAGTTCGTGCGCTACGTTGATGCCGATGACGCCATTACATATTCCTACAGCCAGAGCCGCACCCAGAAACTCCCATACACCCCGAGACTCCTCTTGTATCCATTGCAAACTGTGGTAATGCAAAAGGGGCAGAACGACTGCGGAGGGAAGCAACAACAAATCAAATATCCATTTTCGGGAACCGAATTCGTGTATGGATCCGCGTAGCGGAATCAAACGCTCTGCCAATGGGATTAAGGCAAAAACATAGATCAGGGTAAGCCAGACCCATGCTCCACCTAATGTCAGGGATGCAAATGCGGACAGAGGGACCGTATAAGCAAACAAATACTGTAAAGCGATCCAGGGATTCGTGGATTTCATCCTATACCTTTGCGTTGTGACGGAATTCAGGAACAAAGTACAAAACTATCAAAAAGAATCCTTTGGAAAAAGGATACAGGCCTTTGTATTGGGACATTCCGATTTTCAGGTTCTCCTTTCGAACTATGGTGCCC
Source organism: Bacteroidota bacterium (assembly GCA_029572935.1). Taxonomy (GTDB): domain Bacteria; phylum Bacteroidota; class Bacteroidia; order Chitinophagales; family Saprospiraceae; genus Vicinibacter. Next base: position 50,569 of record JAKQHM010000002.1, read on the forward strand.
GGATCATCGGGATTATGACCCCGGATCGCAAAGGTGAACTGGCTGACATTTGTGCGGGCTATGACCATATAGACGAATACCTGAGGGGTAGCTCCTATTTTGGAGCCATCTGTGGAAGATTTGCAAACCGCATCGCCCATGGTACTTTTGAATTGGATGGTCAGATCCACAGAACGAACCTGAATCATCGGGGGCACACCCTTCATGGAGGCAAAGATGGATTTCACACCAAGATCTGGGAAGTTCTGTCTTACAACCAGGAAGAGCTGATCCTGGGATTGAACAGCCCGGATGGGGACATGGGCTTTCCTGGAAATTTATCCGTGCGACTCAGCTATCGCATCGAGGGAAGCAGCCAGATCATGATACAATATTCCGCTCAAACGGACAGGCCGACCGTGGTCAATCTGGCCACCCATTCGTATTTCAACCTGGGCCGAACAGCCGATATCAGCCAACACATTTTGCAGGTTGGAGCTGATCACATTACCGAAGTAAATGAAGAGCTCATCCCTACCGGAAAATTGTTGGAAATAAACGATGGACCTTTGGATTTCAGGATTCCACGTCCGATCCGCCTGGATTCCGAAACCGGGTCAATATGGCGCGGCTACGATCATAATTTCGCTCTCAGAGGCGGACATCCGGCGGCCGTTCTGACCGATCCCATCTCGGGCAGGAGACTGAGTATTGAAACCAGCCAACCGGGCCTTCAGCTGTACACCTGCAATTGGGGTGACAAGACAGAATCGGGGAAATACGGACAAACCTATCGCGCCCACTCATTCGTCTGTCTCGAGCCTCAACATTTTCCTGACAGTCCCAACCATGCCCATTTTCCAGGCACCCGACTCGATCCAGGACAAGTTTATGACCATTACTGCCTTTACTCATTTGACACCCTCTGAACCATGAAATACCATAAGATCTTACTGGATGCCGTGGTCGAAGTACTGAACCGCATCATGCTTCAAGGCAACTATGCGGACAAGGCCCTCCAGACCGTATTCCGCAGTCAACCCAAATGGGGTGCACGGGACAGAAGTTTTGTCGCAGAAACCTGCTACGATCTGGTCCGCTACTGGCGTCTGTATGAACACTGCAGTGGGCCTCATCCATCTTTGCATCAAATTATTGGATCCTATCTCTGTATCCGGTATGGCAATGCTCCGGAAGGAGAGATCTGGGGCAATCAGAGCGCTGACGAAATCCGGGAAAAGATCCATGCTGTCAAAAATTCCAGGACTTTGACCGAATCGATTCCAGATTGGATGGACCAACTGGGAATTCTGGAACTGGGAGAAGAAAACTGGACCCGTGAAATCCATGCCCTCAACGAGGAAGCTGCGGTCATTCTGCGGTGTAACAGCCTGAAGACAAATCCCAGCCAACTGATGAAAAAACTGGAACTGGAAAACGTCTACACCGACCTGATATCATCTTATCCCGAAGCTTTGATACTAAAGGTAAGGAAGAATGTTTTCAGCACGAGTTGTTTCAAAGATGGATTGTTTGAAGTACAGGATGCTTCATCTCAGCTGGTAGCCCCCTTCCTGGAGGTCAGCCCAGGGATGAGGGTGATCGATGCCTGCGCGGGCGCCGGGGGAAAGTCCCTTCATCTGGCCTGTCTGATGAAAAACAAGGGAACGCTGATCTCCATGGATACAGAAAAATACAAATTGGACGAACTCAGAAAAAGAGCCGGCCGCAATGGGGTCGATATCATTCGCACCCAGACCATCGAAGATTCCAAAACCATCAAACGCCTGGCGCAGACAGCTGATCGGCTCCTGCTGGATGTACCCTGCAGCGGACTGGGCGTGCTCCGCAGGAATCCGGATGCCAAATGGAAACTCTCTCCGGAATTCATTGAAAAAGTTAAAATCACTCAGGCTGAAATACTGAGGTCCTATTCCCGCATGCTCAAGCCGGGTGGCAAAATGGTCTATGCTACCTGCAGCATCCTGTACTCTGAAAATGAGAATCAGGTGGCTGCTTTTCTGAAAGAAAATCCTGCTTTCAAACTGGAAGAAGAAAAAAGAATCTCACCCGCAGAATCCGGATTCGATGGATTTTATATGGCGAGAATGAGGTTGGATTGAGATCCGGTTGAAAAACAACTATGAATCTCTTTTAAATTTTGCCCAAAGCCTTGTCCAGATCTGTTTTGGCCAGGATCAACTGATATTGCGATTCCAATACGTTTGCCTGTGCCTGATACAGATCGCGCTCTGCCTGGGTGATCTCTACAGAAGATCCCAGACCCTGTTTGAATTTTATCTGGCTGGTCTGGTATATCTTTTCTGCCAAGGCCAAAGATTTTTTGCGGGCTTCCAGGGTATTCAGCGCATTGAGGTACTGGGTGCGGGCGTTTCCGTATTCCAGGTTGACCGCCCTTTCAAATTCCGCGAGCTGCATACCCGTACGGGTGGAAACGGTTCTCGCCCTGCGGATCTTGGCCCGTCTGTCCAAACCGTCGAAAATCGGAACATTCAGGTTTACTCCGATGATACTCGTGGGGAACCAACCATTTTGCTTGTTGTCAAAAAGATTGTTGCGCTGTAATACTTCCTGATGTGTGATGAATCCCGTGAGCGTAGGCAGATAACTGGCCTGAAAACGCTTGATGTTGATGTCAGCCAGCATTTTCCCCTGCTCGATGACCTGATATTCAGGCCGTGCTGAGGCATTGATTTTGATCGCCGGATCCATGACCTCCGCATAGGACTGATTGACAATGTCTCCCAGCTTCTGGCTTTGAACCAGTTCTTTTTCCAGAGGGTAGGACATCTGAAACTTGAGCAGGTTGAGGGTAAACTCCGCGATGCGCTGAAGTTTTTCGCGCTCAGCACGCAGATTTTGCAGGGATAGTTCGATCCGCTCCACATCCAATAGCTCAGCAAAACCGGCACGATTTACTTCCTTTACTTCCTGATAGACCTTTTCCAGATTGCCGATGTTCTTATCGAGTACATCCATGTTTTCCCGGACAGACAGTGCAGTCAGATAAGCTTTGGTCACCTGGTAACGGATGTCCGCTTCCGATTGGCTGATCTGTTTGCGGATCAGCTCGGAATACATTTTCTGGGCCTTGAGACCCACAAAAAAGCTGCCGTCAAAAATCAGGGTATTGAGTTGAAGTCCTGCAGTGAGGCTGTTTTTTACCCCAAATTGCGCCGGAAAACCCGAGCCAAAGTCAATGTCCCGTTCAGGTAAAAGATTTTCCTTAAACAGAACTCCGTAGACAGAAGGTGAAATGAAATCGGGAATGATGCTCGTGGGAATATTGAGAAAATGATTGTATCCTACAGTCCCTGTGATCTTGGGCATTCCGATCGCATAGTACTCGCTGATCTGATCCTTGGCATCCTGAATGTCGAGTTTTTGAATGGCCAGAGACTTGCTGTTTTCCTGAGCATAACGGACCGCCTGTTCCAAAGAAAAGCTTTCCTGGGCTGTCAGGTCCAAAGAAGTCCAAACGGAAAGGGTCAGTACAATTAAAGAGAAGTTTTTCATGCAAAAGGTTTCGATAAGCAAATATCCGGGAATATTCTTCCCAAACGTGCGAAAGAAAAGGTATTTTAAAGGAGTTTAACAAAATTGGCCCCAGCTTGTTAAAATGGCTGTTTGTTAAAGCCGGCATTAACAATTTATGCCCTGCATATTACAAATTCAAGGCCTCTTTGGCTTCCAAAGCTGAAAAGACCATAGTTTAGCGCCTCCTAACACATGAAAAAAATCACATTCACTACCATTTACTTTCTTCTGTTGTCGCTGACAGCCTCTGTTTTGATGCAGTGCCGATCCCACTCAGATGCCGCTTCCGGCAAAGAGATTTACAAAAGATATTGCGTCACGTGTCATGGCATCCACGGAGACCTGAAGACCAACGGAGCCCGGGATTTGAACTACTCCGTACTCAGCCTGGAAGAAAGGATCCTGGTCATTACAGAGGGCAGAAATGTCATGACTCCTTTTAAAAGTATCCTGAGCCCCTCCCAGATCAGGGCAGTAGCCGAGTTTACCCTGGGCTTCAAAACCAAAGCCGATGGATCCGGAAACTAAGAAACGGGTTCTGATGACCGGTGCCGGTGGTTTTCTGGGCAGCCGACTGATGCACAAGATGCTTGCCCAGACGTCTGTGGAAATCATGGGAATGTTGCAAAAGCCTGGTGAGAATCTGGATCCGGGGCACCTCTTTGTGGCTGACCTGCTGGATCCGGAGACCTATGAGAACCAGCTGGAAGGAGTCGATACGGTCATCCACCTGGCCCAGACCAAGGGAAGTTTTGAGGAAAGCGAGTCTGCGGTTTTTTCCAGAAACCTTCGGATGACGACTCAACTGGTAGACAGTTGTCTGGCCTTTCAGGTGAAAAAACTCATTTTCATGAGCTCTGCCTCAACCATGATCCGAACTTCCGATAGCTTTCTGGTTACCTCTGAAGGTAAGATCAGTCCCACACTGCATACCCAATATTCCAAAACCAAATACAAGGAAGAACTTGAGATTCGCAGGGGGGAAGCCGAAGGCCTTCAAGTAGCCATCCTGAATCCCAGTCCAATCTGCGACAGGTCAACATCCATGAAAGCTCTGCAAATGAACCCTGAATTCGGTCCCTTTTCATCCGGATTTCTTAGAAATCATATACCGCTTTGTCCTGTCAACAAGTTAGAAGACTTATTGGTACAACTGGTTACCGGGGATTTAAAAGGGGAACAAATCCTTTTGTGCCAAAAGTCTGAAGAATGGAATCCAGACGATCCGGCTTACCGGAAGCCAAATCCATCCTATTCTTTTATGGCTTCTATCCGGAAATTCTTTTTTGGCACCCGCTTGCCTAGTGAGGCAGCGTTTCTGGCATCAGGATCGTTAAACTATGAATGTATATGAAGGATTCTGAAGATAAACATGGCATTTTCGGATTCCGCTCATTTACAGCTTTTGACATATAACAATTTAATAATTTTATAATAAATTGATTTTGAAAATATTTTAATTTTCGTTTCAATATTATTAAACTTTATAGAAGCCGATTTGTGTAATAGACGTAACTTTATAGCAAAATTTCAAAACAGTTAAATATGAAAAGATTTTTACTATTATCCATTTTTGTTTCACTGGTTGCCGGGCTCTCCGCACAGAAGGTTGTGACGAGGGTGAATCTCCCGGCCAACATTGCAGGTGGCAAAGTATTTCTGGCCGCTGATTTTGGTGCGGACCTTTCCACCGGAGTCTGGACTGCCGATGCAGTTTGTGCTGTCCCCAACCTGGCCTGTACGCCTTTGACTAACGCAGCGGAAGTAGCAGGTAAAATTGCTTTGATCGACAGGGGAACCTGTAATTTCGATCAGAAGTGTTTGAACGCACAAAATGCGGGTGCCATCGGTGTACTGGTTATGAACCACAACGATCAGAACAACCGCGGTGGCGCTCCCTTTATCATGGGTAGGGCTACAGAAGCCATTTCTGCTCAGGTGACCATCCCTTGTGTGATGATCGGCTTTGAAGATGGTGTTGCTTTGAAAGCTGCCTGTGCAGCAGGTCAGACGATCAACATTACATTGGGTGCACTTCCAAGGGCAGAGAATGATTTGGCTATCTACACCAACATTCTTCCCAACTACAGCGAAACCTATGTTTTCAACCCACCCTGGGGTGCCATTCCTAACACAGAAATACAGGCTGATGGTGATTTCTCTTTCCAGGGAGGTGCTTTCTTCAGAAATGAAGGAACCGCTACCATCGACAACATCAATGTAGGTCTCGAGATTAAAAAAGGAGCTAATTCCTTGTTTACTCAGAAAACATCTGACAACGTTTCACTTGAGGTGGATTCCATCGCCGGATTGCTGAACGATACACAGTTTGATTTCAACAGCCTGCCTTTTGCCGGCAGAACCGGAAGATATGATTTCACTTACAATGCTTCCAACGATAAAGCTGATCCAGTAAATACAGACAACAATTATTCCACTTATATGAATGTGACTAACAACATTTTGTCTAAGTGTCGCTTCAACACAACATCCAAAGCTCCTGTAGCTTCACAGTACTGGGGTGGAGGCACCGCTTACCGCGAACTGCTTTCTCCTTTTAATCTGAGACATGGCAAAGGTGCAACCATCGACAGCTTGTTTTCAGCTTTGGCTTCCAACGAACCATTGGCCGGTATGTACGTCGAAGGAAGAATTTACAAATTCACCGACCTGAACGGCGATGGTGACATTCAGAACGACGAACTGGAAACAGTCGCTATCGGCTCCTATACTTTCCCTAACTCTGCTACCGGTAACTTTGGAACTATACGCTTTGGATTGGATGACCTCGTAGGAGACCCCAACGATCCTTACATGGTAGAAGATGACAGCACCTTGTTCTTCGCCAGCCTTATGTATCCCGGCGGAGCCAACAGCTTCTTCCCCGGATATGATGTAGAATTCACGCAAAGGCAGTATTTCAACTTTAAGGACGGACTTATGGAACTGGATATCACAGACTGGCCTTATGTTTCTTCCAGCGCACAGGATGCCATCACCGGTGGACCGGATCTCGAAAATGCAGGTTTGTTCTACGTGGATGCAAACGGTGACGGTACTGCACAGGACCAAGAAGTTGCCTTCTTTGCTCCAGCCATTGCAGTGGAAATCAACTTCCCGCCGATCGCAACCCGCGACCTTGGAAACGATCTGGGTGTAAACATCGAGCTGAGTCCGGTACCAACCAAAGACATCCTCAATGTGAGCTTCTCCTTGCCTACTGCATCACAGGTGAATTACCAGATCATCGGTGCCAACGGAAACCTCGTGATGAGCCAGGACGACCGCACCAATGGCAAAGAGTTCAGAACCAGCTTCAACGTTGCCAACCTGCCTGCAGGTCAGTACATTCTGAAAATCAACACTGCTGAAGGATACGTGAAGAAAGCCTTCACCAAAGTAAATTAATTTAACAGCAGATAAGAACTTCATAGAGCCCTTCCGGTTTCCGGGAGGGCTTTTTTATTGGGGTTATTTTGCCAATCACTCAACTATCTACATATTCCTCTAACAGACGTTTACTCATAAAGGGGTATTTGTCTTCATTGGAGTGCTTTCATTGAAAATTATTCAAAATGTTCAACTGGGATAGTACATTCACATCAATTAAAATTACAAATTGTCTAATTCTGCATGTTCTACTTTGTCAGATCAGCTTAGCCCAAAAGGTCGTCACTAGAATCAACACGCCTGCGACCATTGCAGGGACCAAAATTTTTGCAAGCTCTGATTTTGGAGCTGACCTGAGTTCCGGGCTGTGGACTGCTGATGCGGTAAGAGCAGATCCTTTTTTGGCTTGTCAAAAACTCAAAAATCCAGCTTCGCTTTCAGGTAAAATGGCTTTAATAGAAAATGGAGGGTGTTTCGTTGAAGAAAAATGTCTGAAAGCCCAAGAGGCTGGAGCCATAGCAGTGGTGATTTTAAATCATGGAGAATTAAGCAACCAAGGTGGCCCACCTTATAAAATATCTGCGCGATCCAGAATTACTGCCGAAAAGCTCACCATTCCCTGTGTCATGTTGGGTTATGAAGAAAATCTCAACATAAATGAAGCTATTTCACGGGGTGAAAGTATAAACATCACCATTGGTTCAGAGGCTTTACAAGAAAATGACATGGCCATTTATACCAAAGTTCTGCCGGGATTTAATGAATCTTATGTTATGAATCCAAAATTAGGTTGTATACCATACAGGGAGTTGAAAGAGACGGAAGATTATATTTTTCAACCTGGTGCAATTGTTAGAAATGAAAGCCCATCCAAAGTGGAAAATGTCAATTTAAGCATTTCTATCCAAAGGAACAAGAGTATTGAGTATAGGCATACTACAGATCATAATATCATCATCGAATCCGATTCCACTTCAAAATTGTTGAATGAACCTTATATTTTGAAGGCCACCATTTTAGGGCGCAGAGATATCACGTATAACGTTTCCAACGATAAAGCTGATCCATTTCAATTTGATAATGAATTTAAAACATTTTACAACATTAGTGATGGTGTGATAAGTAAATGTAGATTTGACTTGGACAGGAATGCACCGATTGCCACTCAATATTTAGGTGGAGATAAGGACTATCGGGATATCATTTTTCCATTTAGGTTAAAACGTGCCAAATGGGCATTCATCGATAGTCTTTTTGCTAACGTTGCCTCCGATGAACCACTGAAAGGGATGTATTTTGAAGGAAAAATTTTTAAATTTACTGATCTTAATGTGGATGGAAATATTACCAATGATGAACTGGAATTAATTGCGATAGGAGCTTACACCTTTCCCAGCTCTGCCACAGGCTTCTACGGAACTGTCCGAATAGGATTGGAAGATCTGATCGGAGACCCCAAAGACCCTTATTTTATTGATCAAGATTCGATTACACTTCTGGCCAGTTTACACTATCCTGGTGGAATTAATTCCTTTTTTATGGGATATGATGCTGCCTTTTCCCAGAGACTAAATTTCTACCGCAAGGATAGTTTAAAAAGGCTGGATATAACTGACTGGCCATATATTTTCGCGAGAAAACAGGATGTTATTACAGGATGGCCGGATATAGAACAGGCAGGATTATTTTTTCTCGATGCAAATGGCGATGGAGTATCTCAAACTGAGGAGATCGTATTTTTTCCTCCCAGTATGGCAATTAATATAATATACCCACCTGAAGCCTCCTATCGGGAAATCAACCATCACCAATATCAAGATATCATTATCAGCCCCTTACCGGCAGTGGACCATCTAAATATTGGTTTTCATTTGGATAATGCAGGTAAAGTTAGATATAGAATTTATCATACTAATGGAGAGTTGATATTTCAACAAGAAGACATCTCATTAGATAAAGAAATCACCAAACAAATCAACATAACCCAACTTCCAGCCGGAAATTATTTTATCCAAATTCATACTGAGGATGGCTTGATTAAAAAGGCATTTCAAAAAGTGAATCGGTAAATATCATTTCTCGTAAGAACAACCCTTTTAGTCTATTCACTCCTTCACCAATTTCCTGGTTTCCATAGATCCTCCCGTGCGTATTGTCAACAGATACGTGCCGGCCGGATATGCGCTGGTGCTGACTACCTGTTTTGCAGAAGCCTGAAGCACTCCGTCTGCCATGAGGAAACCTTGTGGAGAAAGGATCTGCCAGTGGGTCGGAGCTGACTGGTCTGTGCTGGATGGTTCCAGGATCAGAATCTCATCAAAGGGAACCGGGAAGGCTCTGACGTCCGGTACCTGAGAATGGAAGTCCCTGTGGGATGAAACCAGTCCGCAGTCAGGTGTTTTGGAGTAGGGCAACTGCGCTTGCGAGAAAGTCTGATATCCCTTGTTCAGATACTCATTTGCAGGATGCACGTCCAGCCCGTCGCAATCCCTGCCGTAGGCTCCCTGCACCTGCAGATAAGTGCCTGCGCTGCAGGGACGGAAATACTCTGCATCCCCGCCTAATTTTACCGTGCCGTATAGCTCTGCACCCCAGCAAAAAATATTGTCTTCGAGCAAAGCCTGACCGTAGACCTGCGTACCAAAAATAACGCTGTGTCCCCGCACGACGGCATCGCCGGAAATGCGGTTTCCTCCAAAAACCCAGGCATGTCCGCTCACTTCTGCCCTGCCCGTCAGGCTGGCGTCCTCGCCGATCGTCACATAATCTCTCAGGCGGGCATTTTCGCCAATCCTGGCGTTGTGTTTGACCAGGGCGTGTCCTTCTATCCTCGCCTGCCCGCTGACCTCAGCCCGATCCAAAACACAGGCTCCTGGCGCTACATAGGCTGTGGGAGCCACGCGTGCCGTCGATGCCACGAAACCTCCCCCATTGGGATGAGGAGCTCCTGCCACGCCTTCCGGTACGCGCGTATAGCCGGGTTGGTGACCTTCAGGGAAAGCTCCTCTGAGCCGGAAAGCATAAGGATAGCGCCAGATCCTGGGGAATCCGGCCTCCCAGGCATAATTATGATGTCGATCGGGGGCACCGCTGACCACGAGGAAAAGCTCCTTTTCATCCTCTTCCATTCGAAATTCCAATTCTCCTTCGTCGCGCATCATTTCACTGTAGCGGATGTTTCCCACGCTGTCACGGGCCACCAGACCCCAACGCCATCCTGCGTCTCCGGCGGTCTCGTCATAACCTTTCAGTCTGATCTGTACGATCGTCTCATCGCAGCTGTCCGCGCGGACAGGATAGAGCTGAATGTGGTTGTATCCATAATCCTGGGGAGCCCTATGGTCCTGGATCTGATAAAGTCCTTCTGCGGGATCCAGGGCATCGGGAATGATTTCAGGATTGAGCCTGAATACCTCTGGCAGGGTCGCGATCCGCTCCCGCAACCTGTCCCCGATCTCGTAGTCCCAATGGACATTTTTCATGGCGTACTGACCAAACAGATCGTTGAGCTCCTGCTGGCTGCGGCCTGTCAGGCGCATATAAGTTTCCAGGGGATGTTCGCCGATATTGGATTCGCGCCACATTCTGTTGATCAACTCAAGTCCATCCAGTTCCTTGACAAACTGCAGAAAAATGAATGCCTGATAGTGATGCCGGGTAGAACTCCAGTGGAACTGACTGGTGTTGAGCCACCTTGCCATGTCAAAGTGCTTCGCGATGTCGGGATAGCGCTGCATCGCCATGAACTCGGCATGGGTCTCCCAGAAAAATCCGACGTAATCGTGGTTGACAAAGCTGTGACCGGGAAACATCATCCATGTATAGTTTTGCATGGCATGGGTAAACTCGTGCGCCAGGGTCGGACCATCCGATGCGGCATGCGGATGCATCCACATGGCTCCGGTGGTGCCGTCGTAATTGCCGCCAAAGGCCCATCCTTCCACGCCTTCCCAGGTATGGAGCATCACCAGGATCATCTTCCACTCTGCCAGCAAGCCTCCCGTATCGGACAGAAAACGGAGGCTATCGATGTAAAAACCGTAAAGCTCTTCTGCGGTCTCCAGGACTTTGGCCGGATCAAAAGCAATATCTGATGGGGCAGTCCTGGGATCTGTGCCTGCCAGAGGACCCCAGAAAATGATGAAATTATCGGATTGGGCAGAGCGCTGGAATGAATAATCAAACGTGCCGTTCTTCCATTCGTTGGGGATGTATACTTTCTTTTGGGAAAAGGAATCCACTACGCTGAAGGTCAGGATCAGAAAGGAAATGAGTCGGAGTGACATGGATTGAATTTGGCTCAAATATAAAGACAGAATGAGGGATTCGTCTATCTTAAGATGACGCTAAAAAAACTGCAGAGTTCTTCTGATTTCGATTCTCCATATTTGCTGCTGCAATGACAGCTAAACAAGGAGTGGAGATCAGGATCCTGGGCATACGGCATCATGGTTCGGGTTCCTGCCTGCGGATGTTGCGTGCGCTTGAAGATTTTGAGCCGGAGGTCATCTGCGTGGAACTGCCGCCTGAGACCGGTTTTCATCTGCCGGAACTGCTGGAGCCCTCCAATTCTGCACCCCTCGCTTTTTTACTGTACCATGCCCAGAAGCCGGAACAATGCTACTACCTGCCCCTGGCTGATTTTTCGCCTGAATACCAGGCCGTCCGCTTTGGTCTGAGCAGGGGCATCGATGTACGCGCCATGGATATGCCTGCGGCTCATATGCTGCTGAGCCATCAATTCAAAGGTCGGGAAGCAGGCGTCCTGGACGATGATCAGATCTTTATGATCCGGGACCCGCTGGGCTATCTGGCCAAAAGCCAGGGATATGAGGACAGCGAGGTCTGGTGGACTCAATACTTCGAGCATTGGACAGACCACGCGCAACTCTTTGACATGATCTTACAACTCATGGCGGAGCTCAGAAAGCTCAGCAAGGGCAGTGACGATGAGGAAACCCTCATACGGGAGAAGTTCATGAGAGAATGCATCAGAAAATGTCTGAAGGAAGGCTTTCAAAAAATTGCGGTAGTTTGTGGAGCCTGGCACGGACCGGTGCTCACCCTGCCGTATTTAAAAAAAACAGAAAAAGAAAGCATACGCGCACTGAAATCCGTACCGGTATCCTGCACCCTGATCCCCTGGTCCTACGAGCGGCTGATGCTCAACCGCTCCTATTCTGCAGGAATCCTGTCTCCTTCCTGGAACGAATCCTTGTACAGGATGCCCGAAGCCCCGATTTCCCATTGGATGAGTCAGGCAGCACGTGCCTTCCGTGAATATGGATACCAGGCTGGTACGGCAGAAATCATCGATGCCGAACGCATGGCCTACAACCTGAGCCTGCTGCGCGGAATGCCGGCACCGGGCATCGAAGAATTGCGGGATGCCTTGATCTCCACACTCGGACAGGGCGATGCGGGTCGCGTGAACTTACTGGCCGGAAAGATCTTTACCGGCTCACGCATCGGCAAAATTTCCCTGGAACGGACGGAATTGCCCATGGTGACAGCCTTTAAAAAACAGCTCAAAATCCTGAATCTGCTGCTCTACTGGGAAGAATCAAACGACCAGGTGCTGAAACTGGATCTTCGTAAATCCAACCACCTGGAGAAAAGCAGATTGATTCACCAATCCCGTTTGCTGCAACTGGACTGGGCCGTAGAAATGCCACTGAGCATTTCTGCCCAGGGTACCTTTCACGAACACTGGAAATTCAATTGGTCACCAGAACTGGAAGTACAACTCATCCGGTCGGCGACACTGGGCAACCAGATAGAAGAAGTCATACTGAGGATGATCTCCGAGAAACTGGACAAACGCTCGGAGGATATAGCTTTGCTCGGCGAGCTGCTTGAGCATGCATTAAAAGCAGGTATGGACCAGCTTTTTGAAGATCTCGCACAAAAGATCCGCGAGCTGTGCCTGGAGGTAGAAGATACCGAACGTCTGGCGCTCCTGCTGAGACCCCTGATCGCAGGCCTGAGTTATGGCAATCTGCATGGCTACAGTACCGCTCATTGTCAAAATCTGATCAGCCTGATCCTGCCCAGATTGGTTTACAATTTTGGTCCGCAATGTGTCAACATCCAGCTGGAGCGGGCTCAGAAAATGGTGCAGGTTTTCTATCTGATCCACAGCTATTTCTTCCATTTTCAGGATGAGGATCTTCGTCTGGGCTGGCGGGACCAGGTCCTCAAGTTTCGGGCAGATACGGCCACCCATCCCCTGTTGAGGGGAAGAGCATCCTTTGTGGCCATCGATGAAGGCTGGATCAGCCATTCAGAGCTGGGCCTTAGCCTGCTGCAGGAGTGCGACCCCGTAAGTGGTGCCCAGCCCGCAGCCAGGTGGATCGAAGGATTTCTGATCGGTGCCAATGCCTTCTACCTGCTCCGTGATGAGCTGATCGAAATCCTGGACAACTGGGTGGTCAATCTGAGTGATGAAGACTTCAAGGAAGTGTTGCCCTTGTTGCGGAGGAGCTTCAGCCAGGTAACCTACTCTGAGAACCTGAGGATCTTTGGTAAAATTCGAAAACTGGAGGCCAAAGAAAATGCTCCTGTCGTGTCATGGGTGCTGAGAGAGGAACTGGCAGAAAAAGCCCTGAGCCACTTTCAATCCTGGCTGCTGTCCTCATCCTGATCAGACGGGGTATTTTCCACTGCTTCTTCCGGAGGCGCTTCTTCTACCCAAAACTGATTGACCCCATCTCCCTTGATGATGACCAGTTGCTGGAGGTTGACCAGTTCCAGCATGGCCAGAAAGGTCACTATGGCGTGGATGCGGTTTTCACAGGCTTCAAAAACCTCGTAGAAATCCACCCGCTTTTTGCTTTTCAAAATCCCAACGATCCTGTTTTGCTGGTCCGAGATCTGATACTCGTAATCAAAGATCTGATGGACCACTGCGTTGGGCTTGTTGTAACGGTCCATTACCTTCTGGAAGACCTTCAGCAGGTTGTACAGGCTGAGCGTCTCCCATTCCGCATCGATGAGCGCTTTCTGGGAAAGCTGCTCGAATTCAGTCTGCAGGTTGCCCCTGGGCATCTTCAGAGCCTGCTCGTCCTCGTACTGCGAAAGTTCGCTGATCACTTCCTTGACCGCTTTGTACTCCAGCAATTTTTGCACGAGTTCCCTCCTGGGGTCGATCTCCTGGTTGTTCTCATCCAGTTCCTTGCGCGGAATGAGCATTTTGGCCTTGATCCGGATCAGGGTGGCGGCTACCAGAATGAACTCGCTGGCCAGGTCGAGGTTGAGCGATTCGATATGGCGTATGTACTCCAGAAAGTCGCCCGTAATCTTTGCGATGGGGATATCGTGGATATCCAGCTCATCCCTTTCGATAAAGAAAAGGAGCAGGTCGAAAGGACCCTCAAACTGCTGGATCTTGATGGTATAGCTCATCCGTTCGCTGAAAGGACTGCGAAGATAGCCATTCCTCGAGAATAGTCCGGCCTCCTCTGCTGCAAAAGCCTAGTTTTGCAGATTCAAAACCAGAAAGCCATGAGTAAAAAAGGACAGCTCTGCCTCATTCCTGTACCGCTCAGCGATGCGGGAACCGGACAAATGAGTGCGGAGGCCCTAAACGCTGCCCACCAGATCCATTATTTTGTCTCCGAAAGGCCCAAAACCAGCCGAAAGTGGATCAAAGACATCGGTCATCCGTCTCCCCAATCCGCCATCGAGGTGGTGGATATCGTGGATCTCAAAGAGCCCGAGTTTATGGATGCCATGGTACGGTACCTGAATACCGGCAAGGACGTGGGACTGGTCTCTGAAGCCGGCATGCCTTGTATCGCTGATCCGGGATTTGAACTGGTGGCAACGCTTCGAAAAAAAGGATTTGAGATCAGGCCTTTTTCCGGACCCAACAGCATGATGATGGCCCTGATGGCCAGCGGCCTTCCTGGACAGAAATTCTGCTTCCACGGATATCTTTCTTCCAAAAAAGAAGAACTCCGCGAGGATCTGATCAAACTATCCAAGACCACGCAATCGTCCGGCGTGACGCAAATTTTTATGGAGACACCCTATAGAAACAAACAGGTTTTTACCACGCTGCTGAACGTATGCCCTCAGGATCTTTGGCTTTGCGTGGCCAGCCAGCTGGGTGCATCCGGAGAGCGCATTCATACGGCAAAGATCCGGGATTGGAAGGACAAGCCATTGGAGGATTTTCACGACAAGCCTTCGATCTTTATTCTGGCCGCCGGTGAGAAGTGAAAGGTTGGGGGGTAAGAATAATTAATTGTAAAAAATAATATTGGCACAAGTCGGAGACTTGCTATTAGGGGCAAAGTAGCGTAGGAATATAATAAGGCACAAGTCAGAGACTTGCGCCAACAATTGGAAGACTTGCGCCAACAAAGGGACTTGCTATTAGGGAAAGCCAACAAAGTAGCTTAGGAAGATAATAAGGCACAAGTCGGAGACTTGCACCAACAAACTACTTGCTATTAGGGGCACAAGTCAGAGACTTGCGCCAACAATTGACTTGCGCCAGCAATTGTTATGTAGTTTTTACTACAGATTCAAGTTGCGCAAAAATATGTCTGGCGGAAGCATCCCAACTGAAATGAGTTCTATGGGCCCTGCCCAGATCGATGCATTCCTGGCGTTTCCGTTCATCCATGATTTCAGACATGGCCCGTCCGATCGCATCCGGGTCGGACGGATCAAAACGCAGTGCTCCGGGGCCTCCTACCTCCGGCAAAGAAAACCGGTCGGAAACCAGGACCGGCACATCGCACTGCAGGGCCTCCAGTACAGGCACGCCAAATCCTTCCAGATAAGATGGCGCCACGGCAGCCAGAGCCGCACCGGTGAGAAGGGCCAGTTCTCCGGGTTGTAAGTAAGGTAGAAACACGATATCCAATTGGTACGCAGACTCATCAAAAGCAACCTGAATCTCCCGGGTTAGCCAGGCCTGTCGCCCTACGAGCAGCAGCTTGACTGAAGCTCCCGATTGCTTTTTAAAAACACCGAATCCCCGGATGAGATTGGGTATGTTTTTCCGGGGGTGCATTGCTCCGACAAAGAGAAAATAAGGACTGCCTCCGCTATACCGCAAGCGAACTTCCCGGATCTGACTTTCGTCCAGAGGCCTGAACTCCTCCTTGCATCCATTGTATGCCACAGACATTTTGTTTTCCGGCAGGAAATAATTTGCAGCGATATCTAGCAGGGTAGCTGTGGAAACCGCGCAGACATGCGCTGCTTTGCGCAGAAACCGCGGAACAAAATGACGATAGTATTTCCGGACCAGAAAAGGGATCTGTCCGGGAAAATGCAGAAATGCCAGATCGTGCATCACCATCACCTGGGGAATTTCCAAACTCAGGCTGAGGTAACCATCCGGGCTGAAAAATACATCGGGGTCAATCCTGCGTATCAGATACGGGAGAGACCATTCAAACCAGATCCACCATAAAAAGGGATGGCGTGCCGGGGGAAAGAGAACGTGTGGAATAACATTCGATCCAAAAATAAAATCCGGATCATAAGGCCGGTCGAAAATCAGATGGAACTCGTGTTCCGGATGTTCAGCGACCATGCGGCGGATGACCTCGTGGCTGTACCATCCGATGCCCTCCATCTTGCCTTTGATCAGGAATCTTGCGTTTACGGCTATCTTCATGAATTCATTAAGCCTGACCGGTGCAGAATCAGGATGTTTGTACCTTTACCCAAAGGAGTAAAGATAATGAGTGTCCACAAAACAGACGTCCTCATCATAGGCACCGGCATCGCCGGCCTGTCCACTGCCATTCAGACTGCCCTCAAAAGGCCCGACCTGCAGATCACCCTTGTCTCGAAAACAGACAAGGAAGAATGCAACACGCGCTATGCCCAGGGCGGCATTGCGGCAGTGTGGGACCTGGCCGAAGACGATCCGGAAAAGCACATCGCCGACACCAAGGATGCCGGTGACGACCTCTGCAATCCGCTCATTGTGGACATTGTGGTCAAGGAAGGTCCGGAACGGGTTCGCGAGCTGATCGAATGGGGCACCCGCTTTGACAAGGACAAATCCGATCAGTACGACCTGGCGCGGGAGGGCGGACACTCCGAAAACAGGATCCTGCATTACCGCGATCTGACGGGTGCCGAAATCGAAAGGGCCCTGCTTAGCAAATGCAGTACCTTACCCAACATCCGCATCCTGGAGCATTACTATGCGATCGACGTGATCACCCAGCACCATATGGGCTACATGGTCACCCGCGTCATGAACGACATACACTGCTACGGCGCTTACCTGCTCAATCTGCAAGATCTGCGGGTGGAAACTCATCTGGCCAGGGTCACAGTACTTGCCACCGGAGGAGCCGGTCAGATCTACAAGGCGACCACCAATCCGGTCGTAGCCACCGGAGACGGCATCGCCATGCTGTACCGTGCCAAAGGTCATGTGGAAAACATGGAATTCGTCCAGTTCCATCCAACCTCTCTGTTCAATCCAAAGGGAGAAAGTCCCTCCTTCCTTATTTCCGAGGCCGTGCGCGGTTTTGGAGGTATCCTGAAAACCCGGGATGGGCAGGAATTCATGCACAAGTACGACGAGCGCCTGTCGCTGGCACCCAGGGATATCGTGGCCCGTGCCATAGACACAGAGCTCAAGACCCGGGGAGAAGATTACGTATGTCTGGACTGCAGACATCTCGATCCCCAGGCATTTGAAGCGCATTTTCCGACCATACTTCAAAAATGCCGCTCCATCGGCATTGACCCCATGAAAGAAATGATCCCGGTCGTTCCGGCCTGCCATTATTTCTGCGGCGGCATCAAGGTCGATGAATTTGGCAGAACCAGCATCCATCAGCTGTTTGCCTGCGGAGAATGCAGCTCCACAGGATTGCACGGTGCCAACCGCCTGGCCTCCAACTCCCTGCTCGAAGGAGCCGTTTTCGCTTACCGCATCGCGGACGAGATCAGCAAGATGGCCGATTACATAGCCCACAATGAAGCGATCCCGGACTGGGATGCCCGCGGCACCACAGAACCCAGGGAGATGGTACTCATCACCCAGAGCATCAAGGAACTCAAGGAAATCATGTCCTACTACGTCGGCATTGTCCGCTCCAACGTCCGAACCAAAAGGGCCCTGGATCGATTGCATCTGCTGTTTATGGAAACAGAGGAATTATACCACAGCAGTACCCTGTCGCCTCAGCTATGTGAGCTGCGCAACCTCATCACCAACGGCTATCTGGTGACCCGCTGCGCCAGCATACGGCATGAAAGCAGGGGCCTGCATTACAACACGGATTATCCCGATAAAAACTCATTCCTCCAGAGCACCATCCTCTGAGTGCATACCCGCTTCAGCCTGCCGGATGATGTCGTGATCAAACCCGCGCTGCTGCAGATAATTCCTGCATTTATTTTTGTTTTCATAGGTAAAGCCGCCTTTCAGTTCTGCGAATTTTTTGCGGTACAAGCGGACGGCCGCATTGAGATACTCATCCTCATCGATCTCTTGAAGGGCCATAGAAAGCAGGGGCTCGGTGATGCCGTGGCTCTTCAGCAACATCCGGATCTTGGTCTTACCCCAGGCGTTGATGCGAAATTTGCCCCGCACCAGGGCACGGGCAAAACGCTCTTCATTCAGTATATTCTCCTGGATGAATTCCAGGATCAATTCGTCCTGCCATTCCCTGGGAATTTTAAGTTCCCACATTTTATCGATGAATTCCTTTTGGCAACGCTCCCGGTAGTTGCAAAAGGCAATCAGCTTTTTTCTAAAAACGTCTTTTCCGGAATACATATCAGGCCTTATAGGAAGCAAGTAAATCAGGCAATACGAGCCCTATTTCAGAAAGCGGATCGTGGGTATAGACCTGCATCCCTGTTGCCTGGGCAGCCTGGGTATTTTCCATCTTGTCATCGATGAAAAGGCAATCCCGGGCATCCATCCGGATGATCTCAAGCACCTCCCGGTAGATCCGCTCTTCCGGTTTGCGCATCTGCAATTCATGAGAAAAGAACATGCCCTTGAAGCAGGACTCAAACCGGGTCCAGAGGCCCTTTTTTTCAAGCATCAGCCTGACCTTGCGCAAGTGGGTGATGTTGGTATTACTCAGCAGATAGAGGTCAAATGAATCCCTGAGCAACTCCAGCATCGCGATGCGGGATTCGGGTAAATCCAGCAGCATGGCATTCCAGATGCGCACGTACAGATCTCCCTGGAGTACCGTGGTGGACCTTCGCTGCAACCTGTTGAAAAAAGCATCTTCAGAAATTTCTCCCCGCTCAAATGGATGAAAGACCAGTTCCCACACATCGCCCGATTTTGCTGGATCGAGAATTTCTCTCAGACCATTCCAGGTTTTCTCTTCATCCAGATTGAGCAATACCCCTCCAAAATCAAATAGGAGGGCCTTGGGCAGATTCGTACGATCCATAGTTTGATTCTTGCCGGACAAAGGTAATGGATTGAGCAGATACCTCCTCACATTTGCGCAACAGAGGTATTGTTCAATTATAAAAACAACTATCAATTTGTGCTTGGTTCATTTGGAAAGAAGAAAAAAACTGGAATTAACACAGTATTGACGATCATGCCACTATGGTACTTATTTTTTCAAGTCAATCATAAGGTGAGATATTTTTCATTTTTGGCTTTTTTGAACTGGTGGCACATCGTCAATACTCATCCGAATGAGGAACATAACCAAAATAAAAATAAAAAAGGTAACTACTTAGGTAAAAAATAAAAAATGTTTGAATATTCGTAATTATTTAGTATTTTAGCTGACTAATTCAGTAAATAAAATAAAAAGTTGGGGTGTATCATTACACCCCAACTTTTTAACCTTTAATCGCATGAAAGTATTATATGTACTAATAATCTTGAACTTCGTAAAGCTGCAAGTAATAGCTCAAAATCGTACATTCTTCAATTTGATCCCTAACATAGGTGCAGTTAAAGGGCAATGTGTATTTGGTTCCATAGAATGCGATTCTCAATATATTTATATTGTCGGAGATGAAGTCGTCAGTCAGGACTCAAACGGGCGTAATAAAAAAGTCAAGCCTCATCTCACAAAATTTGATTACAATGGTAAGCTTATTCATTCTAAGCTAATAACGGAAGATGATTTTAGCAAACCTTATGTAGGCCAAAACTATCCTTTATTTAAGCGAAATGATTCAATATACTATTACAGAATGTACAATTGGGATGATACAACACAGCGGTTTGTTAAAAACTATATTGTTGCCTTGAATATGAGATCAGGGAAGATCATAAAAAAAGTTAAAGTAGAAGAACCGCTTTCTGGTGATATTGATTTCTCAACATTATCAGAAATGGATCCAGATTCCAAAGACTTGTTATATGTATTTAGATTGGACTATCCATTGTCATTTAACAAAGACAATTATATTTATAAATACAATGATGATTTGCAACTATTATCCAAGATACAATTAAAAAATATTCAGCGAACAATTACTATTAGATATATTGGATTCAAAAAAGGAAATTATCATCTGATTGGAGATGAATATGAAGTTAAAAAAAATAAACTGACAAACAAAGGATGGCTTATCTATCTTAAGGTAGATACTTTAGGAAATATATTAAGAGAGAATAAACTTATTGAACCGGGCAATGTAAATACAAACGGTGGTTTTACTTACACGATCGCAAGTGATGGAAGTGAT
Source organism: Bacteroidota bacterium (assembly GCA_029572935.1). Classification (GTDB taxonomy): domain Bacteria; phylum Bacteroidota; class Bacteroidia; order Chitinophagales; family Saprospiraceae; genus Vicinibacter. The sequence goes on from JAKQHM010000002.1 coordinate 71,164, forward strand.
GGATATTATATAGTTACTAATGATTGGGTGCTTACCAATGATATAGATCCATGGAAAGGTATTCCATACGTCTATCATGTGTCTTCTGAATTAGATACAGTATATTGGAGGACTAGATTTCAAGATCCTTTGATTATGCAAGGGCAGAATTCATCTAATATTAATTGTATGACCAAAATAAAAGATAATTCTGGCTTAGTTACTTGCGGTTCTCTAAATACACCACCATTTTATGAACCAGATTATGGATGGATATTTAAATGTTCATTAAAGGGAGATAGTCTTTGGACCAGAAGACTTCAGCCTCTAGGTTGGGATAGTGCCAGAGCATGGTGGATTAGAATGGAGAGCATTAGAGCTACTCCATATAATACGCTGGTAGCTTGTGGTAGAGTTTCTGATCAAAATGATAGAATGATAAAGGGTTGGTTACTGCATTTGGATTCTGAAGGATGTCTGGTTCCAGGTTGTGATAAAGTTGTAAGTAATAAAGACATTCACTCTGGTGTAGAAAAACCTTTTGCCATATATCCAAATCCAACTGTATCAAACCGTTTGTATTTCCTCTCACGAATAAGTGATCAATCAAAATTTAACATTGAACTAGCTGACTTATCTGGCAGAGTGCTACATACATCTCAATTTAATCCTCTCCAGGGGACGCAATATATCATGGAATTGCCAAGCGAACTTGGTAATGGAGAATATATACTAAAGATTCAAGGTAAGGAGTTTCTACAATCTGAGAAAATAGTTATATTAAGGTAAAGAGTTTAATATGACCTTTAATCAATTAGCAATTACTAAATAATCACTTGGATGTAGAAATAGTAAGAAACTGGAATTAACACAGTATTGACGATCATGCCACCAAAATGCTACTTTTTTCAGGCTTGGCATAAAAGTAATTTATCTTTCACTCTTTGGATCAGTCAATTGGTGGCACGTCGTCAATACTCATCCGAATGAGAAACAGGATCAGAATAAAAATGACAAAGTAAGTGAAGTTTGCTCGAAATACGCCTTAGAAGGGCTCGGAGAAGCTATAAATCCTTATTTTCGTCCCTCCAAAATGAAAAACATGAAACTGATTCACGTCTTACTTTTTTTACTTCCGTTCACGGGATTGATCGCTCAAAAGAAACAGGCCAAAACGACGGCTGCGACAGCTCCGGCCGCGGGCACCAAAGCTCCTGATCTGAGCGCCCTGACATTTCGTTCCATAGGTCCGGCAGTGACCTCCGGAAGAATTTCGGACCTGGCGGTCAACCCCCAAAACCACAGCGAATATTACGTAGCCTCTGCCTCCGGCGGTGTCTGGAAAACCACCAACCGGGGCGTTAGTTTCAGCCCCATTTTTGACGGACAGGGATCCTATTCGATAGGTTGCGTCAGCCTGGACCCCTCCAATCCATCCACGGTATGGGTAGGCACCGGCGAGAACAACAACCAGCGCTCTGTAGCCTATGGGGATGGGGTGTACAAAAGTGAAGACGGCGGAAAGTCCTGGAATCATATGGGACTTAAAAATTCCGAACACATTGCCCGGGTGATCGTGGATCCCACCGATGCCCATACCGTGTACGTAGCAGCCTATGGCCCGGTCTGGTCTGAAGGGGGTGAGCGCGGCGTATACAAGTCCACGGACGGTGGCAAAACCTGGACCTGCATCAAATCGGTAAGCCCGTACACCGGATGCAACGATCTGGTCATGGATCCGCGCAACCCCAAAGTATTATATGCAGCCTTCCACCAGAGAATGAGAAAGGTCTTTACCTACATAGGAGGCGGACCTGAATCTGCCGTGTATAAAACCACGGATGGAGGAGCCAGCTGGACCAAACTGGCAGGTGGTTTGCCCGGAGGCGAACTCGGAAGGATCGGCCTGGCAATCAGTCCCGCCAATCCGGACTACGTTTATGCCGTGGTGGAGGCCAAAGAGGACAAGGCAGGGGTGTACCGTTCTACTGACCGCGGAGCCAGCTGGAGCAAAAGAAGCGGATTCTCTACCTCTGGCAACTACTATCAGGAGATCGACTGCGATCCCAGGGATCCTGAAAAAATATTCATCACCGATACCTATTACAAGGTTTCCACCGACGGGGGTAAAACGATGGTCAATCTGGGAGAGATCAACAAACATATAGACAACCACTGCATCTGGATCGATCCAAATGATACGCGGCACCTGATGGTGGGTTGCGACGGAGGTCTCTATGAGACCTGGGATCACGCGGGCAGCTGGCACTTTAAGGAAAATCTCCCCGTGACCCAGTTTTACAAAGTTTCCACCGACAATGATGCGCCTTTTTACCACGTGCATGGAGGCACTCAGGACAATCTGAGCCTGGGCGGACCCAGCCGCAGCACTTCCGTGAATGGAATCGTGAATGCGGATTGGTATGTGACATCCATGGGCGATGGATTTGAGACCCAGGTGGACCCCACTGATCCCAATGTGATCTATGCCCAGAGTCAGTATGGAGGTCTCCTCCGCTTTGACCGGCGCAATGGCGAGTATCTGGATATCAAACCGATCGAGGGCGAAAATGAACCTGCGTACCGCTGGAACTGGGACGCTCCCTTGCTGATCAGTCAGTTCAGCCATACCCGGCTTTACTTTGGGGCAAACAAATTATTCCGGACCGATGACCGGGGCAACAGCTGGAAAGCGATCAGCCCGGACCTGAGCAGGCAGATCGACCGGAATAAAATCGAAGTCATGGGCCGTGTCTGGTCTGTGGATGCCATTGCCAAAAACGGAAGCACCGACATCTATGGTCAGCTTACCAGCGTGGCAGAATCAAAGTTTGATGAAAATATGATCTGGGCCGGCACGGACGATGGACTCATCCATCTGACCACCGACGGCGGCAAATCTTGGACTAAATTCGACAATCTGCCCGGTGTACCCGCCATGTCCTACGTGCATCAGATCATCGCATCGCTGCACGATAAAAATACTGCCTATGTGTGCTTCAACCACCACCGCTACGGCGATTTCAAACCTTATCTGCTCAAAACCACCGATGGAGGAAAAACCTGGAAATCCATCGCATCCAATCTGCCGCAAAGAGGATCTGTGTACAGCATAGCGGAGGATCATGTAGATCCCATGCTGCTGTTTGCTGGAACCGAGTTTGGCTGCTTCGTCAGCCTCGACGGCGGCAATGAATGGATCCAGCTTAAAAGCGGTCTGCCCACCATCGCCGTACGCGACATCGAGATCCAGCGCAGGGAAAACGATCTGGTACTAGCAACCTTCGGCCGTGGATTTTACATCCTGGACGACTACAGCATTTTGCGCAATTTCAAAAAAGAAAACCTGGAAAAACCGGCCCACATCTTTGACATCAAGGATGGATTAATGTACCACGAGCGCTATCCGATCGGCCTTCGCGACAAAGGACACCTCGGATCGCAATATTTTAACACCCCCAATCCCAAGCCGGGAGTGGTGTTCACCTTTTCCATCCGGGATGAGGTCAAAAAACTAAAGGCCCTCCGGCAGGATGCTGAAAAAGCCAAAAACGACAAAGGAGAAAAATATTACTATCCCTCCATGGACAGCCTGCGTGCAGAAGATGCCCAGCCTGATCCCTACCTCCTGCTCACCATCACGGATGATAAAGGGCAGGTGGTCCGACACATCAAGACCGGAATCAAAAAAGGAATCCAGCGACTCCATTGGGATGGCCGGGCACATAATCCCGCTCCGTTGAATCAGCGGTACACACCTGCAGCCGATCAGTTATTTGGATCTGCCGAAAGCGGTTATCTGGTCAAACCGGGCACCTACCGCGTGGGAATCAGCCTGTATCAGGACGGCAAACTGACCAGCCTGGCTGAGCCGAAGTCCTTCCAGATGAAACAGCTGATCCAGAGCAGCATCCCCAATCCGGATCTGGCCGCAAACGAAGAATTCAACAAACGGGTCACCGATGCACGCATGCGCCAGGCTGCCGCATCCGGTCGACTGCAGAACGCTCAAAGCAAGCTGGATCAGGCCCAGAATGCCATCCGCGAATCTGCTGCCAATCCTGCCATGATTTTGGAAAAATCCTACCAGCTTCAAAAAGAACTGCAACAGCTCAATGTAATGATGAATGGAGATGCCTCGCTTGCCCGGAGAGAGTTTGAGACCGCCCCTTCCATCAGCAGCAGGATCGGCACGGTCCAGGGTGGATCCTGGAGCAGCACGGCACCGGTTCCACAGTCCTACAAAACCTCGCTGTCCATCGCGGAAAAACAGCTGATGGATCTTGAAAACAAACTGAAGTCTGCAGAGGACAAAATAAAGGAACTGGAGAAGGAGCTCGACCAGGCCAAAGCGCCCTACTATCCGGGCCGTTGATGCTGGACGGATTCCTGACTCAAGTTTTCGGCTACTGAATCATCGGCAGGGACTTGAGATTGGATTTTTACAGCTCCAGATCCACAAAGATCGGACAGTGATCGCTCAAATGAATCCAGTCTGAAAACGCGCCGATTTCAAGCCTGCGGCATTGATCGGCGATTTCCCTGCTGGCAAAGCAGTAGTCGATGTGGTAGGGCTTAGCGGAATTTCTGTGGAGAAAAAATGTAGGCTTCGATTCCTTCCCCTGAGCTTCCTGAGCCATCCTGTGATACAAGCTGACGATCCCCCGATCCTCCAGGTAGCGAACGACATCGCTGTGGTTCCACCAGCGGTCCCACAGGTCCCAGCGGACATTGCTGTTGAAATCTCCTGCGATCAGGAT
>JAKQHM010000031.1 GCA_029572935.1 Bacteroidota bacterium
AACTGGGAAGGACAATTTAATGTGCAGGCACTGACAGACCACAGGACCGGTGGTCAACTGACGGAAGAGAATCCATATTTATCAAATCAAGAAATAGGACACTTCAATGCATCTGCCAACCTGGGTTTTCTGGGAATGAAAAAACCTGGTACTACCATCGGCAGCGTTTGGGATTTTTCCACCTCGGAATTAAAAGGTAATTATGGACGCCATTATTCCCTTCAGGCAAGAGAATGGCATCTACAGGCTCAAATTATCTTCACTCATGAATGGGGGGAGGGCTCCCATAAGATTGATGCAGGACCTGCAATTACCTACAACCAGGCACAAGAAAACATTGCCTTGTTCAACAACCACATTAAGTTGGATTACATCCAGGCCGCACCGGCCTTGTTTGCTGACTACCATTGGAAATTTGGTCAAACCTGCGCTGACGGGGCCCCTAAACTGATTCTAAGCCTGAGTCAAAGAATTGAATGGCCCGATACCACCCAGCCTTTGTGGATACCAAGGATCAATGTCCGTTATAATTTCCTGGACGAATGGACGTTACGTGCTTCAGCAGGAAGAGGCTACCGCTTTTACAGACTTTTTGCTGACCAGATCAATGTTCTATCCACCAACAGGCCCTGGGATATCGGCTTATTGCCCAAATATGAATCCAGCTGGAATTATGGTCTGAATCTGGTGGGGAAGCCGAATCTTCTTGGTAAAGAACTGGAGATCAACCTGGATGCCTACCTTACTGATTTTGAGAATCAGATCATCGTAGACCTTGACGATCCGAGCCGGGTATCTATTTATAATCTAGACGGTAGGTCCAGGGCATTGGTTCTGGGCAGTACCGGCACCATGCCGATTGGATATGGATTCAGTGTAAAAATCGGTGCCCGCTACCAGAACAATAAAATTGACTACCGAAAGGGATTCAGGGATCAAATCATGATTCCCAAATGGAGAGGTTTGATTTCACTGGACTGGGAAAGTAACTCGAAAATCTGGACCGTCAATCTGACTGCCAATCTGATTGGACCGATGAGGCTCACGGACAAGGATGGAATTCCCCATCAGTACGTACATGATCATGTGGGAAGATCCCCCCAATATGGATTATTGCAAGGGCAGGTGAATTATCTTAAAGGCAGCTGGGAAGTGTATGCCGGATGTGAAAACATTACAAATTATACCCAACATAATGCCATCATTGCCTTTCAGGAACCGCATGGTAACTACTTTAATGCCACAGAGGTGTTTGCTCCCATAAACGGCATCAAACCCTATGTAGGTATCAAATACAGATGGAAACAAAACTAAATTCCAGGGTCTATACCCAGTTCCTTCCTGCTTAATTCACTGCGCAGGCGGAACAATTCATATATCATTTGGCAGAATCGTATAAAGGCCGGTACCTGCCCTGCGGGTATCAGTTCTTTATCCTTATAAATGATGAGATAAAAATTGGAAGCCTGTATCCAGAAACTTTTGTAATCAGAGAGTAACTCAAGCACCTCATGATTAAAGTAATAACGTATGACCGATTCAAAATCACCGGTTAGTCTGTATTGTTTTGAAAAATCAGGATGACTTATAAAATCGATATCCGTAAAGCCAAACCACTCTTTCAGGATATCAAAAAAGTTCTCAGGTTTCAGAAAAAAATCAGGCAAGGCCAGGTTCCTGCAATCGTAGAACATGACCGTCTGACTGAACTTGTGGCTGGACTTTCCG
>JAKQHM010000041.1 GCA_029572935.1 Bacteroidota bacterium
CGGTGCGATATCCAGAAGGCTGATGTTCCCGAAACCCAGATCGTCCAATGCCTCTGCCTCATGGGCATTGCCACAGCCCGGTATCAGGATGCGATGATCTTTCTCCGGATAGGTCTTCATAAAATCGATCAGAGGCGTCGAGGCAAATCCTATATCCCAGCCGGTTTCTTTTCGGATCCATCTGTGCTGCCAATATTCCCGATCCAGGTTCATATTTGTTCTTTTTTTGGTATTTAGCAAAGGTATTTTTTATTCCTTTGGATGAAGGATTTAGTTTTGCCTGTATTTTTTGTATAAATGCTATATGGAGATGAATGAATTTTTGGGATTTGGAATCTGTGGGGTTGTAATTTTTTTTGCCGGAAAAAAACTCAGCTTATACGGTGACTTATTGTCTGAGAAAACGGGATTGGGCAAGGCTTTCATAGGGTTGGTACTTATGTCGGCTGTAACCTCTATTCCTGAATTAATGGTTGGGATCAGCTCTTCCGCCATCGTTCATTCGGCTGACCTGGCAGTAGGAGATATTCTCGGAAGCTGTGCAGCCAATCTGGCTATTATGGCCATTATGGATGTTTATTGCAAATCCGATCATCCATTACTGGGCTCCGTATCACAAAGTCAGATCCTCGCTGCAGCACTAGGGATTATCCTGATGACACTTGCCTGTCTTGGGCTCTATCTCAAGGAGGAGTTCATCGTCCTGCCATATATTGGTGTGAGTAGTTTGCTATTTGCCATAATCTACTTTTTTGCCTTAAATCTGATTTACAACAATCAAAAGAAAAATCCCGCACCAAGCCAGGTAACCCATGAACCGTCATCCTTAAGTCTGAAAGGAGTGATCATCCGTTATCTTCTTTTTGCCCTCATCATTGTAATAGCTGCACTTTTTCTGCCACACTTTGCAGAACAAATTGCAGAAAAGACGGGACTGGGTCAGTCCTTTGTCGGCACGCTGATGCTGGCTGTTTCTACCTCCCTTCCTGAAATTGCCGTTTCTATTGCTTCCGTCCGTATGGGTGCGGTGGATATGGCGGTAGGCAATTTATTGGGCAGCAATATTTTCAATATGTTTATTCTCTTTCTGGACGACATCTTTTATCCTTTAGGCCCCATTCTAAAATCTGCATCCGATACCTTGATGATTCCTGCACTTTGTACCATCATCATGTCTGCCATCACGATTATCGGCATAAGCTATAAAAATAAGGTCAAGGGGTTTCTCATGGACTGGGATACGCTGATGATTCTTTTGGTCTACCTGGTTGGACTGGGTTTATTGTATAAATTGAGCTGATATTAATTATGAAAAATCATCTCTATAAAGTCTTTTTAATCCTAATGTGTATGATCAGCTGCCAACCGGATGAACCTGCACCGGACTTAAAAAAGCAGATCACCGGCTCTTGGACTTTTGCAGAGAAACCGGCACGTCTGACCAATCCCTGGATGGGTCAGATCGAAGACCGTACTGTTTTTTCGGGTGAGGAAATACTTGGATTTCAGGTGCAGGATGAATTTTACATTTCGGACAGCCTGTATGGCAGCTGGTCTTTGGACATTATGGGCAACATCGGGATCGACCTGAGTCTGAAAGGGGGTTATGCGATCACGGACTTCAAACAAAATCAGATGTACTTTGAGATCAAAGAGATCACAGACAGCAGCATACGCGTAGCACACAACTTTTATCGATTTTACGGCAATACCTACCTGCTGAAAAAGATCCGTTGATCTGGTCTGCTATCGCACGATCAGGAGCGGAATGGTTTTTTGTCCATTGGCATGTTGCAAGCGGATATAGTAATTTCCTAGCGGATAGTGCTCGTTTTCGAGTCTGAAAGTATGCGTCCCTGCATCCAGATTTCCGGCAAAAATATTCTTGATGGCACGTCCCATGGGATCGATGAGCTGGATGAGAGACTGGGCTTTGAATGGAACAGTCACTGTAACCGCGGATTGCTCCACCATAGGGTTGGGGCCCGCGAGGACCATCAATTCAGATTCCAGTTTGTGGTGATCGCTTACAGAGCTGGTGCTACACTCATTCTTCACCAAAGGAAGCGATTGAAAATCCCGCAACATGATCCTGCGCAGGGAATCGTTCTGGACGCAAAACCAATCCTTTAATACGGATGCGTAAACAGACCGGAAGTCATATTGCATGGGCAGGTTGTCGTTGACGGTGGCATTGGCCGGTATGACCGGATTGGCGCCTACCACGCCACCCTGCACCTTGGAGCCGAAGAGAAACAAAGGAGCTGCGGCACCATGGTCGGTACCCACGCTGTCGTTGGATTTTACCCTCCTGCCGAATTCGGAAAAGGTCATACCCAAAACCCGGTGGGACAAATTCATCGCCTCGAGGTCTCTCTGGAAGGCGAATACCGCCTCTGACAAAAGTCTGAGCAGGTTGGCATGAGCCCCAAGGGTACGGTTGTTGGCATCTACCTGTTCGGAATGCGTATCAAAACCTCCGATCTCGACCAGGTAAAGCCTTGTTTTCAGTCCTCCTTTGATGATGCGCGCGATGACCTTGAGGGTATCCGCCAGATAGTTGCCGGTCGGATAATTGGCCACGTTGGTGCCCTTGAGAAAACCCGTCACCAGGGCATCCGCAAAAGACTTGGACTGACGGGCAATGGTCCGGATGTAATTCAGCTCCTTGCCCAGTGGGGTATTGGGTACCGGATCGTCGATCTTCGCCGGCCAGGCCCCGAAAATATCGGGATTGGATACGTTCATCGACATTTGAGAATTGGGGCCCATGAACAGCAAAGGCAGGTTGCCACCCACCTGCACAGCTAGGGGATCGGGATTGGCTGCATTGGGATAATCAAGCGGAAATCCCGGGAACTCTTCATTCAGATAACGGCCTAGCCAACCGGTGTCCAGGTATTCATTGGAATTGCTCGCACTGGTCCAGATGTCCGTGGAGCGGAAATGAGAAAAATTGGGATCGGGATAACCTACATTTTGGACGATGTTGACCTTGCCTTCGTTGAACAGGGTCCTGATTCCGGTCATGGAAGGATGCAAACCGGTGCCGCTGACTCCGTTCAATCTGAGCACACTGCTCTCAGGCAAGACCACATTGCCTCTGGCAGCGGTCAACCGGGAATATTGATCCAAAGGAATCACCGTATTCAGGCCATCGTTGCCACCGTTCATATAGATCAGGACCAGGACGTGATCCGTATCGACGGTGGGATTGAGCATGCTGTGCAGCCAGGAGTTGGTGCTGTGCGCCTGCAGGGGCAGTCCGTTGATCAGGGCGGGTACCGCCACGCCTGCGGCTGTAGCGGTGCGTATGAATTTACGACGTTTCATGTATTCCGATTTGAGGTTTAGGATAAATGGTATTCTGCCTGACTCAGGATTTCCTTATACAGGGCGTTGAGGCGTACGGTCACGGTATTTTTAAGCGCAGGATCCGAAGGATTTGCCTTGTATTCAAACCAGATGTCCGTCCAGTAACTGTCGTTGGGGAGTCCTGCGACCAGGTTGGATTTCAAAAACTGAATGGCCGTATCTGAAATGCTGTAATTGTAGAGAATGGCGACCGAATCGCGCACCAGTTGAACCGCGTTTTCGGGTTCGGGCAGGGCAGAAGCGAATTGGATCGGATCCAGCCGGAGGGTGACGCCATTGTATTCCAATCCCCTGCTGCTGCAAAGTGCCTCGACGGTGCTGTTGCGGTTGGCCAGTGTGTCTGCGTTGATCCAGATCTGGTGGAACTGAGGAGACTGATACCAGGCTTGCCAGCCCGATACGAGTGGGGGATCAGCCAGGTTGAGTCCCTGGTAGGCAGCAGCCAGGGTGATCATGCCCCAGGCAAAATAGAGATTTTGTGCCTGTGCAGCCGGAGGAAAGGCGATGGAAAACTCACGGCAAAAGCCGGCATTGAAATCCAGAGGAGACTTGATGACGCAGCCCACGCTGAGCATGTCGTAAAAATGGGCAGACTTGAATAAAGTCTCTAGGATCTTTTTGATGTCGTAGCCCGATGCCTTGAACTGATCTGCCAGCGGCCGGATCACCTGGGTCTCTGCTTCGGGTGTGATCTCGTAGTACACAAAAAACTGGTAGAGTTTCCGCACAAGGTGGCGCGCTGTCTCGATGTGGTCCGTGAGCATGGTGATCAGCTCGTCCAGCTCCTGTTCTCCGGCCGGTCCGAATTTACCGGTGATGGATTTATTGCCATAAAAGGCAGAAAAACGCTTGACACCCAGATCGTGCTGGTTGAAGTCAAAATAATAGCTGACGGGGTTGACCAACGGATTGATGCGGAATCCGGTCAGGATGCGGGCAGCCGCTTTCACGTCGTCCTCGGTCCATTGGGCGTCGGGGCCCTTGCCTATGGTAAAGAGCTCCTGGAGTTCCCGGGCGTAGTTCTCATCGGGCGCATTTTTGCTGTTGTATTGCCCATTGAGGTAGAACAGCATGGCCGGATGGACGGAGACCAGCTTGACCAGGTTTTTGAAATTACCCAGGGCATTGGAGCGCATGAGTTTGTAGTAATCATAGGTCACCTGAGCCAGGATCACCGTGTCGGCCTCTACGGGAAAATGATTGAACCAAAAGAGGGTCATTTTTTCCGTCAGGGTGAGTTTCTGGTGGACGATGTTACCGGTCCACCAGGCCTTGAGGCTGTTGGTCCGGGCAATGTAGTATTGCGGCGGGATCTGGGCTACCACGGAACTGTTGACCCAGGTCTGTCCAAACGGAGTCGTGGGATCCGGTTCCTGAGGGGTGCTGTACACGTTGAGCGGAGGAGCGGGTATGGGATCTGCGCTGTTGTCCAGCAGGCTGTTGACCGCATTGTTCATGCCCAGGCTGATGAAGGTGGAAACATCGGCTGGCCGAACCCCAAAGGTAGCCCTTCTGAGCAGGTGAATGGCTTCCCGGCTGGTCCAGGGTCCTGTATAAGGTTCCAGTCCTCCGGGGGGAGGAGCAGGAGCAGCAGCTCTGGCTTTGCTCAGGGTCTTCAGGAATTCTGCGCGATTCATATCTTTAAAAATTAAACTGTGTTTTAATTTGGATTATACTTTAAACGCAACTTGAAAAACAAAAGTACAAAATCAGACGTGGTTCGTTGTGATTCTTAATTAAAGAAATATTAAATTGGTGGGGATGGCTGATGGTAGAGGCTTATGGCTCAAGGCTTATGGCTCAAGGCTATTTGCATAAGCCTTGGCCTAGGCATAGGCTATAAGCTACAAGCCATCTGCCATAAGCTTTGGCCTTGGCTACGGCACTCTCCCCTCACTCCCTCACCACCGCCAGCTTTTCGGTCTTCATCAGGACGCCACGCTCATAGATCAAGGCTGAATAAAAACCAGATTTCAAATCCTGAAGTTCGATCACATTGCTGCCCTGATACACTCTATGGTGGAGTACTGTCTGCCCTTGAGAATTGACTAAATGCACGTACATACTTTCTGGCAGGTAATCATGGACATTGAGTACAAAGTGATCGGCTGCAGGATTAGGAAATAGCTCGGTTCTGATCAGCACTTTACCATGATTATCTGTGGATGTAGTACCCACCCTCAGCGTCCGGCACAGGGTATCCGCTCCGTATTTGTTCTTTACGATCAGACAGACCTCATACACTCCGTCCTTCTGAAAGCAATGCACGGGAGATGGATCTCTGCTCTGTGTCCCATCGCCCAGATCCCAGTACCACTCTGGAGCTGATTCTGATGGGATGTAGGCGCTGAGATCGACAAATTCAAAACAGCGATAGCGCCCCGTGTCCTGATCGTATCTCCACCAGGCCCAGGGCACATTATCAATACCCAGGCTATCACACTCACTGCCATCGATGGGGCCGAGGCGGAAGTGAGGGAAAATGGGCATAGCCCAGATTACACTAAATAAACGAATTTTTCTAATCCTAAAATCGCTCTTTCCCGGCGCCATATTGGGCTTTTCGATTGTATGATAAAAACGGGAGTCACGCATCGAGTACAATATATAAATTCTTCCATCGGGTCCTGTCTGCATTTCTCCAAACTTGGGCTCCAGATGAAAACTGTCAGTGACACGAGTAATTACCCCATCAGAACGGGCTATGTTAGAGGGCTTGCTTAGCCTTCCTTTCTCGATACTATATTGATAAATAAAATCATCGTTTGATGTATAAAGATACCTGGAATCCGGAGAAAAGCAGCCACCGGAGCCACGGCCGTCTGAAAAATCCGGAAACGTCTCCGCCTGTCTATTGGAAAGCAATCCTGTACATCGGTCGAAATGATAGAACTCTACCCGACCATTGGTATCCCAGTTGTCTAGATATTTAGAGCCAAAAGCATAATAATTCCCATCGGGCGAAAAATAGGCCCATCCGACTGAATTATCGGTAAACCGGTCTATATTTTGCAGAAAGATTTTTTGAATCTTATTGCCAGAATAGAGGATGGTGTAGAATTGTTTGGATTGAAATCTGGGAATAAGAATCCACCAGTCTCTACCGTTTGCGTGTTTACATGCAGCAAGCCCACCCACTATGGTAGAATCATTGAGAAAAACTTCATTCCTTGCCAATCGGATGGATTCTCTGTTTTCCTCAATAAGTACATTTCTTAGGTTATAAAAGAATGCATATACTTCATAGACTCCGGGTCGGGGATCTCCAATGGTTTCCCACGCTCCTGTGAATAAAGAATAAATGGAATCATTCATATAATCGGGCAACATCAAACTAACTTGAGGAGCTCCATAACAATAGGAATATGGGCAGATATCTTCGTACTTACCAACATGCTTGTGGAATCTGCTTTCTACAGTCTTTCCGTCAAAATGATACCTGAATTCTCCTTCTTTATTGCTGATCATCGAACTAAAGTAGGCTGTTTTATTAATAAAATTAGACGAGTATACTATAGATGGATTTCCATCCTGAGTGTCAAAACTCAGGATGGCCGGTCCATACATAGAATCAGCGGGTAAAATATCATTGAATCCAACGATCCAATTAAAATCATGCTTCTGTGCCATTACAGCAGAAAATGAATATAATGTTATAATCAATGGAATTAAGAATTTCATAAACCAAATGGATTATTGAGATTATAATTAAAACTT
>JAKQHM010000056.1 GCA_029572935.1 Bacteroidota bacterium
ATAATAATCAAAATCATCCTCAAAACCCCCATTGTCACAGATGAGAGTATCCTGGCTATGCGATATTCCAGGCAGCAGCAGGCTCATGATGAGGATTTTTAGGTAATGACGAAATATGATCATTACGGTTTGGGGGGGGGCAGATTTTAAATCTGCGTTGGTCCTGTGTTGAAAACTAAAATTACTCATATGACAGAGTTTTAGATGAAAAAATATATGTACTCAAGCAGCTGCCAGGTCTATGTCCCCTGGGTTTGGAGGATGCAAATCCTGTCTGTTGAGGATTCCTTCTGTACAAATATACTCCTTTTGTTTAAATTTCGCTGCCCGGCCCTTGTATTATTTTGAAAATTCAGGGTTTTCCCTGATTTGCTTCAACAGAAAGCTTTAACCTCACTTTCACCTTCCACTCCTCATTCTGTTTCTCATTCTCACTCTGATTCTCATTCTCACTCTGTTTCTCATTCTCACTCTGCTTCTCACTCTGATCCTCCAAACGGGTCACAAGTCATCCCGCCAAGGCGGGACAGGAAAGACTGGCACCAATACAGGTATATGATTTTCATTTAGTTCCATAAAACATGATGTAAAACAAGGATGATTGACCTATTTCATTTAGGTATATCAAATAGTCTGATATCAAATTTAAAGTGCTGAATAAATAATGGACGAAAATGCAATCAATCCTACTCAACTAATTTTTCCCTCTCCCTCAGCTGCTCCGAGGTCAGTCTGCTGCCGTCGTGGCTCCATCCGGGCGGGCCTGCGAGGTACATCCAGCGTTCTTTCAAGCTGAGTCCGGGTTGACGGAGATCGCGGACGAGCTGGATCCATTCGTGAAAAACAAGGCCCAGGGCACCGTTTTCCCCGGGTGAGGTGGTGAGGCCATACTTTATGGGCTGGTACTGATCTTCCGGCAGCTCTTCCTGAAAGGTCCCGAACAGTCGGTCCCATATGATGAGGAACATGCCCATGTTTTTATCCAGATACAAAGGATTGGATGCATGGTGCACCCGATGATGGGACGGGGTCACGAGCAGGTATTCCCACCATCCCAGCTTGCCGACCTTCCGGGTATGTACCAGGATGCCCCAGATCTGGGTGACCGCATAGATAAACAGGATATCCATGGGCCTGAAACCCAGCAAGGCCAGGGGAATGAAATAAAAGATCCTGTACAAGGGCTGCAAAACTGATGAGCGGAATCCGACGCTCAGATTCATCTGTTCACTGGAGTGATGGGTCACGTGTACGGCCCAGAACAAACGGATCTGGTGGTCAAAGCGATGCAGCCAGTAGTACATGAAATCTTCTGCCAGCAGGAGTGCGATCCAATAGAGATAAGGATTTTCGATCTCGAAGAACCGGAACTGCCAGCTATAACTCAGCACCAGGAGGTAGACACCTCTGAGCAACAGGTCCAGTCCTCCGTTGAGCAGCATAAAATAGAGATTGGTCAGGCTGTCTTTCCAGGTGTACACCGGCTTCATCTCCAGCCTGCTCAATAAAATTTCAAGCCCTATGAAGAATAAGTACACAGGCGTGCTGATCAGAATCAACCATTGCTCTCTGAGGGCTTCCATTGTGGGGCAAAACTACTCCAAAAGACATTTTCCTGCTATGAAAGCGGCCTTTTTCATCCCCCCTGTTGATTTAATGCAGACTAAATGCATGATCCGAAGCATTTAACCCCTCCGGATGACTATAATTCAAAATGATATTCAAATATATTATATAGGACTTTCCACTATAAGATATGGGTTTATCTTCGCATTATTTTTTAATCAGGCCTCATTCATGTCGGAATTTAAACGTCACCTGGTCACCGCAGCCCTGCCCTATGCAAATGGCCCTCTTCACATTGGCCACCTGACCGGTGCCTACCTTCCCGCCGACGTTTATGTGCGTTTTATGCGCCTGATGGACAAGGAGATTGCCTTTATTTGCGGATCTGATGAGCACGGTGCCGCCATCACCATGAGGGCTATGAAAGAAGGCAAGACACCTGCCGAGATCATCGATACCTACCACGATCTTTTTAAAAAGACCTTTGAAGGGATCGGAATCGCATTTGACCATTATGGCAGGACCTCCGACCCACAGCACCACCAGTGTTCTCAGGACTTCTTCAGGACTCTTTATACCAAAGGGATCTTTGAAGAGCGGGAAAGCGAGCAGTATTTTGACGAAAAAACAGGCCAGTTTCTGGCTGACCGGTATATCAAAGGCACCTGCCCCAAATGCGGATACGACGCTGCTTACGGCGACCAGTGCGAAAAATGCGGCAGCTCCCTGAGTCCCACCGAGCTGATCGAACCTCGGTCCGTACTCAGCGGGGAAAAACCTGTTTTTAAAAAAACCACCCATTGGTACCTGCCCCTGAACAAGGACGAATCCTGGCTCAGGGAATTTCTGGAAAACGGCATTTTGGAAGGAGCCTTACACCATGACCCCTCCTCCTGGAAAAATCATGTGCTCGGACAATGCAAATCCTGGATCGATAATGGGCTGCAGCCACGAGCCATGACCCGGGATCTGGACTGGGGTGTAGATGTGCCTCAGGAGATACCTGGCAGCACAGGAAAAAAGCTTTATGTCTGGATGGATGCTCCCATCGGGTACATCTCTGCCACCCAGCAGTGGGCAGAAAAACAGGGTCTGGACTGGAGAAACTACTGGATGGATACCGAGACGGAGCTGGTCCATTTCATCGGCAAAGACAATATTGTATTTCATTGCATCATTTTCCCCGCTCTTCTCAAAGCCCACGGAGAATTTATTCTCCCCTCCAATGTGCCCGCCAATCAGTTTTTAAACCTCGAAGACCAGAAAATATCCACCTCCCGCAATTGGGCCATATGGGTACACGAATACCTGGAAGATCTGCCCGGACAGCAGGATGCGCTGAGATACTACCTGGTCAAAAACATGCCCGAGCAAAAGGACAGCGAGTTCACCTGGAAAGGTTTTCAGGATGCCTACAACAACGAGCTCGTCAACAACCTGTCCAACTTTGTACACAGGGTCCTGGTGCTGACGCACAAGTACTATGACGGCCACGTACCCGACTTTGATCCGGATGCTTACTTTTCCGGCGTGGCTCCCGACGATATGGGAGGATTTCACGAAACCGAATACCTCTGGCTTTTTGACAAACTGGATGAGCTCAATAACTATTGGCGCGCCTATGACTTCCGGTCAGCGCTCAAATGTCTGATGGAAATCTGCACAGCCGGCAACCAATTGCTTCAGCTCAACGAGCCCTGGAAGAACCAGAAAGAAGATCCGGAAATGGTAGAGGCCGTCATGAATCTGGCGCTCCATTATGTGGTGGTCATCAGTGTGGCCATGCATCCTTTTCTTCCCTTTGCATCTGATAAACTGAGAAAGATTCTCAATCTGGAACCACTCAGAAAAGGCGACCTGCTCGCACTCATGGATCAGATGGCCGAAGGTGAGCTTCTGCTGAAATCCGGACATAAAATCCAGCCGGCAGAATACCTTTTTTCTAAAATTGAAGACGAAATCATCCGCAAACAAATCGATAAACTCCACCAGACATTGGAAAATCAAAGCACAGCTCAGTCAAACAATTACCTGCCACAAAAAGCTGAGATCAGCTACGATGATTTCAGCAAAATGGACATCCGAACAGCCAGAATCCTGGAAGCAGAAGCCGTCCCCAAGGCGGATAAACTGCTGCGCCTGAAACTGGACCTTGGCTACGAGCAGAGGATCGTCGTAAGCGGTATTGCCGAGCATTTCAAACCGGAAGATATCATCGGCTACGATGTTTTGGTCCTGGCTAATCTGGCTCCCAGAACCATACGCGGCATTGAATCCAGGGGAATGATCCTGATGGCAGAAAATGGAGAAGGAAAATTGTCCTTTGTTTCTCCATCCAAAAATTGGCCCGCCGGATACACGGTCAAGTAATCAGACGCCAGGTAAATCTTGAACAGAAAATACATCGATTTCTTTCTTAGTTTTTTTTGCGACCGGCTCATTGAGCAGAGCCAATCTGATCTGAATCCGGAGTTGAAAGTATTTCTGTCCAATGGAAGATACAAGCTGGTCACCGGTCATGCAGTTTATTCCTATGACGACCGGTATACCAACTTCCTTCAATCCTTTCGGGAATTGAAAAAGGAACTTTCAAAAGTGAAAACCTGCCTCGTACTGGGTCTGGGCATGGGGAGTATACCCCTGATGCTGGAACGAAAAATGAACCTCTCGGTCGATTGCACTGCTGTGGAACTCGATCCGGAAATCATCCGCCTCTATGAAAAATATACTGCACCGCGGTTGAAAAATAAAGTGCGCATTACTGAAGGCGACGCATGGAATTACCTTGCATCGAACCCATCCAAATTTGATCTCATCTGTATGGATGTGTTTGAAGATGCCAAAGTACCGGAAAAATTTTCCAGCCCGCAATTTTGCGGCATGCTGCGCGATCATCTACATGAAGATGCTGTTCTTATTTACAATCGTCTGGAAGAAACAGATCAGGATCACCGAGAAAACAATATTTTTTTTGAAAATATTTTTCAACCTGTATTTCCCGATGCAAGGGTGCTCAAACTGGAAGCAAACAGAATGTACATAGCCAAAAAATCAGCGGCCTCAGACCTCCAGCATTGATTGATAAACTTCTTTGATCTGAGCCGGATCTTTTCCCTCCCGGAACATCTTATGCGCTATGAAATAAGCATATACTACTTTGAAATAAGAATTTTTTATGTATTTTCTGGAGGAAACAAGAGTAAAGGACCGGACAATGCACAAATCAGCTTTTTTCCGGAGCCTTCTTAAAAATTCATATTCTTCCATTACGACAAAATGCTCGTCGTATCCCCCCAGAGACTGAAATAAGTTGTTATCCACAAAGAGCGTCTGGTCTCCGCCCCGGGTCCATTCCCAGTCAAAACGCGTCAAAAAGGAATTGATCTGCAACAACCAGGGACCGCCTTCAAATTTCTGGCGAAACATACCGGCCCTGCATCCCTTTGAAAAGTGCTTGTGTATATCATCTAAAAATGAAGCGGGTGGCAGCACATCTGCATGGACAAAATATAAGATGTTTCCCTGGGCCTCTTGTGCACCTGTGTTCATTTGCATGGCACGACTGGCGACAGATGTCTCAAAAATTCGGATCGGATAGGATTGTGCGATCTCCAAAGTATGATCTCTACTGCCTCCGTCCACCAGGATGATCTCAGCTGAGCGATCTCGAATGTTATATAACAAATGATCCAGCAGTCGGGCGATGTAAACCTCTTCGTCCAGAGTGGGAATGATGATGCTGATCATCCCCTATCAGGCTGTGGCACCTCCGCAACTGCTGCCCGCACCGGCAGTACACCCGTAGCAATGCTGGTTGACTATGATGTCCCGGTCCTGTATATCTTTCTTACCAAAATCAGCGATGTGTTGCAAGGGATGATTGACTTTCAGGTCGAGCATCTGATTGAAATCGCAATCGTAGATATAACCATCCCAACCTACGCTGATGGTGTTGCGGCACATCACATTGGCTGCAGCAACCGGGTTAAATGCCTGGATCAGTTTATCCATGTAGTCTGAATAATTTCCCGTTTCCATGAGATACTCCAAAAACCGGGAAATAGGCAAATTGGTGATGGTAAAAAGGGAATTGAACCGGATCCCGAAGTGTGACTCGAGCCTCTTTTTGTATTCAGCTTCAAGGGTCGATTGAGAAGGCGGAAGAAAAGCTCCGCTGGGATTGTAAACGAGGTTTAACACCAGGCCCGAAGCTTCCGCACCATAGCCAACCTGATTCAACATTTTCAAAGCCTGAATGGATTTTTCAAATACCCCATCTCCCCTTTGAGCATCCGTACGCGTCGAGTTGTAAAAAGGAAGGGAAGACACCACTTCGATTCCGTGTTCTTTGAAAAAATCAGGCAGGTCGTGGTATTTTTTATTGGCAAGGATGATGGTCAGGTTGCACCTGACAATAATTTTTTCGACACCCAGTTTCGAAATTTCCTTCACAAACCATCTGAAATCCGGATTCATTTCCGGGGCTCCACCCGTCAGATCCACAGTATGCGCTCCGGATTGTCTGATGGCGATCAGACATTGCTCCATGGTCTCGCGCGTCATGATTTCCTTGCGGTCCGGGCCGGCATCCACGTGACAATGTTTGCAGACCTGATTGCACATTTTGCCCAGATTGATCTGAAAAATTTCCAACTTCTGGGGTCGGAGGGGGTACAATCCGGATTCCTCCAGCTTTTTTTCAAACTGTAGGTGGGCGTGCCCGTTCTGTGCAGTGGAACTGATTACCTGAAGCTGGAAGTAGCTGTCAGCAAATTCGCTGTGGCGGCTTTTGAGTGATTTGGTGGCTGTCGTCATCGGTCCGGCCGGATTACATCGCTACTTCCTTCACCTTGTTCATCATCTGCACGCTATGTACCAGGGATGCTCCTCCCCGAATGGCGACGGCAACGTGTACGGCTTCCATGAGCTGGGCCTCGTCGCAACCTTTTTCCAGTGTATCCACCGTATAGGCATCGATGCAATAAGGACACTGCACCGTATGGGCCACAGCCAAAGCGATCAGACTTTTTTCGCGGGCAGTGAGCGCCCCGTCCTTGAATACATCTCCATAGTAGTCAAAGAATTTTTTTGCCAGGTTGGGTTCAAATTCACCTACGTTGCTGAACTTTTTAAGGTCTTCCGGATTGTAATAAGTCTTCATGTTGGGTCATTTAGCAAATTGAAACAAAACATCAAATATAAGGTTTCGGCAAAATCCATTTTTTGGATGGCTGTCCTGGCAGTCAG
The DNA here is from genome assembly GCA_029572935.1 of Bacteroidota bacterium. Lineage (GTDB taxonomy): Bacteria > Bacteroidota > Bacteroidia > Chitinophagales > Saprospiraceae > Vicinibacter. The sequence goes on from JAKQHM010000056.1 coordinate 6,814, forward strand.
TTTCATGTCTCAAACGTTTGCCAGTCAGAAACTTATACCAGAGTCAGAGCCCTTGGACAGTATCCCTAAAAGAAAGATCAGCCTGTTGGCTGCTCCAATCGTCTTTTATACACCCGACACCCGCTGGTCTCTGGGTCTGGTAGGGGTTTCGGGCTTTACCTGGGGTACAGGTAATCCGCAGACCAAAAAAAGCAACATCAATCTGGGCCTATCCTTTACCCAGAGAAAACAGATTCTGCTGCACATGCCCTTTCAGGTATTTTCTCCGGGATCCAAATTCTGGCTGAACGGAGAACTTGGATTTTTCCGGTATGTGTACTACTTCTATGGAATCGGAAACCGCCAGGAAAATGAGTATGAAAACTACGATGCCGATCTGTTTCGCATTCGGCTCAATGCACTGAAAAAAATCGGAAGGCACCATTTTCTCGGACTGCGGTATGTCTTTGATCATTTTGATTTTACCCGTTTCAAAGAAGGAGGAGAATTGATCGATGGTTCAGTAAGAGGGAGCAGGGATGGATCGGTTTCCGGACTGGGCCTGAGTTTCAATTACGATTCGAGGGACAATATTTACTATCCTGCAAAAGGATTGTTTACCGAATCCCAATTGATCGCAGCAGACCGCCTTCTGGGCAGTGATTTCAGCTATGCCGCCTTGTATTTATCCGCCACGCGGATCTGGAGCCTTCATTCCCGTTTGATCCTGGCAGTGAATACCGTACAGCATTTTACGGTTGGTCAGGTGCCATTTCATCAATTGCCCTTTTTGGGCACAGCGGCATTTTTGAGGGGTTATATTTTGGGACGGTTTCGCGATAATATGATGAGTCTGGTGCAGGCTGAATTAAGATTCCCTTTGTTTTGGAGATTCAAAGCTGTGGTGTTTGGAGGAGTGGGAGCCGTTTACGACCCTCTTGAGCCATTTAAGGCCTCCTATCTGAGACCCAATGCTGGAGCGGGGCTCCGGTTTCTGGCTGTCAGGGATCAAAATCTACACATTACCCTGGACTATGGTATTGGATATCGCAGCAGTGGTGTTTACATCAAGGCGCTTGAGGCTTTTTAAAGCATGGAAAACCGGAAGCTCCTGTTTTTCGTTTTGAAATTAAGATGATACATTCAAAGAATATATTTCTATTGGCCCTGTCCCTTTTTGAAATTTTCAGCGGCCTGAGCGCACAGGAAAACCACCAACCTTGGACGGAGCTTTTGCAAAAACACGTCAGCCGGGACGGTAATGTGGATTACAAAGGATTTGTGAGGGACAGTCACAAGCTCAATCAATATCTGCAATCCCTTGCCAGTCACCCTCCTCGGGATCAATGGGAGGAGGACCGGATTAAAGCCTTCTGGATCAATGCATACAATGCCTTCACTGTAAAATTGATCCTGCAACATTTTCCGGTCAAAAGCATCAAAGAGATCGGTGGCCGGATCCCTTTTGTCAACTCACCCTGGGATATCCGCTTTATCAAAATCGGCAATGAAACCATGGACCTCAATCATATCGAACATGGAATACTCAGAAAAAAATTCAAAGATCCGAGACTGCACATGGCACTGGTTTGCGCCTCACGATCCTGTCCGGCTCTGTCGCGGGAAGCTTTTGAAAGCGCAAAACTCAATGAGCAGCTTGATCAGGTAACCCGGGAATTTCTGGCGGATCCCCTTCGAAACTCGTTTGTGAGCGGAAAAGCCCAAATTTCCATGATCTTTAAGTGGTATGCAGAGGATTTTGGCAGAACCCGCGGCATACGGGATTTTATCGGGAAATACGGTCCTGTTCGGTTGTCGGGCTCTCAAAGTCTTCAGTACCTCGAATATGACTGGAGCCTAAATGATTGAGTGACCGGTAAATTTCATTCGATTTATTTTGATCCAAGCTGAGTATGCAATATATTTGCTTTCTCAAAATAAAGAAGCATGAAAAGCAAGCACTCGTTTCTCCTTCAAACTCAGAATATTCGGTACCTTCTGGCCTTCTCGCTTTTGTTGTTTTTCTTTCAATGCCGCGAGGATAATCCCGATCCGGTGGTGACCAAACGCCCATCCGGTTTTGGCAATGAACTGGCCCAGAAATGGTTTGGGCTCACTTTCCGTTTGGTTCGGGGTACGGCAGGTTTTACCCCTCCAGTGGCTGCCAGAACCTATGGATATAGTTCCGTTTGCTTGTATGAATCACTGGTTCAAGGCACTTTGGACAAAAAATCACTTCAGGGTCTGGTGGATGGAATTCCGGCAGGAAGTTTTCCAACTTTGGACAAAAAGAAAGAACATCATTGGGAGTTGGTGGCTAATGCTGCCATGGCTGAATTTATCAGACTGAATTTCAAAACTAGCAGCTCGGAACTGAAATCAGCCATTGACAGTCTTGAAAATGCCATTGAAACTTCCGTAGCTGAAACGGATGAAACCGTTCGTTCCAGGTCCATTGATTTCGGAAAAAGAATGGGTAAGGCAGTATACGATTATGCAGCCACCGACGGGAAAGCCGAGGCTTACCTCAACAATTTTCCGGACTATACCCTGCCCAATATTCCGGGGGTCTGGAAACCCACTGCACCCAACCAAAAACCATTGCAGGCTTACTGGGGCGAAGTCCGTCCTTTTCTAAACAACAACATAACAGGAACCCAGCCACCCAGCCACCCACCCTACAGCACAGATCCCAACAGTCTGTTTTATATTGCTGCAAAAGAAGTTTATGTAAACGGTATTAACCTCAATGCTGAGACAGGAACCATTGCGGAATTTTGGAGTGATGACCCGGGAAGGACCGCCACACCCGGAGGACATTCTATGTCTATCGCTTTGCAGGTGATTGCTCAGGAAAAATTGAACCTGATGAAAGCAGCTGAAATCCTGGCTAAGGTGGGAATGGCTCTGCACGATTCATTCATATCTTGCTGGAAATGTAAGTACCAATTCAACCTTTTAAGACCTGTTACCTACATACAGGAAAATATTGATCCCAATTTTACAACACTTTTGGATACCCCTCCCTTCCCGGAATATACCAGCGGGCATTCTGTACAGACAGGAGCCTCTTTGGCAGTGCTTGCTGATTACTTTGGAGATGCCTATAGTTTTACTGACCGTACTCACGAAAACAGAACCGATATAGACGGAAGGCCCAGGTCATATGACAGTTTCTCTCAGTGTGCTTCCGAGGTAGCCTTATCGAGATTGTATGGAGGAATACACTATCGGTTTGGAATTGATGCAGGTGTCGAACAGGGGAAGAAAATTGGAAGAAATATTTCCAAACTGAATTTGGATAAATAGTAAGACTTTTTTATTGTAAATTTTCGATTGTCCTGTTTCATTTTTGGACATAACGCCTACCCATCGGAATCATACAGGTATCGACTTTTATTATATTGTGATCATCCAAGTTTTAAAATTTTAAATTTCACGAAAAAAAGTCTGATATTCACTTTATCCGTTCAGGATCAGTCTAACTTTCAGGATTGTGAAAATTACATTTTATTAAAATGCCTGGTTATTGCGTCTGATTCTGAAAGTGGAGGTCAGACTCACGTACTCAGCTACGGCATAGTGAGTTTTCAGCGCAACTCCGGGTGCCCAGAGCAGATTCTTCACTCCGGGTATTTTCATAAAATACTGTGCGCTGAGTTTAAAGAAAACTCTTTTGGATCCCAGTACAGGCAGATCAAATAACTGTGCTCCTGCTCGGGTCTCCAGACTAAGCGGACCGATCATCCATTCGTGACTTCCGTACACCTGAATCCGAAATCCTTGTTTCCACGCACTTCGGATATCTGGAAAAAGCTCGGTATGTGAGGCAAAATAGGGCGCCACAAAATGATATTCCGATTCCAATCCTATGCGGCAGGCCATATAGGGTCTGTATTGATAACCGAAGTCCACAGATAAAATATAAACCGGCAATTTGGGTCCACCGGGAGTCCTGAATTCTCTGAGTGCAAATCCCTGTGTAGCACCAGCGTTCCATCGGGGCCAGGTCTTAGGTTTTTCTAGGTCAGGCAATTCTTTTGTCTGAGACTTGAATGTCCGGGACCATACCAGATCTATTCCCAAATAATTCAATCCCAGATTGGGAAGCTGGATTCCACCGTTTGACATGTGATTCAATGATAAGCCAACATTCAAGGTAGAGTGGATATTGATTCTCCTTTCGTACTGTATTTTGAAAGTCGTGTGGTTGTTGATTGTTAAACTTAAAGCATTTTGCAGTGGATTTTTTTTAATGTCATAGATCTTGGGCGTATAGGCCAAGCCAGTACCAATGATGAACCGGAAAGAAGACTTCTGGCGATGCCAGAAGCCAAAATCCACGTAGGGATACATACTGCATGCCCAGCCTAAAATTTCACTGGGCTGCCCTAAATACATCAGACCCATTTGAATACCAAACCTGGGTTTTCCATATACATGATGCCAATATTCCGCCCCGCTGGTTTGCCAAAACAAGGATGCCTGAGGCCAGATCCCTACTCCGCGTGGCTCATATAGAAATTTTGAATTATGGGGGACAAGCCTGACTGTTTCCAAAGAGATCGAGTATCCGGACTGAGACCTGAGAGACCCTGCCACCAGGATCCATCCCACCAGCCAAATCAGGTACTTAATTTTCATGCAAAGCGGCCTGTTTCCTCAGAAACTCAAGAGCGGGTTGGAATTGAACAGAGGGTATGTGGTCTTCCTCCTGAAATGGGATCAGGTCGAGATAATTTCTAACCCAATCTGACAATGGACCATGCAAAGACCATTTTTCCCGGTATTGCCAGGCCCTTACAGCAGTCATCCATTCCATGGCCAGAACCTGTGCCACATGGCTGACCAATTCCAGACAGCGCAAGCCTGCATTGGCGGCCATACTGACATGATCTTCCTGACCTTTACTGGTCACAATGGAGTCCACACTGGAGGGTGAGGCCAATTGTTTGTTGTTGCTCACCAACGCCGCAGCAGAATACTGGACGATCATATAGCCACTGTTCAGTCCGGGATTTTGTGTCAGAAACACCGGAAGTCCTCTGCTGCCATTGATCAGTTGATAGATCCTTCTTTCTGAAATATTACCCATTTCTGCCATCGCAATGGATAAAAAATCGGCAGCCAGAGCGAGCGGCTGGGCATGAAAATTACCTCCCGAACGCACAGTACCATCGCTCAGGAGCAGTGGATTGTCCGTCACGGAATTGGCTTCCCGCTCTGCCACGCTCCATACGTATTCGAAACTATCCAGAGAGGCTCCATGTACCTGAGGTACACATCGAAAGCTATAGGGATCCTGAACACTCGCTTTTGACCTGGTTCTCAGACCACTTTCCCTGAGAATTTCATTGATTTGTGCGGCCACTTTGATCTGACCCGGCTGATTCCTGAGCTTGTGGATCTCGGGATGCAGAAAATCCAACGAACAATCAAAGGCTTCCATGGACAAGGCAGCCACATAGGCTGAGACCTTCGTACATTCTCGGGCCTCTACCAGGGCAGAACCGAGCAGGGCCAGTGAAAATTGGGTCCCGTTGAGCAGGGCCAATCCTTCCTTTGTCATGAGGCCACAGGGCTTCAAGCCATTTTGCTGAAGAACAGTCAATGCTTCCACTGGCTGATCGTTCTGCCAGATCTTTCCTTCTCCGATGAGAAGCAGGGTGAGATGTGCCAGAGGTGCCAGGTCGCCAGATGCTCCTAGGGATCCAAACCTGGGAATGACCGGCGTCAACCTGCGGTTGTATAATTCTACAAGAAACACCAGGGTTTCCGGCCGAACAGCTGAATTTCCTTTAGAGAGAGATAGAATTTTAAGGATCATCACCAGTCGGGTAAGCTCCTCGGATACCGGGATACCGGTCCCACAGGCATGCGACCGCACCAGATTGTATTGCAGACGCTCCAGATCCCGGTCTGAAATCACCTGATCACATAAGGATCCAAAACCTGTATTTACTCCATAGACAGGGTCCGCATTTGACCCTATTAACTCTTCCAGTCTGTTTCTGGAATCCCTGACCCCCTTCATGACGACTTCGGAAATTTCTATGGGTATTCCGCTCTTCCAGACTTTGAGGATGGTGTGCAGGCTGATAAATCCTGCTTCAATCACAAATGCTTTGCCCATGCGGCAAAGATAGAATGAAATTGACCAAAGGGATCATCTGTCCATTCATCCGGTTTCCATCCCAATGAACAATATTATATTCTTCCACCATATGGCCAGATTCCAAAAAGATCCTCCATCCTGTCAATCCTTATACTGAAGTACCCGGTCCTTTGATCCAATCTTTTGAATCTTGTCTGCCCGAATCATATTACATTTGTGCTCAATATAAAATCTTAATCATGTCAAAAGAACGCGAAGAAAAACTCAAAGCCCTTCAACTCACCGTAGACCGTCTAGAAAAGACCTATGGCAAAGGCTCCATAATGAAACTCGGAGATAAACCGGTCATGGACGAAGTGGATATTATTTCCACAGGGTCGATAAGTTTGGACGTTGCTTTAGGCGTTGGGGGTTTCCCCCGAGGACGGGTCATCGAAATATATGGACCTGAAAGCTCCGGTAAAACCACTCTGGCCATCCATGCCATCGCGGAATGCCAGAAAAAAGGAGGAATAGCAGCTTTCATAGACGCTGAACACGCTTTTGACCGGGTCTATGCGGAAGGATTGGGGGTGAATACGGAGGATCTCTTGATTTCTCAGCCGGACAATGGAGAACAGGCTCTGGAAATTGCAGAAAACCTGATCCGTTCAGGAGCGATAGACATTATCGTCATCGACTCAGTGGCAGCTCTGGTTCCCCGCAGTGAAATCGAGGGAGAGATGGGCGATGCCAAAGTAGGTTTACAAGCCAGATTGATGTCCCAGGCGCTTAGAAAGCTGACCGGAACCATCGGTAAAACAGGCTGCTGTTGCATCTTTATCAATCAGCTTAGGGAAAAGATCGGAGTCATGTTTGGAAATCCTGAAACTACGACAGGCGGAAATGCCCTGAAATTTTATGCTTCTATGCGCCTTGACATTCGTCGAAGTGGAAACGCCATCAAAGACAAAGATGGCAATGTCACAGGAAACAGGGTGAAAGTAAAAGTGGTCAAAAACAAATTAGCACCGCCTTTCAAAGTGGCAGAATTTGACATCGAATACGGACACGGGATCAGCAAGGAAGGCGAAATCGTCGATCTCGGATCTGATCTCAATGTTTTGACCAAAAGTGGCAGCTGGTATGCCTATGAAGGAACCAAGGTGGCCCAGGGTAGGGATGCTGCCAAGCAATTCATGACGGACAATCCGGAAGTTGCTGCAGAAATCGAAGAGAAGATCCGCCAAAAATTGGCAACGGTCAAGTTAACCAAAGTAGAAAGTCCTGCAGACGAGGAATAATGAACCCATACTCCAGGTCCATCTTTATCCCGTGAAAAGTCCCGCGGATTTTTGAAGGAAGCCTCTAAAATAAGCTGTTTGACCTTTTGAATGAGGCCATTAATGAATGGAATTTCCGGTTTGAAAATATTTTATAAAAATATTTGAACAAAAGGGAATCATCTTAAATGGAAAACACTACTTTTGTTGGGTAATCGGAAAGGCCGTTTAATTTTGAAATATTACCGGATCGGTCTAATTCAGTTTTGAATCTTACCGATATCCGAATGAATTGTTGGAACCATCAGGTTAAAGCTTGTATTCTTCGGGTGTCTTTTTTCTTATCCTATTTATATATCTGATAGCGGGATTATTTATAATCTCGCTATTTTTTTTGTTCCTTTTCATCCTGCCGCCCCGACAGGCTATGACTGCTGGGTATCTTTTGGATTTCTGTGAAGGCCTTGGCGCAATCGATTGCAGGCTTTTGCACGTGAAGCATAATTATTTCATTTTCAGTTTTTTACAACTTTTTCCAAATTAGGCTTGCATAATTTGTCAGAAAAAAGTAGTATCTTTGCGCTCCGTTTAAGGAAACGCAGTAATTCAGATTCATGAACAAGAAAAGAGTATTGTACATCACCCAGGAGATGGACCCATTCCTGGACATGGAAGGTATCGGCACCCTTATTCAAAAACTGCCCTCATTTGCTCAGGAAAATGGCATGGAAATCAGAATTCTGATGCCCCGGTTCGGAACCATAAACGAAAGAAGGCACAGACTCCATGAAGTTGTCAGACTCAGTGGTATGAACATCATAATAGATGATGACGATTATGCATTGATCATTAAAGTAGCTTCTTTACCGGGATCCCGAATACAGGTTTACTTCTTGGATAACGATGAGTTTTTCAAGAGAAAATATGTTTTTGAGGATGAAGCCGGAAAGCCTTTTGAGGACAATCAGGATCGCATGATCTTTTTCTGTAAGGGAGCCCTGGAAACTGTCAAAAAATTTGGCTGGCCTCCCGACGTAATACATTGCCATGGTTGGATGACCAGCCTGATCCCGTTTTACCTCAAAACGGTTTATAAAAACGATCCGGTATTCAAACAATCCAAAGTCATATTTTCACTGTATGACAAATCGCAGGAATCAAATTTTACCGATTCCTTTTTCAAAAAGGCCGCCATCAATAATCTGAAAATGGATCAATTGAGTGCCTTCAAAAACGGAACCGGCATAACCCTTCAAAAAGGTGCCATCCAGTTTGCCGATGGGATCATCCAGGGTGCCAAAGAACTGCCTGATTCTCTTTCCCAGGCATTAGAGACTTCCAAAATTCCTTTCATTCAGACAGCAGAAGAGAATTTCCTGCCTGAATATATTGAATTCTATAAGACTATTTTGTCCTGATCAGCGTTTTAGCCTGATGATCCGCCTGAATTTCCAGAACCCAAATTTGCTGACTGCCCTATTTGCAGTATGTATTGCCCTCTTTTCCACTTTATCCTCCTGCGACAAAACGGAGACCCTGGGCAATGAAATTATCAAGGACGAATGGATTCATGCAGCAGGAATAGACAGTTTCCGCTTTGACATTTACCATTACAAATTTGACAGCCTCCTCACAGCGGTCGGTACGATTCCCAGCGCATATTTTTTAGGTAAAATGACCGATCCTGTCTTTGGAAAATCCGAAGCGGAAATTTATGCACAGCTTAGGTTTGTGAGTACCAAGGATTACAGCTTTTTGAGACTTCCCATTGATTCGGTAGTTCTGAGTCTCAGGTATGATCCGGCCGGTTTTTACGGAAACCCAAACCTGTCCCAGACAGTCGAAGTTTATCCTCTGTTGGATGCTCTCAGCCCTACACAACGATATTACTCCACTTTTAAAGCCAATCTGGGGACAACCCTGTTGGGCAAGCTTGAGAATTTTATTCCCAATACCACAGATTCAGTCAGGCTTTCATCCAATGGCGTCACTACTGTTTTGGCTCCCCAATTGAGGATTCCTCTGGATACCTCTGTTTTTATGGGCATTCTGAGGGGATTTCCGGATACTCCGTTTTACAGCGTAGATACCTTTATCCGTTATTTTCCTGGCATAGGACTTGTTGCGAAACAGGAAGCTTCGATGATGTCTTTCCTGCCTTCCAGTCAGGATAGCAAAATCACCATTTACTATAAAGTGGATGATACCACCCGCAGAGAGTTTGTTTTCAATATGGGACAACTGGCTGCTAAAGCGCCTCACCTCAAAACGGATCCTGTTGGCTATCCGGTTGAATCCTTTGCGAATGGTGCCACTACCGGAGACAGCGTTTTTTATATCCAGGGATTTACCGGGCCTGATGCAAGACTCAGCATGCCCTATAGCCCCGGATGGGATTTTAAATTCATCAATTATGCGGTTCTGCAGTTTTACATGGCTGTGGATAAGCCTGAAGATACGGCCTTCTTCGGACCCTTGGATCTCATGACTTTGCAGGATCTTTCCGGTTCCAGTCCTGCAGACCTGTTGGATTTCGCCATAGCAAAAAGCTACAGCAGCAATTTCGCAAACCTGAGAGATTATCTGGCCATTTTTGGCGGAAACCCCATTCGGGATACTTTGGATGGAACGCCTTTGCTGCGTTACAACTTCAATATCACCGCCCATTTCCAAAAGACCAGAAAAGAGAAAAAAGGACTTGAACTTTTGATTTCTCCACTATTTAAAACCGAAACCGCCAGGCGGGTCGCTTTGTTTGGGAACAAACACAGTCGATTTCCAGCCAGGCTAAAGCTGGTTTATTCTGAATAGAGGAAAAACATATTATATTTACATCTAATATGTGTGGAATAATCGCTTACATTGGACCCAAAAATGCCTACGACATCCTCATCGAAGGGCTGAGAAGACTGGAGTACCGGGGATATGACAGCGCCGGTATCGCCCTGCTTAATGGGGATATGAATGTATATAAGAAAAAGGGCAAGGTTCAGGAATTAGTCGATTACACCCGGGACAAAAACGTCAACGGACACCTGGGCATGGGACATACCCGGTGGGCCACCCACGGCAGACCGGATGATGTCAACGCACATCCTCATTATTCCGGCTCGGGTCGTCTGGCCATCATCCACAATGGAATCATTGAAAACTATGCAACCCTCAAAGAGGTACTTAGCCGCCTGGGTCACACATTCACCTCTGAAACCGATACGGAAGTACTGGTCCACCTGATCGAGGAAATCCAGAACAGGGAGAACCTGTCTCTGGGCGATGCGGTGCGCAAAGCCCTGACTAAGGTAATCGGTGCCTATGCCATTGTAGTGATGGACCGGGAGAATCCGGATCTGATCGTGGGCGCCAGAAAATCAAGTCCCCTCGTAGTGGGAATAGGCGAAAAAGAATTTTTCCTGGCTTCCGATGCCTCTCCCATCATCGAACACACCAACAAAGTAATTTACCTGGAGGACGAGCAGGTGGTTGAACTTTCTTTAAAGGATGGTATCGAACTGACTACCATTTCAAACGAAATTCAAAAACCGGTGATCCACGAGCTCGAAATGAGTCTGGATCAACTTGAAAAAGGTGGATTTGCCCACTTCATGCTCAAGGAAATTTTCCAGCAGCCTCAGACCATTTCCGATTGTATGCGGGGTAGACTTAACGCAGTCGAAGGTTGGGCCCGGTTGGGAGGTTTGGAAGAACATGCTAATAAGATCATCAACGCCAATCGCATCATCATTGCTGCCTGCGGCACCAGCTGGCACTCTGCTTTGATCGGTGAATACCTGATTGAAGACCTTGCCAGGATACCCGTAGAAGTTGAATACGCATCTGAATTCAGATACCGGAATCCCATCCTGGGTCCCCAGGATATCGTCATCGTCATATCCCAATCCGGAGAAACCGCAGATACTCTGGCAGCAGCCGAACTGGCACGCGAAAAGGGTGCCCTGGTGTATGGTATTGTCAATGTAGTCGGCTCTTCTATAGCCAGACTGACGGACGGGGGTTCCTATATCCATTGCGGTCCTGAGATCGGTGTAGCATCGACCAAAGCATTTACCGGACAGGTCACTCTGCTGTCCCTGATGGCCATGGTCCTGGGTTACCGCAAAGGGGCACTCAGTAATACCTACTACCATCAGCTTATTGCAGAACTGGCTCAAATACCGGGCAAGGTAGAACAGGTATTATCCGCCGATGGTCAGATCCGGGAGTTGGCTCAAAAATTTGCTGGTACCAATAATGCTTTATATCTGGGAAGAGGTTATAATTTCCCGGTAGCACTGGAAGGCGCCCTTAAGCTGAAAGAAATCTCCTACATCCACGCTGAGGGATATCCGGCCGCTGAAATGAAGCACGGACCCATTGCATTGATCGATGAAAATATGCCGGTCATTGTCATTGCCACCAACCGCAGCGCCTACGAAAAAATAGCATCCAATATCATGGAGGTCAAGGCCCGCAAGGGGATTGTCATCGCCATTATCGATGACAGGGACCAGGAGATCCGAAAGATTGCAGATTACTGTATTGAAATTCCCACTACCATCGAACCCCTTACTCCTCTGCTCTCCGTGATTCCATTGCAATTGTTATCGTACCATATTGCAGTGCTCAGGTCCTGCGATGTAGATCAACCCAGAAACCTGGCCAAATCCGTTACCGTAGAATAAATCATGCCATCCATGTTTGAAGATATACAGTTCACTTACAATACACAGGAAGAAGAGCTTATCATGCCGGAATACGGCCGTAATGTCCAAAACCTTGTGAAATATTGTAAATCCATTCCGGATCCTCAATACCGCCAGGCAGTGGCAGAGGGCATTGTGGAAATCATGCAAATCATGACTCCCTACAACAAAAACGTAGAAGAGCACCGGAAAAAAATGTGGCATCATTTGTTCAGGATTGCAAACTACGAAATTGAGGTGGTGCCACCCGGTGGATACATGCCCACTCCGGATGCGGACAAAGTCAAGCCTGAACCCATTGAATACCCCAGCTCCCTGGATCGCAACAGGCATTACGGAGCTTATGTCAGTGCGATGGTCAAAAAGGCTATGGAACTGGAAGATCCTGCCAAGAAAGAGGCTTTTGCCGTAGTCATAGGATCCTATATGAAACTGGCCTTTAAAAACTGGAATAAAGAACACTACGTCTCTGACGAACTGATTAAAGAAGACCTGCTCCACATGAGCAAAGGCACCCTGGTCATTCCCAATGAAGCGGTACTGGATATCAACACCGGTTTTACCAGACACCAACGCATCAAGCCTTCCAATTTCCAAAAGAACAAAGGGGGAAAATTCAATAAAAACAGAAATAAAAACAAACCCAGAAGAATCTATTGATTCTGCTCTTTCCGAGCCCGTTTTTCTGCTTTTAATGGTCTGTCCTACGTTCTTTCCAGCAGGGAGCGCGTTTTGGATTTCAGACTATTTCTGCTACTTTTGACCATAAATCGAATATATGAGCAGATTATCGGGCAAAACGAGCCTTATTACGGGAGGAAGCAGGGGAATCGGTGCAGCCATTGCCGAAAAACTGGCACAGGAAGGTTCTCACATCGCCTTCACATACCTGAGTTCTCCGGAAAAAGCACAGGAAGTAGCTGAACGCCTGAAATCCTACAACGTTAAAGTGATGGCTTATCAGTCTGACGCCTCCGATCACCATGCCGCTAAAGATCTGGTCTCAAAAGTCATCGAAGACTTTGGAGGGCTGGACATCCTAGTCAACAATGCGGGCATTACTAAAGATAACCTCATACTCAGAATGAGTGAAGAGCAATGGGATCAGGTGATACAGGTCAACCTGAAATCTGTTTTCAACCTCACCAAATTTACGGTAGCCCATATGATGCGCCAGCGCAAAGGCTCCATCATCAATATTACATCTGTAGTTGGTGTATTTGGCAATGCGGGACAATCCAACTATTCTGCTTCCAAGGCCGGTATGATCGGCTTCACAAAATCCATAGCGAAGGAAGTGGCCTCGCGCAATATTCGCTGCAATGCCATAGCACCCGGTTTCATCGAAACGGAAATGACCCACGTTCTGGACGAAAAGACCAAAGAAAATTTTTTGAAAAATATTCCTTTGGGCAGACTCGCTCAGGGATCAGAAGTTGCAGATGCGGTTAGTTTCCTCGCATCCGATCAGTCTTCCTACATCACCGGTCAGGTACTCAGTGTCTGCGGAGGACTCAATATGTAATAACTGTTACACCATTCTCCGTGATTATGAACGCAAAGGAAAAATTTCTCCGTTTTGAATTTATACCCCATCTGAAAAATCTGGACCCTCAGGCAAAGGGGTCATGGGGAAAAATGAATGTACACCAGATGGTCGAACACATGAGCTATGCTTTCAGACTGGCAAACGGCAGAATTCAGGTAGAAAAAATATTGACGCCGGAAGACAAGATTCCCAGGATGCAGGCCTTCGTCCTCTCTGAAAATCCCTTTAAGGAAAATACACCCAACGCTTTGCTGCCCGATGATCCAATACCCATTGTACATCCCGATTACGCGGATGCTCTTGGAGAACTAGAGAATGAAATCACTGAATTCTTCAGGGTCTATGATGTCCAGGAAAACCTTAAAATACGAAATCCCTTTTTTGGCGATTTGGACAGAGAATTAAATGTATCTCTGTTATACAAACATGCCTTGCATCACCTCAGACAATTTGGAATAGAGATTTAGAATTCATAAAAATGTATTTTCCCCTGAGCGGAAAAATGTGTTTTCATTTTACTGTAAATGGAAATTCTATTATACTTGACTGACCACCCTGCCATCTACCATCTCTATGATGCGGTCTGTTCTGGAAGCAAATTCCTTGTCGTGGGTCACCACCAGTAGCGATTGTTTGAAGACACCCGATAATTCCGTAAAGATGTTGAATACGATTTCTGAATTGACCTGATCCAGATTACCGGTGGGTTCGTCCGCAATGATGATTTTGGGAGAATTGATCAGCGCTCTTGCGATGGCAACTCTTTGTTTTTGCCCTCCAGAAAGTTGGTTTGGGTTCTTGTTTGCTTCACTCATGACGTCCAGCATGCGTAGCTTTTCTAATGCCATTTCACGGATCTGATGTCGCGGATACTTGCCCAGTTTTATGGCAGGAAGCATGACATTTTCCAGAACGGAAAATTCATTTAACAAATAATGGAACTGAAACACAAATCCAATTTTTTCATTGCGGATGCGAGCCAATTCTTCCGGTGTCCTTCCTTTCAGCAACTGCCCATCCAGAAAAATATCCCCGGAATAATTAGTGTCCATGGTGGAAAGAATATACAGCAAGGTGGATTTACCGCATCCTGATTTACCTACAATGGAAACAAACTCTCCCTGCTCTACATGCATGCTCACTTCATGTAAAACCTGCAAATCGCCGGAGTCCGCAAACACCTTGCTGACAGAATTAGCTTCGAGGATTCTGGTGTTTCTCATTTTCCTCTGATGATGCTCACGGGGTCCATTTGGCTTGCTTTTCGGGAAGGAAAATATCCTGCAAAAAAAGTGGTCACAAATGAAAATAAAAATGCAATCGCATAAAATCCCGGATTATAACTCACCGGATATGTTTTCACAGTAGGCAATGAAGCCGTATTGAAAGGTATCTGATCGATTACATTTGAAAGAATAAAACCCATCAGCATCCCAGCAATGCCGCCGCCAATACCGATACTGACAGAAATAATGGAAAAGATTCTTTTCACATCGGATCCGGAATAGCCCATGGCCTTCAGTATCGCGATGGTATCCATCTTTTCGTAGATCAACATGTTGAGAATATTG
Source organism: Bacteroidota bacterium (assembly GCA_029572935.1). Classification (GTDB taxonomy): domain Bacteria; phylum Bacteroidota; class Bacteroidia; order Chitinophagales; family Saprospiraceae; genus Vicinibacter. The sequence continues at coordinate 21,990 of JAKQHM010000056.1, forward strand.
TAAATCCCAAATCCCGCTACAATAAGCAGTGTAATGCCCACAGAATACGAAATAATGGTTCGAACCTTGGTGCCTGTTTCAAACTGGGAATTGGCTTTTTGTATATCTTCAGCATCCACATCAAACATTTTAGATATCTCACCGGCAAGCACAGGTGCCTGCTTCATGTCTTTCAGATTTACATAAATTTCGGTAAAGTGATCGGAGGGGACATCCATCATGGATTGCAGATTACTCACATCGGTATAGCTGAGTACTTTGTCAATATCTTTAATTCCGGACTGAAAAAAACCTACCACTTTTAATCTTTTGCTGCTTGCGTCCGGCATGATGATTTCCAGCGGATCTCCAATTTTCAACAGCATGATATCTGCTATGCCTTTTCCTATGATGATGGAATTCGGTACATTGATCAAATTCGTTATGTCTCCTTCAGTAACATAATCTGCCAGATGAAATTTTGCAGACTCAGTGGCTACATCCACACCTTGCAGCGTCCCGCCCAGATTGGAGGTCCCAAGAGAATAAAAGACCTGTGAAGATACTCTGGGTGCTACTCCGGCTACATTGGGATGCTTTTTCAAATAAGCGGTCAGGGCTTCGCTATTCCTGATCTTGTTCTTGGAGACCAGGGGCCGTATGGACCTTATAAAATGCTGCTGATCCTGGAGGACTTTTTGGACGGGTTGTAAAGGAGTTGCTTTCAGCTCATGGTAAATACGCACATGCGGAGTCCTGTTTAGTATCAGACCATCCAGCAAATGATTGAGTCCGGTCATAAAACCAAGCATGGTGACAAACATGGTGATCCCAAACATCACGCCCAATCCTGCCACAAGAGTTTGTCTCCATTTGGCCATCATCAAAGCCCAGGCAATTCCGGTTACAGCACCACCCTTCATGGCTGAGGTAGATAAATGGTGTTTCCTTCCTGAAGCCCGGAAATGATTTCGACTTTTTCAAAATCCCTGATTCCGATGGTCACCGGAATCTTCTCCTTGGGTCCTGTAAAAACATGACTGTCTTCTGTCAGATATTTGAGGGGAATGGTCAGTGCGTCCTCTTTTTGGAAGATCAAAATATTGGCTTCAAAACTCAAATTAGGGAAAAGTTGCTCCGGCACCTGATCAAAATATGCTTCCACTTCAATACTTCTGTCCTTTTCGTTGAGGAAGGGAGAAATCCTTTGCACTTTGGCTTCGAACACCCGGCCTGCATAGGATTCCATCTCAATAAATACCTTCTGACCAGGTTTAATCCGGTTGATATCGCGCTCATCTACCAGCAGTGTGGCCAGAAACTGGCTGGCATCTCCCACCACGGCCAAAGGAGTCGAGGGGCCTACCAATTCCCCCCCTTCACGGAAAACCCTGTAGATCTTGCCATCGATCTCAGATCTTACCTCAAATTCAGACAAGTTAGTACCACTGATGCGCAGATTGGTTTTGGCCTGCTTTTCCTGGAAGGCTAGATTTTTTTGAAGGTCAGCCAATCGCTCCTGAAGGGATTTTAGATTAGCAACAGATGATTCATAAGCCAATTGCCTCGTTTCCAATTCAGCCTTGGAGCCTATGTTCTGGGACCAAAGTGCCTGCTGTCTGATGTACATGGTGGAATCGATTTGCTTTTTCAATCTGGCCTGATCCATTGAAAATTTTATTTCATCGAGCTTTTCCCGGTTATTCTCCAAAGCAGCTCTCTGATAGGCAATATCCGCACCTTCCCTTTGTAAGGAAGCCTGGTCGTTTGTAATGACAAAAAGAAGCTGCCCTTTTTTCACCAAATCACCTTCCCTGACCATCACAGTCTTCAGGATTCCATTGACCTTTGGGATGGCCTGATATTGATTCTTGGATTTGATCTTGCCGGAGGCGTACACGGATTCGGTAATGCCCGTCCTCTGGACCACGTATCCTTCGGGTTTACCGGAACATGCAGCCAGCAATATTGCCAAACAGAATAAATTTAGCCAATGGTTCATTGGCCAAATATAAGCCTAATTTAAACTCTCAAAAAATGGTTATGAATAGACCTGTCAATGTTTGCCCCACAATTCCACAATGGACTGGCGCTTTAGCGGCCTGGGAGAACTATACCAAAGAACAATTTTACGAATGACGCGGTGATTTCCTTTCAGGTCTATGATCCTGCTCTGACCCCCCGCACGAATTTGCTCGCGTAGTTCAATTTCCTGCTGGCTGCCATCGCCAAATACCACAGTGCATTTGAAAATCTCCACCGGGGATCTCTTTACTCTCAGTCGGAGAGATGTAAACAATCCTTCTGCTGCTGTCACCATGATCTCATCGCGGTCCACACCTTTGGAAGCTGTTACCTTCCCCAAGAGGTGCCAATCATTGTGCATGGGTTCTGGAAGAGAAGAAGCGGAAACAACCCCTAGGTAGAAGAGCGAAGCGCAAAAAATGAGCAGGTTTTTCATGACTGATTTAATGTTTAGATTTAATTCTTTTGACTTTGGAAGTTTGAATGGGTTTAATCACTTCAAAATTTTTATTTATCAGATCTCAGCTTGAGATCATTCTTATGGCGGATCATTCAGTGCTGCCAAACCCTGATTGTGTGGACTCCATCCGTTAAAACCAGCATACCCGATGGAAAGAATTGTTCCAATACCAGATTCGGTTCCCTGGATTGCATCAAGATTCTACCGGTCACATCATGTATGGTTATCCATTTATTTTCAGGATTGTATAGTACACCGTCTCCCACATACCATTGGACGGATCCACAATCCGGGATCCTTGAAACTTCAGATTGAACCTGATGACCGGATTCATCTATATGGATCAGCTTGATATACTTTGAAATATCCTCCCTTTTAAAATTTAAAGAATAATTAGACTTTGTAGGTAGCAGCGTAACTTCTTTATTAACCCTCCACTCCTTACCCTGCTCACTGTCCATAATCTTTATTTTTGCTCCTTCTTGAATTTCAGAAACATGAAAATATAGATTCAGATTTTTATGATCTGAGCAATCGACCTCGTATGGAATGTCCACCAAAGCAAGTGGACTTTGTTTATTCTCAACACAGGTGGCAAAGTCCAAATATTCTTCCATTTCATCCAGAGAATTGTTGTGCCAGGGAAAAGTGGCATTGGTAGATTTCATGATATTGGGTTCGTTGTCATAGTGAATGGAATTCGCAGAATGTCCCATCCATTCATGAGAGGATAGTGCCTCATTAGGAGTTTGGGAATTGACAAAACCGGTTAAGGATACACCCGGCCAACACAGTGTCCCTAAATAGGTCACGCCAATGTTGGTGTATTGACCTGTGTAAAACACATAAACATCATCGTCTCCAGGAAAATTATTCGCAATTAGCCAATCGAGGTAATTTTCAATCGTTGCGACAATCCCGTTTCCATAGGAAAAGGGAGTGGCTCCATCAAAAAATGTAAGGGTAAGTGCCTGAGCAACATCCCATTCAGGTGAAGCCACATTAAATTTAGTCACTACCTGACTGGCTAGGTTGTTCATGTACGAAATAACCTGATTGTTATTGTTGTATCCTCCAGTTCTCCTTCTTTCGTAAGAAGTATCAATATGAAAATGAATCTCCAGATCTCCGTTATTGGATCTTGTCTTTAGGCGGCTGGCCATAGCAGAAATTCTTTTCTGTAGCGATTGATCTAATTCCTCTCGGTATATATCTGTTACGCATTGAATATGTTCTTCGGGAAGATCCGGCTTTTGGGATTGGCCAAATACTTGAGGTGACAAAAGAAAAATTGTAAACAACGTTGATAGTAAATTAAAATTCTGTTTCATCCTTCATTCTTTTTTCACTCATAAAAATAATATTTTTATACAATTAGCCAATATTTTCACAATAAAATTTAAAAATATTTAATTATTAATATTTAATGCAATCATAATTAATAATTTATAATTTAAATATTGATCTATACCTTTCCATGCAACATGGGGACAAACCTGAAGTATCCGAATTTTTCCTTCTTGAATGTTCCTCCCTCCTCTTTGGTGACTCTAATCATCTCTTGTGTTTCTTGATCAGATCCCAGGGGCACGACCAGACATCCCCCTTCTTTTAACTGGTCCAGCAATGCCTGAGGAATCTCGGGACATGCTGCCGTGATGAGGATCTTGTCAAAAGGAGCAAAACGGGGTAAACCCTGGTATCCGTCTCCGTAGAAGGTCCGGATCACTCCATAACCCAGGTCCCGCAATCTGGCAGCTGTTTTATCGTGCAGGGCTTTATGTCTTTCAATGGAATATACTTTGGCACCCAGCTCAGAAAGTACACAAGCCTGGTAACCCGAACCCAGCCCAATCTCCAACACCTTTTCGCCGGGTTTAACCTGAAGGAGGGAACTCTGGAATGCAACAGTATAGGGTTGTGAAATGGTCTGATCGCAGTCAATGGCAAAAGCAGTGTCTTTATAGGCCCATTCTTCAAATGCCTTGTCCAGAAACAAATGCCTGGGCACGCGGGAAATGGCTTCCAGAACGCGCTCATCTCTGATTCCTTTCTGTATAAGTTCGGCTACCAGTTTTTTTCTTAGCCCTTTGTGGCGGTATGAGTCCACGATCTGCTATTATTTAGACACAAATATATTTAATTTTTTTGTAATATATTTTTTAAACCATTTTGGCTCGTGTCGGGTATCTTTGCGCCAATTATCGAAAGCAGATGAGCGTTTATCAAATCAAATTTGGAACAGACGGCTGGAGGGCCGTCATAGCTGAAGCCTACACGGTTGAAAATCTGAGAAGAATCAGTCGTGCCACGGCAATCTGGATGAAATCAAAAGGCATGAAGTCTGCTTTGATCGGTCACGACTGCCGATTTGGAGGACAGATTTTTTTAGAAGAAACCGCCCGGATCCTGGCTTCGGAAGGAATCCGCGTTTGGGCTGCAAAGGGATTTGTGAGTACACCCATGGTTTCCCTTGGGGTCGTGCACCATCAGACCGATATGGGCATCGTCATTACTGCCAGCCACAACCCTCCTGAGTACAATGGGTACAAGCTCAAATCTTCATACGGGGGGCCGACCACGCCTGCAGAAATTGCAGAAATTGAGAAATGCATCCCGGACCATTCCGGAGACGAGCCTGGCCGTCTGGATTCCTACTCGGATCTGATCCAATGGATCGATCTGGAAGATCTCTATCTGCAGCGCGTCAGAGACTCATTCGATCTGGAATCCATTCAAAAAAAATCCAATCTGGCATACGACGCCATGTATGGTGCCGGACAGAGCGTCATGAAAGCTCTGTTTCCAAACCTTAAGGCTTTTCATTGCGAGTGGAACCCCGGTTTTAATGGTACAGCTCCTGAACCCATCACCAAGAACCTTCAGGAAATCATGACTTACCTGGCTTCTCATCCGGATCAATATATTGGGGTGGCCAATGATGGCGATGCAGATCGTGTAGCGATGATCGATCCCGGGGGGAAGCTGATCGATTCACACCACATACTGCTTTTGCTTTTGCGCTATCTGGTGGAAGAGAAAAACATGACGGGCGAACTCGCCATCAGCTTCTCGGTCACCAATAAAATGCAGAGACTTGCTGATCACTACGGACTCAAAACCCACATTACCAGGATCGGCTTTAAATACATAGCTGAATTGATGGTGCAAAGAGACATTCTGGTGGCAGGTGAAGAATCTGGAGGTCTGGCTGTAAAAGGTCATATTCCGGAACGCGACGGCATCTGGATCGCACTCACGGTACTGGAATATGTGGCCCGTTCCGGCAAGACCATTCAGACTCTGATACAGGAGATTTACGATCTGGTCGGATCTTTTTATTACGATCGTCTGGACCTGAAGCTCTGGCCTGAGCAAATGGATGCTGTAAAAAGCCAACTGGCATCGGGGATCCGCGGACAATGGGGAAATTTTAGAACATCCAAATACGAAGATCTGGATGGCCACAAATACTATTTTGACCACGACAATTGGCTGATGTTTCGTTTATCGGGTACAGAACCTGTCCTCCGGATTTACGCTCAGGGGCGCGATGAGACAGAATGCAAGGCCATTCTGGATGCTGCCGTGAAAGAACTGAATCTTTGATTTCACATTCAATGATCTGACGCATCAGCGAATCATCGCTGTATGCGGAATATTGTCTTCCATATATTCTGCTCCGATAGGCTGAAAACCCATGGACTGATAAAATTGAAGCAAATAAGATTGCGCTGAGATCTTGATGGGGATCCCGGGATACAATCTTTCGCATTCGCGCAGGGCATATTCCATGATCTTTCGACCCCAGCCAAACCTCCTGTATTCAGGATGGCTGACCACCCTCCCTATGGATGCATATCCATTGTAGGACAGGCCTTCGGGCAGCAATCGGGCGTAAGCCAACAGGATGCCATTTTGGTCTGAGATCATCAGATGATAGGACCTCTGATCCTTGTCATCCGCATCCAGATAAACACAATTCTGCTCTACCACGAAAACCAGGCTCCTGAGTTGGAGGATCTGATACAACTCCAGCGGGGTCAAGTCATCAAAGATTTTCATGCGGTATGATACATCCTTATCTTCCACGTGGTATGCTGCTTTGTCTTAATAATTCAATCCTCGTCCAATCTCAATCCCAGGATTTGTACCGCATCTTCAATGACGGGATTGGTTTGTTTCATCAATTCGAATTTCTCTCTGGCAGACAGCAACTTTTTAGGTTTAACCTGTTCATCTTTGCCTGCCATCTCCGGATCTATTTCCACGGAACTGCGGATGTCGGGTTCGCGAAAGAAATCCTTTATTCTGCTTTCGAGCTGAATCTCCCTTCGGATTGCTTCCTGAGCCAAAACCGAGCCCACCAGAAAACGGATTATCTTTTCCTCCACCACAAATCTGGCCTGCTTCATATACACCAGGAGAGAATTGGATTTCTGATCTGCAATGCACTTTTCCCAGAATTCAGCAGCCGTCTCCTGATTAAATTCCTTTTTTCCGGCCTGGCGTTCTGATTCTTCCCTTGCAATCTTCTCTCTGATCTTGTGGATATCGCTCAATCGGGGTATATGAGACAGACCGGAACCGATTCCTTCGATCGCAGGGCGTTCTGCACTCATGGACGGAATTGCTGTCTCCGCCTGAGCAGTTGCCACTTCTGATTTTAATTTTAATTCACGTGCAGGTGGGTCTGCAGCTTTTATCTGTTCAGAGACCTGAACGACAGGTTTCAGTTCAGGGTTTTTTTTTTCTTCTTCTCCGGTGGAGAAGGCTGTCGCCGGCAAGGACCTGAAACGCGACAGTTGACAAATCCGCGCGAGTAAGATCTCCAAATGCAGTCTCTTGTTTCGGGCCATATTCAGATTGATCTCCGACTCATTGACCAGACTCAGGCAGGTCATCAGAAAGGAAACAGAGCAGGATTTGGCCTGATTCAAATAACGGGCCTTGGACTGATCACTTCCCTCAAACAGAGCGATCATTTTTTCATCCTGGCAAACCATCAGGTTTCTGGCATGGCTCCCCAATCCTTCTACCAATACTTCCGGGTCAAATCCAAGCTTGAGGACCTGATCGAACAGCAGCAGAGCTCCGCGCACATCCTCTCCCAGGAAAGCATCGTAGAAACGGAAAAAATAATCCTGATCCAATACGTTCAGGTTTTCCAGCACATCCTGATAACTCAGTTTTTTACCACTGAAACTTGTGATCCGGTCGAATATGGAAAGTGCATCCCTCATGGCCCCATCAGCCTTTTGGGCGATCAGATAAAGGGCTTCGGCTTCAGCTTCAATGGATTCTTTGTGACAGATTTTTTCCAGCTGCACAATGATGTCCTTGACCTGGATCCTCCGAAAGTCATAGACCTGACATCGGCTGAGTATGGTGGGGATGATCTTGTGTTTTTCCGTGGTAGCCAGAATAAATTTGGCATAGGGTGGCGGCTCCTCCAGGGTTTTCAAAAAGGCATTAAATGCCGCCGAAGTGAGCATATGGACCTCATCTATGATGTAGATCTTGTATTTCCCATATTGGGGTTGGTAGCGGACCTGTTCTACAAGGGCTCGTATATCTTCCACCCCATTATTGGAAGCAGCATCCAACTCGATGATGTTGAATGAATTATTTTCCTGAAAAGCACGGCAGGTAGGACATTCATTGCAAGGCTCCCACTCCGCTGTAGGATGCTCGCAGTTGAGCACGCGGGCCAAGATCCGGGCACAGGTGGTCTTACCCACGCCCCTGGGTCCAGTGAACAAAAATGCATGAGCCACCTGCCCTTTGGAAAGGGCATTGCGCAAAGTGCGGGAAATATGCTCCTGTCCAATGACATCAGACCATTTGAGGGGCCTGTACTTGCGCGCTGAAACCAAAAATCCTTCCATCTCGTGGGCCCAAAAATAGGGCTTTGGCTTCATTTGAACAGGATAAAATACCTCTTCATGGGTTCCGGTCTTCCTGGACCTGTTCCAACTGCAATGTGCACCCTCTTTCTGAGTGCAATCGCCGGGCAGAGTGGTATTTACCTTACCTTTGTTCTAACAATGAAAGGAACATGCGCATAAGTCTGGCACAGCTCAATTACCACATAGGAAACTTCGAAAGCAACCTGAGACTGATGAAAAATGCCATCTCAGAAGCGAAAGCACAGGAGGCTGACCTGATTTGCTTTAGCGAACTTGCTACCTGCGGCTATCCTCCCCGGGATTTTCTGGAGTTCAGGGACTTTATCAAGCGTTCCATGGAAGTTGTCAATGAATTGTGCAAAATGAGCAAGGACATAGCTGTGGTGGTGGGAGCTCCTACTGTCAATCCTGAGATAAATGGCAAAGACCTCTATAATTCCGTATTTTTTCTGGCGGAAGGCAAGGTCAGACACATCGCACACAAAGCTCTTCTACCCAATTATGACATTTTCGATGAATACCGATATTTCGAGCCGGCTGAAGAGTTTTCCTTGGTGGAATTCAAGGGCAAGAAAATTGCACTGACCATTTGCGAAGATATCTGGAATCTCGGCAACAACAATCCAATGTACACCGTATGTCCTCTGGATGAACTCCGTTCCGGCCATCCCGATTTTATACTCAATCTTTCTGCTTCCCCCTTCAGTTATGCCCATTCAGCAGAAAGATTGCATACCATACGGGCTAATGTTCAGCAATATGGCATTCCCATGTTTTATGTAAATTGTTTTGGCGGACAGACAGATATACTTTTTGACGGTGGGAGCGTGGTAATGTCTCCCGATGGGAATTGTTATGACGAAATGCCCTTCTTCGAGCCTTGCATCCGTACTTATGATTTGCAGGAAGTGATTCGTGGAGGTCAATCCAGAGAACAGGCCAAGGAAAAAACAGAACTTATCTACCGGGCCTTGGTCATGGGCATCCGGGACTATTTCTCCAAACTAGGTTTTACAAAAGCCATTCTGGGTCTTTCAGGGGGCATTGACTCTGCTCTGACCGCCGTACTGGCTGTAGATGCATTGGGTCCTGAAAACGTGATGGGCTTGCTTATGCCTTCTCCCCATTCATCTGAGGGATCTGTGACAGATGCCAGGGATCTGGCAGAAAACCTGGAAATGAAGTATGAGATCATTCCCATCGAGCAGGGGATTCAGGCATATGGGTCGATGCTGGAACCCTGGTTTCAGGGTTTGAATACTGACATCACAGAGGAAAATATACAGGCCAGGATCCGTGGGATGTTACTGATGGCATTTTCCAACAAGTTCAAGCACATCCTGCTCAATACCACCAACAAGAGTGAAATGGCTGTAGGATACGGCACACTCTATGGAGATCTTTGCGGCGGATTGGCCGTTCTGGCAGATGTTTACAAAACCGAGGTCTATGAACTGGCCAGGTGGGTCAACCGCAATGAAATCCGTATTCCCCTGAACTCCATCAGCAAGGCCCCTTCCGCAGAACTTCGGCCCGGACAAAAAGACAGCGATTCTCTGCCGGAATACCACCTCCTCGATCCTGTTTTATACCAATACATTGAACAAAGAAAAGGACCGGAGGAGATCATCGCTATGGGTCATGAAAGAAATCTGGTATTGCGCTCCCTGAAAATGGTCAACCAGGCAGAATTTAAGAGACATCAGGCGGCACCCGTATTGCGCATTTCCTCCAAAGCCTTTGGCCAGGGTAGAAGAATGCCGATCGAAGGAAGATATCTGATTTAAAATCATCCAGTTTCGGGTTTTGGTTTATTTTTGATCACCGGAAATTATCCGGGTCAATCAATTGCATCACCTGATTTCAAATTTGTTGCCATGGATATCACCACGATCATTTTTGCAGTTTTATTTGTTGTTCTCCTCATTTTTTCATTTGTGACCGTACAGCAGGGTACTGTAGCAGTCATCACCATTTTTGGAAAATACCGAAGATTGCTGAAACCCGGACTCAATGTCAAAATACCACTGATCGAAAGCATCTACAGACGCATTTCCATACAAAACAGAAGTGCCGAGCTGGGATTCCAGGCTGTCACCATGGACCAGGCTAATGTAAATTTTACTGCCATGCTTCTGTATTCCGTTTTAGACCACGAAGAGGAGACCATTAAAAATGTTGCATTCAAGTTTGTGGATGATCGCAACCTCATGCAGGCCCTTATACGATCCATTGAGGGATCTGTGCGTGCATTTGTTGCAACCAAAAGGCAAAGTGAAGTTCTTACCCTTCGTCGGGAGATAGTGGAAAACGTAAAAGAAAACCTCGACAAAACCCTGGAAGATTGGGGATATCATCTGATCGATCTGCAAATCAACGACATTACCTTTGACGAGGAGGTCATGCGCTCGATGGCCAAGGTCGTGGCATCCAACAACCTCAAAGCTGCTGCTGAAAACGAAGGTCAAGCCCTTTTGATCACCAAAACGAAAGCTGCCGAAGCAGAAGGCAATGCCATTAAAATCGCTGCTGAAGCAGAACGTCTGGCTGCACAACTCAGGGGTCAGGGTATCGCTTCGTTTCGCGAAGAAATTGCAAAGGGTATGACCCATGCGGCCAAGTTGATGCAGGAATCCAATCTGGACACTTCCCTCATCATGTTCAGTATGTGGACAGAAGCAGTTAAAAATTTCGCTGAACACGGCCGGGGCAATGTCATCTTTCTGGATGGCAGTCTGGATAATATGGATCAGACACTCAAACAGATGATGGCCATGGGAAAATTAAAGGATATTACTCAGGATGGTTCCAAATAATATTGTCCGGACAATTTTCCATTTTCATAAAAGAATTTCAAATCTGATTTAAAAAGCTGTACTTTTTTCCTGCAATTTGCAACATTCTGTCATAAGTTACAACGGGAGCTTTTAGGCATCTCAAATACTGTATAAATCAGTAATGGATCATTAAGCAAATGCGTCGACAAAATCGATTTCTATTTGGATAATTGACTACGATCTAAATCTATCTGAATCGATAAAGGAGGATTAAAATGCGATGGGTTTAAAGGATCCATCATGTTTGTATCCGTGATTTAACGATGCCTGAAGTATTACTATTTCAGGAAGCATTATTTTGCCAACTAAGCCAATTGAAATTCCTTCCGGCCTGCCCAAGGACCATCCGATTCATTCTACATATTAAATATATTTATATGTGTTTTTGTCCGTAATGGCCAAATTGCAGGCTTTGTGCGATCCTACCTTTGTCCCATAACAAAAGCTAAATTGATGAAAACGCTTATTCAAAAATCAACGACACTTGTCACATTCTTACTGATTTGCCTGCAACTTTCAGCCCATAATTCCGGACCCATGCCGGTGATCACACTGGCAGGAATAGAAGTCAAAGGAACCAAACTCGACAGCAGCCTGGTCACCGACCTGGTCATCCATGAACTCAGAAAACTCAATATTTACGATGTGACCAACCGCAGGGATGCGGAGTACGCTGCTGCACAGGAAGGCTTCTCCCTGCAGGATTGCTTCAGCAAACAATGCATGTTGCGCATCGGAAAACTTACGGAAAGTCAGAAAGTCATGGGGGGCAGCATCGAACGTTTCAGCGATAAAATTTACCTGACCTTCCGGCTTGTGGATGTTCCTACCGGACAAGTCGTGAATTCATTTTCCATGGAATTCCTGAACCTGGAAGATCGGGTTGCTCTGATGATTGAGATTACCCTGAAGAAAATGCACAACCTGGCGTATGATGAAGAATCTTACAAAAAGGTCACTACTGTGCAAACCCTGGAAAATACCCTCAACAATCCCAATGTAAGCAAACTCAATCTGAGTGGCCCCAGATTCGGATTTGGAATGATGCTGGGTCCGGATGCGCGCGACTACCGTAGACCGGAAAATCAAGGCGGATGGGGCGTTGAACCGATCGCCTCTCACATCGGATACCAGTTTGAAGTATCTTATCTCAACCAGGGGAATATTCAGGGTTTGTTTGAGTTCATTCCCCTGATCAATGCCATCGAGCAGGGATCTTTCATTCCCAGTCTGGGTATCCTGCATGGCATCCGCTCCAATAAAACCGGATTTGAATTTGCCGTGGGTACCAACTTCTCCACTGTCACCAGAAAGACAGGATACTATACTGATAATGGCATTTGGAAAGAAGGTAAAAACCTCGAAGGAACCGAGAAACCCACCCTCCACAGGGATGGAAAGCTGAGGCTGGAAGGAGGACTGGTGCTGGCTTTGGGAAAATCATTCCGTAGCGGGAATATGAATTTTCCGGTCAACGCATATGCCGTCATCCGCAAGGATAGCCCCAGAATTGGTTTGTCTTTGGGATTTAATACCCGCCGCAATTCAAATTAATGTCTGATCGGGAAGTCTGCCGGGTTTGGAACACAATCGCCACTGCCCGATTTGAGCAAAAAGACCACTTTGAGATTCGTTTTTTAATTGTTTAGAACACCCATAGGGAGTGATCAGGAATCATTCCCTTTTTTTATTCTCTTTAAGTAGCAAAATTTACTGTCCAAGCTCTTTCGTATCTTTGCACTAAATACCATTGACCGTGAAAAAGATACATTTTGCTTTTTTATTTCTGACATCGATCGGGTTTTGTTTGGCCCAGGATGCCTCGGTGCATCCCTCAGTCGCACATGCACTGGCAAAAAATGGCAGCGCAGAAGTGATTATTCAGTTGAAAGCAGGACCTGATTTTTCGGGCTACAAAAAGACCTGGAAAAAAGAAGAAAAGACCGCTTTTGTATACGAGCGGCTCAAATCCCTGGCTTCTTTGAGCCAATCAGATCTGATAACTTTTCTTACGGCTGAGAAAGTTGATTTTAAAAACTTCTGGATCATCAATGCCATACGAGCCGAAATCAATTCGGATTTGTTATCGAAACTCATACAGAGAAAAGACATCAAAGCCATTTATTTCAATGAGCCTGTGCGGACACTTCCGGCCGTGGACCGCAGTATCAGGGATCTGAACAGCCGGAACCCAGAAATTACCTGGGGCATCAAAAGGATAAAAGCTGACAGAGTATGGGAGCTGGGCATTGAGGGGCAAGGAGTCACCCTGGCCGGACAGGATACCGGATACAAATGGGATATGCAGGGCATCAAGGAAAAATACAGAGGCTGGGATGGATCCGGAGTAAAGCACGATTACAACTGGCACGATGCGATCCACAAAATCAGTCCTCTGAGTTCTGATAGCATCAATCCCTGTGGCCTGAACCTCAAAGAACCCTGCGATGACCACGGACACGGCACCCATACTGCCGGCACCATGGTAGGTTTTACAGATGAGATGGCCTATGGTGTGGCCCCAAAGGCCAACTGGATGGGCTGCCGCAACATGGAACGCGGCAACGGCGCTCCGGATACCTATATCGAATGTTTTGAGTTCTTTCTGGCTCCCACCGACCTGAATGGCGAAAATCCCAAAACAGATCTGGCACCGCATGCCATTAACAACAGCTGGTTTTGCAGTGAATCCGAAGGTTGCAACCCGGGCAATTTCATGTTTATGGAAGATGTGGTCAATCATCTGACGCTCGCCGGTGTGGTCGTGGTGGTCTCAGCAGGTAATTCCGGCAATTCCTGTGGTACCATAGCAAACCCGCCTGCAATGTTCCAAAACAGCCTTACGGTTGGATCCTTTGCTGATAATGACAGCATCAGCAACTTCAGCAGCATCGGCCCTGTGTATATCGATGCAAGTAGACGCGTCAAACCGGATGTCGTCGCTCCCGGAAGTGCTGTGCTGAGCAGACCGCTATCCGGCAATCTGGAAGCTTGGTACGGTACCAGCATGGCCGGTCCTCATGTAGCCGGGCTCGTCGCCCTGATCATCAGCGCCAATCCCGCTCTGGCAGGCCAGGTGGATCAGATCAGCGAAATCATCAGACTCACCTCCCGTGCACATGATTCAGAGGTAAATTGCGACTCATTGGAAAATACTGCCGTGCCCAATCATGTTTATGGATATGGAAAAATTCAGGCAGATGCTGCCGTCAGGATGGCCATCATTTTAAAGACGAGGGATCAGCAATCCGAAGAGACAGGATTTTCTATCAGTCCCAACCCCGCTCAGGATTATATAGTGCTCCGATCGAACACAGAAGGACCGCATAATTACTGCATTTACAACTCCATGTCTGCACCGGTCATGAAGATCAGGATGACAGAATCTGAAAAAGAAATTCATATAAATCATTTGCCAGCCGGAGTATATCTGATAAGGATGGACGAGCGCAACGAATTCCTGAAATTTATCAAGCAATAACACAAAGGACCATGTCCCGATTTTTATTCAACCGCGTCAACAGAAAGGTACTGATCGAAAACCTGCAAAAAAGTCAGGAAGAGCGCACCACGATCTCGTTTTACAGGTATGCCAACATTGGTAATCCTCAGCTATTCCGGGATCATATATATCAGCTTTTCGATGAAGTAAATGTCCTGGGCAGAATCTATGTCGCCACAGAAGGGATCAATGCCCAGATATCGGTGCCCACCCGACTCCTCGATAAATTTATAGTGGCTAAAGACCAGATCTTGTTCCTGCAGAATATACGGCTCAATTATGCGATTGAGGATACCGGCAAGAGTTTTTTTAAACTCATCATCAAGGTCAGAAAAAAAATAGTGGCAGACGGTCTGGACGATCGCGCTTTTGATGTTACGGATTCGGGGACTCATCTGAATGCAAAAGAATTTAACGCCCTCGCAGAAAGACCGGATGCGGTCATCGTGGACATGCGCAATCATTATGAAAGTGAAGTAGGCCATTTTAAAAATGCCATTACTCCGGATGTCGTTACTTTCAGGGAATCCCTTCCCATCATCGCAGATATGCTTCAGGATAAAAAGGACAAACCGGTACTGATGTATTGCACCGGCGGAATACGGTGTGAAAAGGCCTCAGCCTATATGAAATTCATGGGCTTTAAAGATGTATATCAACTCAACGGTGGCATCATTGAATACGCAAGGCAGGTACATGAACAGGGCCTTGAAAATAAATTCATCGGCAAAAATTTCGTTTTTGACGAACGCCTGGGTGAGCGCATTTCAGACGAAGTGATCAGTGTCTGCCATCAGTGTGGCAAACCCTGCGATCATCATACAAATTGTCTGAACGACCATTGTCATATTCTTTTTATCCAGTGCGATGAATGCGCCGAGAAATACGAGCACTGCTGTTCCAAAAAATGTGCGGATTATGCCGCCTTACCCGAAGAAAAGAAACAGGAACTTTTGCAGCAGAACATCAAGTTCAATGGCTCGGCCTTTTCAAAAGGTCGCTACAAAGCCTTGGGCAAGGACGAAAGACTCAATGTCAGTTGATAACTGACTTCGGTACGATCAGACCCTGCTCAGGCTCTTCTTTATGAAATCGTTGAGGGCCGGTCCCTTCAGCATTTGTTGCTCCAGCAAGGCCAGTTCAGTAAGGTAAGTAGCCATTTCCATCTTCTGTCCTTCATCCGCATGGATCATCTTTTGGGCTATGGTGGCATGATTGGAATTGATGACCAGCTGATAGTGATCTTTGAACAGATCATTTTGATCTCCTTTCATCATGTGCATCATATGCTGCATTTCCGACATCCTGCGCATGAACTCCGGACGAATGATTTGTACAGGAGGATCATTGGGGGATAAAGGTTTGATTTCAACCTGTGAATCCTGATTTAGGCTTACTGATTTGAATAAGGACTGCAACTGATCCTGCTCTTCCTGAGACAAAACGGATTCCTGCTTTTCATCCTTCTCGATGAGCTGATCTATGGTATCCGCATCCACTCGTTTGAAACTGAGTTCAGCCTTATATTCCAGGTGTTGAATAAAATGATTGTCGATGATCTGATCCATCAGGAGGACATCGTAGCCTCTGTCATTACACTGGCTCACCAGGCTGTAGTGCATATGTTTGTCATGGGTATACAGACATACCAGACGGTTGTTTTTGTTTGTCTGCAGGCCCTTTATTTTTTCCTTGTATTCTTCCAGCGTAAAGCAGTTATCTTCTGTGTTCCTGAGAAGCGCAAATTCCAGGGCACGCTCAGCAAATTTTTCATCCGAGATCAGACCGTATTTGATAAAGGTGCCTATATCATTCCACTTACTTTCGAAGTCAGGTCTGTCTTTTTTAAACAGCTCATTGAGCTTCTCAGCCACTTTTTTGGTAATGTAGCCCGTGATCTTTCGCACATTGGCATCAGATTGAAGATAGGACCGGGATACGTTGAGCGGGATATCGGGGGAATCGATGATTCCGTGCAACAACATTAGAAATTCCGGAACAATTTCCTTGACGTCATCCGTCACAAAGACCTGATTGGAGTACAGATGAATTTTGTTTTTCTGTACCTCAAACTGATTTGTTATTTTCGGAAAATACAACACCCCAGTCAGATTAAAGGGATAGTCGATGTTCAGATGGATCCAGAAAAGAGGTGGCTGGCTGAACGGATATAATTCCTGATAAAAATTAACATAGTCTTCATCCGTAAGGTCTGCAGGGGCCTTCTTCCACAACGGATGGGTGTTATTGATGATATGAGCTACTTCCGTTTCTTTTTCCTCATCCCCATCTTTTATTTTTTCCTTGCGGGTACCGAGTTGTATGGGCACCGGGAGGAATTTGCAGAATTTTTCAAGGAGGTCTTCGAGCTTGTGCTCATCAAGATAATCCAGGGCATCTTCACTGAGGTGGAGTATGATGTCTGTCCCTCTTTCATCGCGTTCACCTTCTGTAATACTGTACTCAGTATCGCCGGTACAACTCCAAAGAACCGCTTTGGCATCAGGTTTATAGGATCGGGTCAGTACATCGACCTTGTCTGAAACCATAAAGGCCGAATAAAAACCCAGACCAAAATGCCCGATTATATTCAATTCGTCTTTGTACTTATCCAAAAACTCCTGTGCGGACGAAAAGGCTACCTGATTCAGGTATTTGTTTACCTCTTCTTCATCCATACCGATGCCGCGGTCCCGGATGGTCAGGGTCTTATTTTCCTTGTCTGGAATTACCTCGATGTTGAGATTCCCCAGTTCTCCCTTGGCTTCTCCCCTGTTGGCCAGTGCCTTGATCTTGGAGGTCGCATCGACAGCATTGGAAATCAGCTCCCTCAGAAAGATCTCCTGTTCTGAATAAAGGAACTTCTTGATGATGGGAAAAATATTCTCTGTCTGAACGGAAATTCTGCCTTTCTGCATAGTTCTATTGGTTTTTCTCCAAGGCGTCAAAGGATGTGCCAATCGAAAAAAACATGACAAAATGACAAGACCCGGTCATGGGATAATGACAGCACGAAACCTTCTCCTACCTTTCCATAGGATGAGTTTGGTTGGTAACAATCTAAAATGAAGGAATGAATTATTCCTTGACCCAGCGCTTGGTCAGCTTTTGGCTGCCGGACTGTACCCGAATGAGGTAGATTCCTTTTTTGTAATGGCTTACGTCCAGATCCAATTGACCTGTGAAAGAAGCAATAGCGCCACGTTCCATCACCTGTCCCATGATGTTCAGAACGGCGTACTCACCGTTTCCAACTTTCTCAAACTGGACCAGTAAATTGTTCTTGACAGGATTTGTCAACACTTTAAAGTCCACATTACGAGGCTGATAGGTCGAGCTGATATCTTCGTCAAACTTGTTTCCGGAATTGATGACCTCCTTGGTGCTTACATCCTGGATCCAGACCAGGGCATACATCTCGCTTTCTTTCCAGTAGGGTTCGATCACCATGTTGTAAGTCAGGTTGACGGAATTGCCACTTTCAGCCAGTTGGATCATGTCTCCATCCACAGAGCTGAGAAATTTTCTGAATACATTCTGATGGACCTTTTCACCATTGGGTGCATTGAAATTGAGAATCCTTTCTGCCGCCGCCACATAAATGCGGTAGTTCCCTCCGGGTTTTGTACCCAGTGTTTTTACCTCGACGGAAATATTCCTCATGGACCCCCCGCTTTCCCGTACCTGAATGGCGATGGGTGAAGTTTTGTTCAATTCAGCATCCAGAATAGTCGCTGTAATGGAACCGGCTGAAATACGCCTCGTGCCATTGATCATGACACTGGGCGTACTGCTGATGTTGTAATAGCTGGCGCGTGCGCTGTTCTCAGTCTTGTTCGCCTGATACAAACTACACTGAGAATACGGGAAGGACGGATGTACCGAAAGGTGGTGGTAATCGTCCTCATAATTTTTCAGAAGATTGTAAAATCTGGGATTGGTGGCTCCACAGACCCCACAAAGGGTATTGGTGAAGTGTTCGAGAAAAATATACTTCTTTGCCTGAGCGTTTGAAGCCAGGGCTGCAGAGAACAGAAAAATGGAGAGTAGTAAATTTCTAATCATGCTGACAGTTTTTAAGCTAAAGTGCAAATATACCCAAAACAGCTGAAACGGCATATTGTTGAATTATATTAAATAAATTAATAATATGAATAACTAATTGCGAAAGGATATCCAGCCATCCTGCCTAAGCCCGATGGAATGCTAAAAGTTTGGAGGACAATACTTGCGTAAAGATCAATCCTGCCAAACCCATATCTCTTCGGGCCAATCCATACCCAAATCGCATCTGCTCAAATGTATAAAAGTGCAGACTCCGGACCGAATTTTACGATGGTCTCCCGGAAGAGATCAGGCAGCCGGTTCCTCTTTTTTGGAGAGGGAATTCATCGACTTTACGATCATGAACATGGCAAAGGCCACGATCAGAAAGTTGATCACGGAGGATATGAAGGTACCGTAATACAAAGCATTTTCAGGCTTGACCACAGACCCGTCTGGACCCAGTTCGGCAGCATCCAAAACAATCCGGGCAGATTTGAAATCTCCTATTTGAAATATTTTGGAAACAAGGGGCATGAACAAGCCGTCCACAAATGCGGAGGTTACAGCTGCAAAAGCAGTGGCCATCACCAGACCCACGGCAATGTCGATGAGATTGCCCTTAAGTGCAAATTCTTTAAATTCCTTCAGCATACATTTGGTTTTACCGTTTGAAAATTAATATCGGGACCAAATATATATTAAAAAACGGAATATACAGATCAGGCCAGTTCTTTACGGATCTTATTCAGAGCAGAACCTTCGCGAAGCCAGTCGATCTGCTGCAGGTTATAGGTATGGTTGAGCACAGCCACATCGTGGGTGCCATCCTGGTGGTGAATGTGCAATTCCAGCGGAACTCCGGGGGCCATGGTCTCGTATCCACGGATATCGAAAACGTCATCCTGACGGATCAGATCGTAGTCGGCAGGGTTCTGGAAGGTCAGTGCCAGCATGCCCTGTTTCTTGAGGTTGGTCTCGTGAATCCTGGCAAAAGACTTTACGATCACGGCCTTTACACCGAGGAACCTGGGCTCCATGGCGGCGTGCTCGCGGGAAGATCCCTCTCCGTAGTTTTCTTCACCTACGACGATGGTGCCTACCCTGTTGGATTTATACAACCTTGCTGAATCCGGTACGGGCAAATATTCATTGTTGATGAAATTGAGCACTTTGTTGGATTCTCCGTTGAAGAAGTTGACCGCTCCGATCAGACAGTTGTTGGAGATGTTCTCCAAGTGGCCTCTGAACTCCAGCCAGGGACCTGCCATGGAAATGTGGTCTGTGGTGCATTTGCCCTGAGCCTTGATCAGAAGTCTCAGACCAAACAGCTGCTCCTGGGTAATGGTCTCAAAGGGCTTCAGAACCTGAAGTCTTTTGCTGTCGGGCCGGATGCTCACTTCGATGTTCTTACCATCTGAAGCAGGAGCCTGATAACCCGCATCTTTTACATCAAAACCGGCGGGAGGCAATTCGTATCCGGTCGGTGGATCCAGTTTGACCTGTTCTCCTTTTTCGTTGACCAGGGTATCGGTGATGGGATTGAAGCTCAGCGACCCTGCTATGGCCAAAGCGGTGACCAGCTCGGGAGATGCCACAAAGGCATGGGTGTTGGGGTTGCCATCATTGCGCTTGGAAAAATTGCGGTTGAAAGAGGTGATGATGGAATTCTTTTTGGAAGGGTCGGTATTGTGTCGAGCCCATTGTCCGATGCAGGGTCCACAGGCATTGGCCAGAACCACAGCGCCCATTTTTTCAAAATCAGACAGAAGCCCATCCCGGTCGATGGTATAACGTATTTGCTCTGATCCGGGTGTGACGGTGAATTCAGACTTTGTCTTTAGATTTTTAGCCACGGCCTGACGAGCCAGGGAGGCCGCTCTGGACAAGTCCTCATAGGAGGAATTGGTGCAGGATCCGATCAGGCCTACCTCCAGTTTATCCGGATAATTATTTTCCTTTACCGCTTTGGCGAACTGAGACAGCGGCCAGGCCAGATCGGGCGTATAAGGTCCGTTGATGTGAGGCTCCAGGGTGGAGAGGTCAATGTGGATGACCTGGTCAAAGTACTGGTCTGGATTGGCATAACACTCGGGATCTCCGGTGAGATGTACTGCTGTTTGATCGCAAAGATCGGCGATGGAAGCCCTTCCGGTCGCCCTCAGGTAACGTCCCATGGATTCATCGTAGCCAAAGGTGGAGGTGGTCGCTCCGATCTCTGCGCCCATATTGCAGATGGTCCCCTTGCCGGTGCAGGAAAGTGACTGCGCTCCATCTCCAAAATATTCGACGATTGCTCCGGTACCTCCTTTTACGGTCAGGATGCCCGCTACTTTCAGGATGACATCTTTTGCAGAAGCCCAGCCATTCAGTTTGCCGGTCAGTTTAACGCCGATCAGTTTGGGCATTTTCAGCTCCCAGGGCATGCCGGTCATAACGTCTACGGCATCGGCACCACCGACTCCGATCGCTACCATACCCAGTCCACCAGCGTTGGGCGTGTGTGAATCCGTGCCGATCATCATCCCACCGGGAAATGCATAGTTTTCCAAAACGATCTGGTGAATGATCCCAGCTCCCGGTTTCCAGAAACCGATACCGTATTTATTGGATATACTTTGAAGGAAGTCAAACACTTCCGCATTTTCTATGTTGGAATCTGCCAGGTCCTTGCCCGCACCGTTCTTGGCCAGGATGAGGTGGTCGCAGTGTACCGTAGTGGGTACGGCTGTTTTCTCTTTTCCACAGGTCATAAATTGAAGCAAAGCCATCTGTGCGGTGGCATCCTGCATGGCTACCCGGTCCGGTGCAAAAAAGACATAATCCTTACCACGGGTGTATTCCCTGAGCTCTGATTCGGGATGCAGGTGACTGTACAAAATTTTCTCAGTCAGGGTCAAAGGCCTGTTGAGGACTGACCTGATCTTCTGGATCTTTTGTCCGTATGCTGCGTAAATTCCCTGAATCATGGAGAAATCAAATGGCTGCGACATGATTATATATTATTTTAATGTTTAATATTACTTTGAGTCTGCGCCGCAAAATTAAGCGACCCAGGACAATTATGGAAATAAAGAACCCGCAATTGTCTGATAAACGCTGCTGTAACAAATAAAAAAGCTGTTTGCTCACTTTTTTGCCACTTTTATTACTCTTCGCAAAACAGATGAACCGGGCATGCGTTAGGTGGGTGTGAAATATCTGTTCATTACAGGGTTGATCCTGATTTCTCTGTCCTGCCGCAAACCGGATGAGGGCCAATACAAAATGGAATACATCATGGATTTCACCATTCCCGCAGGTGCCAATCCGCTTAAGACCCATGTATTCGAGCGCACGGTGATTCAAGGCTGGGATCAATTCCTCAAAGCCCATCAGCTCCACGACAGCATGATCGCGAGGGTACAGGTTTATTCCATTACGGTCAGTCCGCTGCTGTCCAATCCGATCAGCTACGGATTTGTAGAAGAAATGAGGGCTTTTATCCGGGATCCCTCCATACCCTCTACCCAGCAAATAGGGATAGGCAATCCTTTGCCCAATGAGCGCGTGGGCGAATTTGCCCTATTGCCCGGGATAGCTGAAGTCAGCTCTTTCCTGAGGGCAACGCAATTTGACCTACAGTTACAGCTTCGCTTCCGGGGAATCCCTTCGAGTTTCAGCGACCACAGGGCCACTTTCAGATTTGATGTATTCCTGAAGTAAGTATCAAGCCTTCGAAGAATCAATCAATGCACTCCGTGCATCCATTTCTTCAACCAGGGTGAAAGTACGAGCAACAAGGCGGCTGCGCCCAATGTAATGTACACGCCCCAGGTCATATACACATCGACGTATGCCGATAGCGCATCTGCAGCAGTGGCATCATTGCCGGGGGAAGCGATCATTTGACCCAGCTTGCCCGCGATTTTGTGCGCAAATGATATGGACAGGAACCAGGTACCCATGACAAATCCAACGGTCTTGGCGGGCGACAGTTTGGTGACCACCGACAATCCGACCGGGGAAAGGCTAAGCTCTCCTGTGGTGTGGAACAAATACATGAATACGAGGTACATGACCGGGATCAGGGCTCCGTCATTTACGGTACCCAGGACGCTTCGTGCTCCGGCCACAATGATAAAGTATCCCAGTGCCATCTGGATAAGTGCCCAGGTAAATTTGATGGGCGTTCTGGGCTCTTTATCCCTCTTGCTGAGCGTGTTCCAGATCCAGGTAAAGACCGGGGCCAGCAGGATGATAAACAAGGCATTGAGGGACTGAAACATGGAGGTTTCGATGCCATGCTTTTCCACGTACTTATCCGTCAGAAAGTTGAGCGATCCGCCTGCCTGTTCGAACAGGGTCCAGAAGATCATGTGGAAGAAGAAAAGGAACAGGAATACCACCAGACGCTGGCCTTCGTTTTTATCCTGAGCAAAGAAAAGAGAAGAGATCAGGATATAACCTATGACGCCGATGCCTGTGATGATGAGCAGGTAACTGGTGATTCCTTCGTTGTCGATCAGATATCCAAATAAAGGGGCTGCGATCAGGATGCCTATGTACACCAGCCACTGCTGGGGTATTCCAAAAACAGGTTTGTTGAGCGCGGCAGGATCGGGAGGATTTCCTTTGTCCTCGTATTTGCTCATGTTTCTGTAAAACACCACCAGACCCAGGAGCATGCCCAGTCCGGCTGCGAGAAAGCCCAGCGAGTAATCAAATTTCTCAGCCAGATATCCGCAGGTCAGGGGAGCGAGAAAGGCACCTACGTTGATCCCCATGTAGAAGATCGTAAAAGCGGAATCCTTGCGGCGGTCGTTCTGATCGTAAAAGGTGCCAAGGAAACTGGAGATATTGGGTTTGAAGAAACCATTTCCTATGGCCAGGATGGAAAGGCCTGAAAAGAGCAGGAAGGTAGTATTGGAAGTAGCCGCATTAAAGGCCATGATAAACTGTCCGGCAGCCATCATGATGGCACCCATGACCACGGCTCTTCTGAAACCAAACAGACGGTCGGCCAGCATGCCTCCCACGATGGGGGCTGCATACAACAATGCGTTGAACGCGCCATAAATGCCCACTGAACGATCCATGGAACCGCTTTCACCCAGGTCTGAAAAAATTTGCTTGGCTATGTAGAGGACCAGAAAGGCGCGCATGCCATAAAAGGAAAAACGCTCCCACATTTCGGCGAAGAACAAGGTAAACAGGGCCTTGGGGTGCATTTTCCGCTGGGAAAGTACCGTGAGGGGCACCCAAACGAGCACAAAGGCCCAACCTAAGATCAACAAGACTAAAGCGGTATCCATAAAAGATGATTTTGTTTTGTTTGTGCACAAATATAGAGGAATCCTCAATAGTGCGTTAATTTTTTGCAAATGTGGAATTGGGGGTCAAATTCAAACCAAACAAATGAAAAAGTATGAAAAACCAAACCTGAATCCCTCAGAGATGATGTAAGCCAAGATTGCTGCAAATTCATAACTGAATGCCTTTGAAAATAATCTGGTGCTTTCCCGGGCGTGTAGAACCCATGGCCCTGAGGGTTCTAAAACATGGGTCTTCGTTTTCTTTTTCAGCCAAAATGTGACTCTCCCCTAAATTCCTCCCGATTCCTGACATGAACTTTACCCTATTAAATGATAGATGGCCTATGGAGGAAACGGGACATTATCTGGAGGAAGGGACGGATCCTAAAATACACTAGATTCAAAAAAATATTAAAAAATCATTCCATCCAAATCTATATATGTATATCTGAACACTACACATTACAATTATACTAATAATACTTAAAATTCAAAATTTTGTAATACTTATTGATTATTATTTAAAAAAATATCAAACAATAAATAAATTTGTAAAATAAAACCACCAAAACGATGAACCAGACCTGGCAATGTCCAGATGTCGCATTAAATCCAATTATCATCCCATGGATGGATAGAGGGCTTCGGATTCTGGCTGTACCACAGAGACAGAATAAAATTCATCCAAAAAAATTGCAAATTCTTATCTCTGACCTTTCTGCACAAGGAATTACTTGTCTAAGCAATCTACTGCGTAAAGCAGTCCAAATCACGTAATGGTAAATGCACCCAAATCACGCATGTTTTCAACAATTAAAAATACTAACTATTTGAATATAAACGTCTTATCCGACTTAATTTCAACTCCATTACAAGCAGCTTAACGCAATAGTTGCCTTAATACAGATGTTGGCGGGCATTTTAAAAGACAACACTCAGACAAAAAATAGAAGATGGAAAAAATATTAGCATTTATTGACCTACTCGGCTTTAGTCAAATGGTTAACACTGACGAAAATAAAGCCCGAGTAATTTTGAATGACTTTTACAATATTGCTTTTAAGGAAATCAAAGACAGACCGAGTGTTAATGGACACTTGTTTTCAGATTCGCTTTTAGCATATTCAGACTCTAGAGAAGTCCTAATAAATTGTCTAGCTGCTATTTATCAAAAGTGCTTATTAAAAAACGATTCTTATTCTGAATTATCAAAGTTTTTTCTTCTGCCACGAGGAGCGATGAGTGTAGGAATTGTAAATGTTGAAGAAAGACAGACAGCTCCTAATCTTACGAAAGACTTTATTGTTAGCCAAGCATTGGTTCATTCAGCTAAGTTAGAAACTCAAATAAAGGGAAGCCGACTTCTTGTTGCTGTTAAAAATGAACAACAAGAACAAATGCAACTTGATTGGAATAGAAAAATAAGATATGGTTTGTATCAAAATGATGCTTTTACTTTTTTAGAGAACTATAAATACAAGGACGTTTTATGGTTTTCATCATTTGACGATGGAAGAAACCAAAAGGATAATCTTATAAACTTAATTGACATTGCAATTAAACTTGTTAAAGACAATTCAAGAAATGAAAAAGTGCTTTTACAACATATATGGACATTAAGAATAGGATTACTGTCTTACTCGAAATATTTAGGACAAGAAAGCGACCTAGTCTTGAACAGAATAATAAGAGAATTTAAGGCAGACCAATATTGGCTATTATGGATGACACTAATAGAAATGATAGTTAACAGCTCGACAGAATGGAAATATGCTTCTAGCAAAAAAATAATTGACTTTTACAAAAAGACAAGCTTGAAAAAAGGTTGGGGAAGTTTAATTGAAGAATTAAATAAGCCAGGCGAACAATATGCATTAAAATGTTTTGAGAAATTTATGGATGAAATGTCAATACAGACAATATAAAAAACGACCCGCTAACAGCACCTACCCAAAAGTGGCGGTTCAGTGGTTAAATCAAGCTTTGTGCTTCTATCAAAGTTTATGCTTGATTGACAGTGAAGTGCTTCTAAATCGCCACCTTCGGGTAGCTGCGAACCGTTATGCCTCACTCTAAAAACGACACGACTGACAATAAACGAACAGAAGAATGAAAAACAAAATGCCAACGCTTAAAAAAACCAAAAGAGCCATTTTTTGCCAACGCACGGACTGACAGAGTGACAATAATTCAAACACTTTTTATATTGAAAAATGAGATAAAATAAAAATAAAACCTACTTTAGCAGCCTGACTCTTTATTGAAATGAACAGAATAAAAGAAGCACTTGACGAGAAGGTAATTAAACATAATTGGTTAGCTGAGAAGCTAGGTAAAAGT
This sequence comes from Bacteroidota bacterium, assembly GCA_029572935.1. Lineage (GTDB taxonomy): Bacteria > Bacteroidota > Bacteroidia > Chitinophagales > Saprospiraceae > Vicinibacter. Next base: position 48,380 of record JAKQHM010000056.1, read on the forward strand.
TACAATATGGTTAACGGCTATGTGCAAAACCGACATCAACCAAGATTGGAAGTACTTTATGAGATTGCAAAAATCTTAGACGTTGAAATGAAAGAGTTGCTGTTTGAAATTAAAAATGACAAAACAGGAAAATGAGTTTTCAAAAGATACTTGACAAATACAGGAAAATAGCCTTTTCGGAGCGTGACAAAGGAGACCGCTTTGAAAGACTAATGCAAACCTATTTGCTGACCGACCCAAAATATGCTTTCCTGTTTGAGAATGTTTGGTTTTGGAATGAATTTCCAGGCAAATTAGATTTAGGTGGTGGAGATACGGGAATTGACTTGGTTGCTTTGACACATGAAGGTGACTATTGGGCTATTCAATGTAAATGCTATCAAGAAGATTCCACCATTGACAAACCAGCCGTTGACAGTTTTCTTTCAACTTCGAGCAGAGAGTTTAAGAATGAGCATATGCAGACAACCCGCTTTGCTCACCGACTTTGGATTTCTACAACAAACAAATGGGGACCCAATGCAACGGAAGCCATTCGCAACCAAAATCCACCAGTAACAAGAATCAATCTTTTTGACCTGTTAGAAGCCCCTGTTGATTGGGAGAAATTAGAACAGGGCATTCACGGTGAAGCGTCACGAACTCCGAAAAAATCACTCAGAACGCACCAAACCGAAGCACTAACCAAAACTCACGACCACTTCAAAAATGCTGACCGTGGAAAATTGATTATGGCTTGCGGAACAGGTAAGACCTTCACCGCTTTACGTATTGCCGAAAATGAAACAAATAGCAAGGGCTTAGTTTTATTTCTTGTGCCAAGCATTGCTTTGTTAGGACAAACCTTGCTGGAATGGAGTGCAGATGCCAATGAACCTATCAATGCCATTTGTATTTGTTCCGACCCTGAAATTTCAAAAAAGAAAACCAAAAACGAAGATGCAGATACCTTCAGTGTAGTGGATTTAGCTTTGCCAGCTTCTACCAATACCGATAATATTCTGCACCAGTTTCAGCAAATCCGTGAAAAAGGTTTGCCCGGAATGACCGTTGTTTTTTCTACCTATCAATCCATTGAAGTTTTATCAAGAGCGCAAAAAGTATTGCTCAAAAACGGTTTCCAGGAATTTGATCTAATTATATGTGACGAAGCACACCGAACAACTGGCGTAACGCTGATGGAAGATGATGAATCGGCATTTACCAAAGTGCATGATGCTGAATTTATCAAGGCGAAAAAACGACTGTACATGACGGCTACTCCTCGACTGTACAGTGACGACATAAAAAGCAAAGCAGCCCAAGCAGATGCCGTTTTATGTTCAATGGACGATGTGGCTTTGTATGGCGAAGAAATTTATCGCATTGGTTTTGGTGAAGCAGTTGAAAGGGATTTGCTCACCGATTACAAAGTTTTAATCCTTACCCTGAACGACAAGGACGTTCCACCTGCCGTGCAACGTATGATTGCCGATAAGGAAACGGAAATTAACACGGATGATGCCTCTAAAATCATTGGCACAATAAACGCACTTTCCAAACAGTTTTTGGGCGACCAAGGCGTAACCAAAGAAAGCGACCCCGACCCCATGCGTAGGGCAGTTGTCTTTTGTCAAAGCATTGCCGTTTCAAAGAAAATAACTGCTACCTACAACACGGCAACAGAAGCCTATTTAGATTCTTTGCCCTCTGAGAAAAAAGAACACATGGTTTCGGTGGCTTCCAAACACATTGACGGAACCATGACTGCCCCGCAACGTGACGAATTATTGGGCTGGCTGAAGGCGGAAACCACCGACAATGAATGTAGAATCCTGACCAATGTTCGCTGTTTGAGTGAAGGGGTTAACGTTCCTTCTTTGGATGCAGTACTTTTCCTTTCGGCCCGTAACTCACAGGTGGATGTTGTACAATCCGTTGGTCGTGTGATGCGAAAATCTCCGGGCAAGAAATACGGCTACATCATTATTCCTGTGGTGGTTCCTGCTGATATTGAAGCCGACAAAGCATTAGACGATAACGAACGCTACAAAGTGGTTTGGACAGTGCTAAATGCCTTGCGTGCCCATGACGACCGCTTTAATGCTACCGTAAACAAAATTGAACTTAACAAAAAGAAGCCGACCAATATTTTGATTGGACGACCTGAATACACTTTTGACAGTGACGGGAATCCTTCTTTGGTCAATGAAGATTCACCTGCTTACGAAACCAACAAAGACATTGGCCGACAAATGGCATTGCAGTTTGAACACCTGCAACATGTGGTATTTGCCCGAATGGTGCAAAAGGTGGGCGACCGCAAATATTGGGAGCAGTGGGCAAAAGATGTAGCCATTATTGCCGAACGCCAGATTGAACGTATTCAGTACCTGATTACCGAAAAGAAAGACCAACGGGAAGCCTTTGAAAAATTCCTGTTGGGCTTACAAAAAAATATCAATCCCAGCATTACCGAAGCACAAGCGGTAGAAATGTTGGCACAGCACATTATTACCAAGCCCATTTTTGAAGCATTATTTGAAGGATATTCTTTCGTAAAACACAATGCCGTTTCGATTTCCATGCAACGCATGTTGGATGAGTTGGAACCACAAACCTTGGTAGATGAATCGGAATCGCTGCAAAAGTTTTATGCATTCGTAAAACGTAACGCTTCGGGAATAGATAATGCCAAAGGCAAACAGGAAATCATTATCCGACTGTACGACAATTTCTTTAAAGCTGCTTTCCCAAAAATGGTGGAGCAATTGGGAATTGTGTATACGCCTGTGGAAGTGGTGGACTTTATTGTGCGTTCGGTGGATGATGTATTGAAACAGGAATTTGACCGCAGCATTTCAGACGAAAACATACACATACTCGACCCCTTTACAGGAACGGGAACATTTATGACCCGACTGCTGCAAAGCGGATTGATTAAGCAAGACGATTTAGAACGGAAATATCAGTATGAACTTCATGCCAATGAAATTGTATTGTTGGCGTATTACATAGCTGCCGTAAACATTGAAAATGCGTACCACGATTTACGCAATGATGACAACGAATACGAACCCTTTGAAGGAATTGTATTAACTGACACTTTCCAATTAGGCGAAACAGACGAAAGCCAAAAACTTTTCTCGGAAATGTTTCCGCAAAACTCGGCAAGGGTAGCACGTCAAAAGAAAGCTTCTCTGCGGGTAATTATGGGAAATCCGCCATATTCCATTGGGCAAAGATCCGCTAACGACAATGCTCAAAATCAGAAATACGAAAAGTTAGATAGCGATATTGCCCGAACCTATGCCAAGCTATCTTCCGCAGGTCTGAACAAATCGCTTTATGATGCTTACATAAAAGCCTTCCGCTGGAGTACCGACCGTTTAGACCCAAAGAATGGCGGTATCATTGCTTTTGTGAGCAACGGAGCTTGGTTAGACGGAAACAGCACAGACGGTTTCCGTAAATCGTTAGAAAAAGAATTTTCAAGCATTTGGGTGTTCAATCTTCGGGGAAACCAACGCACCAGTGGTGAATTGAGCCGTAAAGAAGGCGGTAAAATTTTTGGTTCAGGTTCACGCACACCTATTGCCATAACGCTATTGGTAAAAAACCCACAAGCCACCAACAAACAAGCTACCATTCATTACCACGACATTGGCGATTACCTGAGCCGTGAAGATAAATTAGCCAAGATTGCCAATTTTAAAACCGTGGCAAATCCTGCTTTGACTTGGAAAACGCTTGAACCCAATGCCGAAGGCGATTGGCTCAACCAACGGAATGATGTGTTTGACACCTTCATTCCAATGGCTCCTGAAAAGAAGTTTGATGCGAAAAGTGAATCATTCTTCAGCACGTATGCAATTGGCGTAGCTTCAAATAGAGATGCTTGGGTTTATAATTTTTCGACTCAAGAAATTGAACGAAATATGAAACGAACAATTGCCTTCTACAATGAACAACAAGCCAATTTCAAACAAGCAAGAGCGAAAAACTCCAAACTAAAAGTTGAAGATTTCATTGATTCAACTCCTACTCAAATAAGTTGGACTAGGTCATTGAGAAAAGATGTTGAAAAGGTTGTAACACACAACTTTCAAAAAAATGAGATTAAGACGGGTTTGTATAGGCCTTTCTTCAAACAGCGTTTATATTTTGATAAACCATTTATTGAAAGTCCGGGGTTAAGTCCAAAGCTTTTTCCAAATGAAAAATTAGGAAACAGACTTATTACCATAACTGGCTCAGGTGCAAGTAAAGATTTTTCGGCATTAATTACTGATAGAATTACCAATCTTGATGCTTTGGAAAAAGCTCAATGTTTTCCATTGTTTCATTACGAAGAACGCCAAAAGAACAGCCCAAGTCTATTTGATGCCACAGGAGAAAATGAGTATATCCGAAGGGATGGCGTTTCGAATTTTATTTTAGGAAGAGCCAAAAAGCAATACGGTAAAAACGTAGGCAAGGAAGATATTTTCTATTATGTGTATGGTATTTTGCATAGCCCCGATTACCGCACTGCCTTTGCCAATGATTTAAAAAAAATGCTACCCCGCATTCCGTTGGTAGAAGATGTTCGGGATTTTTGGAAGTTCAGCAAAGCAGGTCGGGCATTGGCAGAATTACACATTAACTACGAGAGTGTACCGCCCTATGAAGGTGTGCAGGTATCAGGAGAAAGCAGTGGATTCTTCTCCGTAGAAAAAATGCGTTACCCCAAAAAAGGGCAAACCGACACCATTATTTACAACAGCAAGATTGTGGTTTCAAGCATTCCTGCCAAGGCGTATGAATATTTGGTAAACGGCAAATCTGCCATTGATTGGATACTGGAACGCTATGCCGTAACCATAAACAAAGATAGCGGCATTAAAAACGACCCCAACGATTGGGCAAAAGAAGTCGGCAACCCACGCTACATTTTGGATTTGCTATTAAGTGTAATCAATGTAAGTGTGCAGACGGTGGAGATTTTGGAGGGGCTGCCGAAATTGGAATTTGAATTAGAACATCAAAATATAGAAGAATGAAGCTACTAAGTAACGGATTTGAATACAAAGTAATATCTGACAAAGTGGCTCTTTACTATGGAGAACAACCACATCCATTTGCGAAGAAGGTGACTAAGGCGAAATATGTTTCTATCCTTGAATCTGTTCTTATAGATGGTTCAATATCTTTTAAAGAAACGAGCGAGTTCTTTTACTTCGCCTTTGTACCACTTGAAGGGCTCAACAATGAATTGACAATTGACATTGGACGAAACAAATCGCTGAAAAAGGAATTTGTAAAATGGAAACTGTATAATGTCCTAAAAAACCATTTTATAATTGATTTTACGAAATACGGTAGTGATTTAAGTCTATATAAGAAAAATCCTTCTAGTCAATGGCAAAATTGGGATAGCTTTTCTTCTTACAACTTAATCATAAGGGGATGGGAAATACACATAAGTGTAGGAAGTCGAAACACGCTTATATCTAAAGCAACGGTTCAAAATTTCACAGTTAAAGGTTTCCCTGCTTATAAAGCATTAGTTGACGGGCATATCCAACACAAGGAAACTTTAGAACAGAATGTTGATTATCATGTTTTAGCAAGCCAAGAAATAAGGATTAATGAACAATTAATTTCTCGTCCAGTACTTCCTAACTATTCAAACTACTTCAAGGACATTTCTACAACTTATCAAACTTTGATTAGTTACGAGTATGAAGGACTAGTTCTTTTAAAAGATGGATTTAAAGAATTGATGAGTGGCCGTGATTATTTCCCTGTAGCAAGAGATTATAATGTCATGAAGTTTAAGGATGGGCATACAAATATAAATGCTGCAAACGGGATGAAAATGGCGGGCCCTTTTAAGGGACCAAGTATTGATTTAAAAAATCTAGAGTTCATATTCATTTACCCCAACAAGGAAAAGGTTACAGAACTATTCTACTGCTTTAGAAATGGAAAAACAGCATATTATCCCGGTTTAGAACGCTATGTAGATATTCCAATTAGACAACCATCAAAAGAAATTGTACTAAAATACGATTATAACAATTTTGAAAATCTCCCTGAACTCGTTAATAATCATATACAATCAGTAAAAGAACAAATGCCAAATAAAATCTTCTTTGCTATTGTTCTACTACCAAAATCAAAAAAGGATAGTAGTGAAGGTGATGTTGAATATTACGAGTTAAAGAAAGTGCTTATTGAAAATGAAGTGCCGAGTCAATTCATAGATGAGAGAGAAATCGGAACAAACAATTTTGTCTATTGGCTGCCAAATATTTCAATCGCAATTCAAGCAAAACTAGGTGGCGTTCCTTGGAAATTGAATAGGCAAGAAGATAAAGAACTTATTGTTGGTTTTGGGGATGCAACTGAGTCTGACCAGCGTTTTATTGGCAGCACTGTATTTTTTGATAATAGTGGAAAGTTGAAAGCTAATAACTTTTTTCAAAGAGATAACTTAGTGGCATTTAAACAAAGTTTAAAAGAATCAATCCTTAATTACATTCAAGAAAATGCACAAAGACCTGAAAGGTTAATAATTCATTATTATAAAATACCAGGAGCAAAGGAGAAGGATGCTGTTCTGTATGCATTGAAAGATATTGGACTTGACATTCCTTATGTTATTGTGACAATTAATGATACTAAAGCAAAGGATTTTATTGCGTTTGATGAAAGTTATGGAAATGGCATGCCCATGAGTGGATTAGCTTGGCGAATTTCCCAAGAAGAATTCATCCTATTTAACAATACACGTTATGAAGAATGGCCACGTTCAGGAAAACCTGCAAAGCAAGAATACCCTATCAAATTGAAAATTTGGTTTTCTAATATTCATCATCGTTCAGAACCAAATATCCAAAAAGTAATTGGTCAAGTATTCGAATTTTCAAGAATGTATTGGAAATCTATCCATCAACAAAGTAAACCAGTAACCGCCACTTATCCTGAAATGATAGCCAAATATGGCAGCCAATTTCCAGATTACTCTATTCCTAAAAACCAGCTTACTCAAAATACACCATGGTTCATATGACGTTAATTACTGACATATTGAATGCACAAAATGTGATTGGTAGGTCATTGTTCCTTTTTGGTGCGGGTGCAACAAAGGATGCTGAATGCTTGATTTCTAGTGAAATGCTCGATGATATTCAAAAAATGGAATTGAGTAGTCCTGAAAAAGAAGCTCTCGACTTCCTTCTTTCAGCCTTACATTATCACTCTAGTTGGAAGAACATAAAAGAACGCAAAAAGCCTAATGAAAGAAATGGTCATCAACCTAATATTGAAGATTTGATGCTACTCATTAGAAGAATTATTCATAGAGACTCTTATTTACCTTATCCAATAACAGGCAGTTGGGCTGATAAAATAAACTTTCTCGAAATTGCTTGGAAAGATTTGAATAGAACATGGACTCCTCAAGAATCCAAAACCTTGTTTGACAATCTTGAAGAAAAATTAACTGAACGACTTTCTAAATGGCTCAATATGGGGGCAGAAAATACAGATTATTTAAAACCAATAAGCGAATATTTAAAAAACACAGAAGACCGCAGCTCAATTTTGGAGTTTTTTACACTGAATTACGATTTGGTTTTTGAAAAGCATTTTAATAGTTCTGATGAAACCCTTTTAAATACAGGCTTTAATAATGGCTTTTTTGATGGATTCATAGATAATTCAACCAGTTCTTCCTTCCGAATCAATTATTATAAACTTCATGGCTCAATTAATTGGGAAAAGGAAGAAACAGGAAAAATAAAAGAGTCCTTTTATTATAAGGACGAAAATCAAGTGTTCAATCGAAACAGAAGTGATTCTCCCGAAATGAGCGTTGAAGAATTTTTAAGTATTCCGCTTAATAAAGCACACATAATATTCGGACAAGGTGGTAAGTTTTTAACCGTTGACCCTTTTATTTCCTTGTTGTATCACTTTAAACAACAACTTAGTCAAAAGCAGATTTACTTCGTAATAGGATATAGTTTTTTTGACCCATATATAAACAATATGCTTTTAGAAGGATTAAGTGATGACCGAATCAATTCAAGATTGATGGTTGTTGTTAATCCCCAATTCAGTCAAGAATTTTTAAACACCCAAGAACGACAAAGCGAAGACTGGGAAGATATACTTAAAAACCGCTTTATTGACCATGTTCAGAACATTCAAAAGAGCACCTATTTGTCAGATTTGCCTAATTTCAATTTATTGGAAGTTTCACCTCAAAAGATTAAGATAATACCAAAGAGAACAAGTGAATTTTTCAATGAGTATTTTTCAGGTGGCAAAGGCTTGTCGGCTCTATTTGAAGAATTAAGAACAAAAGAAGAAAATATATTTTAAAGTGTTTGAATTATGCCAACCCTTCATAGCCACACATATTGCCAAGCCGCACAGCCAACGCTCAAACCCAAGCTTGGCAAAGAGTGTGTCTGTCCCAACGCACGACCAAAACGACCGAGAAACCAACGGACGAAAAAGAACTCCGAAACGATAACAGCGGTTTTGCAAAAAAGCGGGTTCAGTGGTAAATTGAACATTCTGCATCGCATCAACTTTTGTTGTGTATTGATAGTTTTGTGCTCCGAAATCCCTCACGAACGCCATGCGCAGAAACGTTAGCGCTAATGCCTTTCACTATTGAGATAAGAAGTAATCTTGGTAAAAAAACCAACTATATGAAAAATAAAATAATAATTGTAGCAATCGCGGGTATCCTAACAACAGGGATATTCATTTTCTTAAACTCTCGAAGGGAAAATAATGAACCCGACTTGGAATTTGAAACAGTAATTGTTGATTCTGACTCAATGTACAATACTAAAAATACTTTGCTTTTTGATTTTGAAAAAGCAACATTTCTACCAAATACAAGTAATAGGTTAGATTCCTTTCGAATTGAACTTAATAGTCTTCCAGCATATAGGTACAGCCAGATTGAAGAAGCCATGGCAGTTAGTGATGATCGATTTACCGCACAAAGGTATTGGTCATATGCGATCGACCAAAATATGAATATACAACTTGCAATGGGGAAATTAGATACCGTTAACAATCGAGGTCTTATCTATTCAGGAATTCTATTTAGTGATGATAACTTTGATGTAGTCCCAGCAAGGCCTAATCTATTTACTCGGTTAATTACGTCTAAATCGCAACAAGAGAAGGCATGGAGAAAGTTGCTAAAAGACTGTATGAAAACAGAACAGGACAAACGCCAAAGCTATTTTGGTGTGTCTTCCTTTTCCATAGGTACACTAATTTCAAAAAGGACGCTCAAGCCTACTGCGATATTAAAGGATATATTATTAAGTAACCCAGCGGAATATGATAAGCTAATTACTCCACAACCTAAAGGTAGTTGCAGTCAAACAATTACTACAGGAACGGAGTTCAGCAGTGCGTTTGCTGCAGTTTCTTCGCTTGCCGACGCAGAATTAACAGCTGAAATAATTCGAGCTAAAAAGACGTCAGTAGTTCCCGGTAGATACCACAATACTTTCCTTCTAGTACCTGCACTTAAGAAACTGTTAAAAAATACTACCAATAAGGATCTTCTTGAATACAAAGAACTTCTTTATTCTGGAGAAAACTATATCATTCTTAGCACAAAGACTATCGGTGGATATGAAGCGGATATTGAGCTAAATTCGACAACAAGTCCGGAACTAAAATTAAAGCTTGATGAAGGAATAGTTTACAAAATAGACTCCGCTGGGATTGAATTAAAATACAAAAAAGTATCCGAGAACAAGATACGCGCGAGCAGCTCAGAACTTTTTGTTCCGTTCGGTGAATACGGAAAACTTAAGGAAAAGAAAACAGGTGGAAACTAATCACAATACAGGACATGGGCAGTGGCGCAAACAATTAAGTTTGAACGCAGTGCAGAATTAAAATATCTGAATACCCGCGATTGCGGGTGCTGGAAATTTAATTCTGCATTGCGTTTCAAAACACTGCGTGCCCCATGCCACCTACTTTGGGTGAATGGCCACTCTGTTGGCGGGTTGAACAGCTTGTGTCGACTTCAGCGCCAGAATCCCATAGATACGATTTCGTTTTGTCTGTAGGTATTTAATGTTTGTTTCCTGAGGCATTTTACTAGTCGTATTTTCGTTTATTTGTTTTATCTCCTCCTTAATTAGTCTTTTACTGGCTTATCCGGATTTTTATCTCAAGTGTATCCGTCCTAGCAACTACTTATAGGTTTTGAGGTCGCCATTTTTGAGGCAGAAGGACATCCAGCAGCCCGTAGATTCGTTTAATCGATGTTATTTTTTTCAATTCCAGCTTGCTTAATTATGGCAAGAAAAGTACCTTTTTTCATATCCTTACCTCCATGCACAGGAACTATAACTGTTTTATTGGTATTAGGGTTGTGGAACAATTGGTGAGAGCCTTTGGATCGTTTAAAAATAAATCCGTTATCTTCTAAAATCTTAATCAGGTGCTTGGGGCTTTGGTTCATACAGTTTCCAGGTTTATAGAGTATTCCAGCGTATTGCTGTCATCGGGAATATCTTCACCTCTCTCCTGTAGTTCAAGAATATAAAGTTCAATAGCTTCTTTCGCCATTGCAATAGCTTCGTCCACATCTTCGCCATATGTAATACAGCCAGGCAATGCTGGCACAGAAACAGTAAAGCCTCCTTCGGCTTCTTTGTGTAAAAGAATCTTGTATGTGTACATGTTATTTAGCAATTAAAGTGCACAATATATCCCACATCCGATTATTGGTTCATGCCAAATCAATCAACTTGAATAAGGCTTGTTGTTCAAATGAGCCAAGTGTATACATTGTTTTAATTTTTTCCATTAAGGGTAAATTAAGTTCTTGTTCTAAATCGTTTGAGTGAAAGAACTGTGCAATATTTACCTCAAAAAACGAAACCAGTTTTCCTATCGCGGAAATCGCAGGCACTACCTTACCGCATACTATATGACTGTAAGTTACTTTTGACAGGCTTAAATCAACACAATCTTCCTTTTGACAAAACTGCACTACTTCGCTTAAGCGCCTGATTTTCTTATCTATTACCTCTATTGTCGGGACCATAATGAATCAAATAATACAGCTAAGTTAATAAAATAGTCATTTTACACCTTTCCAAAATAATCCCAAAATGGTCATTAGAAATCATGATGCGTGGTATAATTGGAATTTAAACCGGGGTCCGCGTAAAAGATTTGTCCGGAGGTGAAATAGATTTGAATGGTGGACAAATTTCTGGAAGAGCCTAGCAATTTTAGATATTTATACACAGAATAGCTGACTCATTGGAATTAAAAATATTCACGAATATGGAAAGTCTCAATCCGGGCTCAAATCAGTTGAAAAGAAAGATCAAAGTAAAACTTACTTGTTGACCTGATCCACTTTCAGGCGATCGTTGGCGTTGGCCAGCTCCCAGGCCAGGTAAAAGATATGGCGGGCGATTTTTTCCGTTTTGTCAAACAGAATCTTGTCAGCATCGTCCGTGATGCGGTGATAATCCTCGTGCACTCCACTGAAAAAGAAAATGGCGGGTATTCCCTTTTCTGCAAAGTTGTAGTGATCAGAACGATAATAATACCGGTTGGGATCGTTTTCGGAATTGTAGGTATAATCCAGAGTCAATCCGGACCTTCCCAGATTCACGTCTTCGTGTATGCGGTGTAAGTCTTTGGACAACCTGTCGGAGCCAATGACGTAAATGTAATCGGTCTTGTCCTTATACTTGGCGTCGGTACGCCCCACCATGTCCACATTGATGTTGACCACGGTATTTTCAAGCGGAAAGACAGGATCGTTGACATAATACATACTGCCCAGCAGGCCTTTTTCCTCACCTGTGACGAGCATACAGAGTACCGATCTTCTGGGACCCAGTCCCGACGTCTTTGCTGCCTGAAGAGCCTTGGCAATGAGGATCACGCTGCTCGTGCCGGAGGCATTGTCGTCCGCTCCATTGAATACTTCTTTGCCTTTCATCCCGATGTGGTCATAATGCGCGGTGACCACCACGACTTCGTCTTTTTTATCGGTACCTTCTATGTAGCCCAGCACATTTCTGCCCCGCACCTGATTGCCATCCCTGACCTGTTCTGCCGATATTTTTCTTTTGACCAGAACACTTTTGGGTTTGCCCTTTGCTTTTATTTTATCTCTGGCCTGTATCACCTTCTTGGTATAGCTACCCAGCAATTTGGAGACCAGGGTACTGGACAAATAAATGGAATTGGCCTGAGGTCGTTGGGATTCCTCTTCCTTTGCCAACAGGACGGAGGGACTGAGAATGTCCATCCTTTTGGCATCTGCCAGTTCTTTGAATTTGTCTTCGACAATGAGTACCAGTTTCACGCCATGCTTGTGCGCAGCCTGCAATTTGAGCTGGATGTCACTGCTCCATGCAGATAGTTCTTTCTTGCCGGTGATGTGACTGTTGCCATTTTTTCCTACGGGCTCTCCTTTGTAGATCAATATGACCTTTCCGGTGACATCCTGATTTTTATAATCGCTGTAGGCAGGGTCATCGATCCCGTACCCAAGAAAAAGAACCTCTTCAGTTTCCAGATTCAGATTCTGGTTGTCCCTGGCGAGGCTGACGTAATCCCATAAATTGCGAAATTCAAAATCATCTATTTTGAAATTCATTTTTTTCCAGTAGATCCATTTGAAACTCACGTTTTGAAAATGGTCTTTCATGCCCGGAGGAGGACTGACCTGAAAGGAACGAAAACGGGATGCAATGTATTCCGCAGCGCTGTCATTGCCGGATGATCCCAACTCCCTTCCCTTGCAGGAATCGGAAGCCAGGTAATACAAGATCTCCTTGAGCTCATCGCGTTGGATCTGTTCCGCTATTTTGGTGGCGGGATCTGTCAGTCTGGGACCGTACTGTGGGGTGGTGACCCCACTGAAATATTTTTCCTGAGCCTGAAGATAGCTTCCCGAAAGCAGCAGAAAGGCCAATAGAAATCTCAATATTTTCACTCTTCGATTTTATCTATCCTGGTCTGATGCCTGCCTCCTTCAAAGGTCGCATCCAAAAAGCTGGTCACTATGTTGCGCGCCTCTTCCTCTGTAACAAACCTTCCCGGCAAGGCCAGCACATTTGCATCGTTGTGTCGTCTGGCCAGTGATGCAATCTCAGGATTCCAGCAAAGCGCACAACGGATGCCCTTGATCTTATTCGCCGCAATCGCGATCCCGTTGCCACTGCCACAAATCACAATCCCCAGCTCGGCTTGGCCTTCAGCCACCGTAGAGGCCACTTTCTTACCGTAGTCCGGATAATCGACCGAATCAGACGAATAACATCCGTGGTCCACGACTGAATAACCCAATTCCGGCAACCAAAAAAGAAGTTGCTCCTTGAGCGGGAATCCTGCGTGGTCAGAACCTATTGCAATCACCTGGTGCATACACTCAGTATTAATTGATTACCGGTGCAGGATTGTATTTGGCAAGAAGTTTTTTAATTTCTTCTTCAAATGCAGCATCCTTGAGCTGTGGCAATATGCTGATGATTTCCTTTACACCTGAAAGTGTGAAAGCCTTGTCCTGCTGGAAGCTGGAGGCCAGGTCATCCGGTGAGAGGGAATCGTAGAATTTCATCATATCTGCTGTTTCCTCTGCCAGTATTTTCATATTGGCCTTTGCTTCTTCCAGTTTACCTCCACTGATGAGCATCTGGATGAAAGGCATCACCCGGATGTCGTACTGGAAATTCATATTGGGGAAGGACTTGAAGTACCTCATCGCCACTTCTGCAGACCTTGCCGTATCCCCTTGCGCTTCCAATATGGAACCCAGTCTCATCATCATCATTCTGAGGCCTTGTACACTGGGACCATAGGCATGATCTACATAAAGCTTTTTCTGATCGAAATTGCCCCATTTGTATTTATTCATCACCGCCTCATAACTTTTTTCTACGTCCATGCGACCGGATCCATAGATCGACAGACTTCTGTCGCTCGGCGTAAATACGGGAGTTATCCGCAAAGCGAGACCTTCCATACTCATGTAGTCCTGGAGGCCCAAAAGTTTTTCCTGCTGACAGGTGACTGAGAAATAAATGGGACGATCATTGATGTTTGAATAAATAATGTCCAATACAGCGAGATCATCCTTGGTAATGTAATTACCGGGAAGGTTGACCGGTATTCTGTTGGTGATGGCGCTGTCTCCCTGACGGATCATACCCAGTTCCAGTGCTTTCTGAGGATCCACTTCGAGGAATGCCTTTCTGGTCGGAAGATAGGTTTCAAATTCACGACCGGATCCGGCTGATATCGGATGATCCTCCCCTAAAAATTTCAACAGGGATCCCAGACTCATTTCCACATCCGGAGCATTTTCGCCGGCCGGATTGAAATAGAAGATCTGGTTGCGGAGATAACCGCGGTATTGCTCTTTTGGAATGGACATCTTGACCGGAGCGGAATCATTTATTTTTCTCCTCTGGGAATCAATATACCAATCCACTGCGATCAGGCTCAGGTTGATCACCCGCACGTCGCGGCGGATGCCTTCCACTTCCTGTGCATACCAGACCGGATAGGTATCGTTGTCTCCATACGTGAAAATGATGGCATTGGGTTGACAGGACTCCAGTATGTTAATGGCATAATCCCGTGCAGCTGTAATCCCGTTTCTCGAGTGGTCGTCAAAGTTCTGGAATCCCATGATCACCGGTGCCGTAAGCACCACTGCCGTAGCGATGCCACCGGATAAGCCGGAAGCCATATGCAGTCTGTTGCGGAGCAGGTCCACCAGGAACAATACACCCAAGCCCACCCATATGGCAAATGTAAAGATGGAACCCACGAGTACATAATCCCTTTCTCGGGGTTCGTTGGGGGGAGAGTTGTTGAAAAAGCAAAGACCGAGACCCGTAATCAGCCACATCACCAGCAGCGCCAGAAAATCATTCCGGTCTTTTCTGAAATGGAAAATGACTCCAAGTATTCCAAAAATCAAGGGCAGGAAATAGTAGGTATTGCGGGCCATATTTTCCCGGATCACGCGAGGCAACTGATCCTGGTTGTACAATCGGGAACTATCGATCGCTTTGATACCAGACAGCCAGTGTCCGTCTTTTTTATCCCATGGAAAATAACCCTGGTCACCGTTTTGACGACCCACAAAATTCCAGTAGAAATACCTCCAGTACATCCATCCAAACTGATAGCTCCAAAGGAATTTCAAGTTATACAGCATATCGGGTTTTCCTTCCTGACGATTGGTCAGGTATTTCATCCACATGCGGTGCAACTGAACCCTTCCCTGATCGCTGTGGCTGATTCTGGGCAGAAATATTTCATCTTTTTTGGCAAATACATAGTCGAATTTGCGATCCACGACCACGTATTTATTGCCTTTGCGTCCATAGCGGTCTTCGGTTTTTGTATCGATCGGGCGGGCATCAAAATGGGGTCCCTTCAGCAAGGACCGGTCGCCGTATTGCTCCCTGTTGAGATAAGGTAAAAGACGAACCACGTCATCCGGATTGTTCATATTGACCGGAGTGTTGGCCATAGCCCTTAAAAGGACAACACCCACCGGGGTGTAGGAAATGGCGATCAGCATGGAGGTGAATACCAACTTGTAGATCAGGTCAGATCCTTTTTTCTTTGCATAGTTCAGGCCGTAATAGAAGATACCGGCCAGGAACAAGAGTGTAGGTATCAACCCGGTGTGAAATGGAAGTCCCAGTGAATTGACACAAAACATCTCGAACATGCTCCAAAGCTTGGGAATGCCGGATACCACCAGTACCTGAAACAACATGACCGCTGCCACGCCCACGATGGCGGAAACGACAAAGCCTTTGAAAGTTACTTTCGGCCATTTTTTATAGTAGTACAAAATAGCTATGGTCGGGAATGCCAGCAAACTCAGCAAGTGAACGCCTACCGACAGACCGGCAGAGTAGATGGAGAAAATCAGCCAGCGGTCGTGTTTGGGTTCATTGGGAAGGTAATACCACTTGACAGCAGACCACAGGGTCATGCAAGTGAACATGGTGGACATGGAGTAAACCTCGCCTTCCACCGCTGAAAACCAAATGGAAGTGGCAAATGCAGTGACCAGACCTGCTACCAGACCGGCTCCCATCACAGCCCAGTCAGCCGATGCCTCTTCGTCGCGGTTTCGTCCGTACAAAAGAATTTTGGCAAAAATGATCGTGGTCCAAGCAATGAACATGGCAGCGAAAGCCGAACAAATGCCCGACATGAGGTTGACAGCAAAAGCTATGTCCGATGGGGTATCCGAGAACAGGGTGGCCACCCAGGTGAACATGCGGCCGATGATCAGAAACACAGGGGCCCCCGGAGGGTGAACCACCTGTAGTTTGTAGGCTCCCAGAACAAATTCTCCACAATCCCAGAGGCTGCCTGTGCGCTCCACCGACATGAAATAAACAGCAAAAGTGATCAAAAACACCAGCCAGCCGGTCAGGTTTACCCGATTTAACGCCATATTCATCAGAAAATAAGTTTCTTACAAATTAAGAAAAGAATAATATTACGAAAATTAACATGTAAAAGTAGCTATTTCCATCATTCCACCAAACAAGAGGAGCTCCCAGTACCCGGTCTCAACGAAAAACAAGCGCCTAAATTGCACATTACCGTACCTTTGTACCCTTAAGTTCTGCTCATGATCAGATTAGTCATCCTGGCCCTGGCCATTTATGGTCTCTACATGCTTTTCTTTCAAAAAAAGAAAATCACTCCGGAACACGAAAGCAGAAAAAACCAAAGACCGGGCGATTACACGGATTACGAAGAAATTAAATAAAACAGTTTGCAAGATCTATCTTCCCTCATCCTGTACAAGGATCATCATTTTCTGGCAGCTTTCAAACCTCCTCTCATCCCTGTGCAGGAGGACCAGTCGGGCGATCCAAGCCTGCAAAGACTGATGAGCGCTTATGTGAAGCACGACCTGTATTTATGCCAGCGCATCGACAGGCCTGTGTCCGGATTGGTCTTGTTTGGCCAGACCGCCCAGGATCAGGCTGTCTTTCAGGAACTAATGGAACTGAGAAAAGTCGAAAAATATTATCTGGCCTTAGTGCCACTGACCCAGGACAAAGGACCGGTCATATTGAAGAACGGTTTGATCCATGATGCAAAATTGCACAAGGCTTTTGTTTCCTCCGAACCGGATGCCCGCATAGCCATCCTCGAATACAGCGTTTTGGCCCAACTGCAAAAATATTCCGTGCTTCTGGTCAAAACCCAGACGGGCCGATTTCATCAGATCAGATGCCAGCTTGCAGCAGCCGGCTTACCCATCAAGGGAGATGTGAAATATGGTGCAAGAAGATCCAACAAAGACAGATCCATAGGCCTTCATGCCTGGAAACTCAGATTTCAACACCCCAACACAAACCAGCTCCTGAATCTGGAAGCTCCTCTTTCCGATCACGACATCTGGCCCAGCGTCCAATCGGCGCTGGAACACATCAGCAAATCAGAATCATAACATGGAACGAACAGAAATAAACCAGTTTGGTGAATTCAAACTAATCGATCATCTCACGGAGAAATTTGTGTTGCATCACGAAAATACCCTTCTGGGAGTGGGAGACGATGCAGCTGTACTGATCGGCGGAGATCAAAACATTTTAATCAGTACCGATCTGATGGTGGAAGGCATTCATTTTGATCTGATGTACTTTCCCCTCAAGCATCTCGGCTATAAAGCCGTCATCAGCAATCTGTCCGACATCTGTGCCATGAATGGCATTGCGGAACAGATCACCGTATCCATTGCCATGTCCAACCGTTTTTCTGTGGAAGCTCTGGAAGAATTGTATGCCGGTATTCAGACTGCCTGCAATCTGTACAAGGTAGATTTGATCGGCGGAGATACGAGCAGCAGCCAAAAGGGTCTGATCATTTCCGTGACGGCCATCGGCAGGCAAAAACCCAATAAAATCACCTACCGGAGCGGCGCCAGGCCGGGTGATTTTCTCGTTGTGACCGGGGAGCTGGGAGGAGCTTATCTGGGACTGCAGCTTCTGGAGAGAGAAAAACAGATCTACCTGTCAGACCCCAATATCAAACCTCAGCTGGAGGACCACAAATACATGGTGGAACGCTTTCTGAAACCTGAAGCCAGAAGGGACATCATCAGTCTTCTGGAAAGGATCGGACTGGTGCCTACAGCCATGATCGATCTGTCCGACGGATTGTCCTCTGACCTGATGCATATCTGCCGCAAATCAGGTGTAGGTGCCGTCATAGAGGACCAGCTATTGCCTATACAAAACGAAGCAAAACAGCTTGCCTTGGAATTCCATATGGACCCGGGTATCTGTGCTCTCAACGGCGGAGAAGACTATGAGCTTTTGATGTGCGTGGATCCGCAGGACTACGACAAGATCAGATACCTCCCCGGTTTCAGTTACATCGGAGAAATTTTGCCGGCAGAATCCGGCATCAAGCTCAGAACCTCTTCGGGGAAAGAGCATCCGCTTCAGGCCCAGGGCTGGACCCATTTTTAAATCCTTTTTTGGTGAAAGTTCTGTTTGTGGCATTGCATGGGTATGGCCGATAAACGGTTTTCGCATACCTTTGCGCCTCAATTAAAAAACAAGAATATGTACAGGACACACGATTGCGGAGCATTGCGCATGGAACATGTAGGACAGGAAGTCACACTGGCCGGATGGGTTCAGGCGACGCGCAATCTCGGAGGACTCAGCTTTATCGATCTCCGGGACCGCTATGGCATCACTCAGTTGTCCTTCAACATGGAAGTCAACCCGGAATTATGTCAGGAAGCCCGTCGCTGCGGACGCGAATATGTGGTGCGTGCGCAAGGCATCGTGCGGGAAAGAACCAGTAAAAACCCCAACAGGCCTACCGGAGATATAGAAATTGAAGTAAAAAGTCTCGATATCCTCAATGCTTCCGTGGTACCGCCCTTCACCATCGAAGACGACACAGACGGCGGCGATGAGTTGCGCATGAAATATCGCTATCTGGACATCCGAAGGACTCCGGTTCGGGAAAAATTGATCTTCCGGCACAAAATTGCTCTGGAGACCCGCAAATTCCTCAGCGAACAGGGTTTCCTCGAAATAGAAACGCCTTACCTGATCAAATCCACTCCCGAGGGAGCCAGGGACTTTATCGTGCCCAGCCGGATGAACCCGGGCCAATGGTATGCTTTGCCCCAATCTCCTCAGACTTTTAAACAGATCCTGATGGTAGGCGGCATGGATCGATATTTTCAGATCGTCCGCTGTTTCCGGGATGAGGACCTGAGGGCGGACCGCCAGCCGGAATTTACCCAGATTGACTGCGAAATGGCCTTTGTGGAGCGAGAAGATGTGTTACAGACCTTCGAAAGCCTGATGAGGTATCTCTTCCGCCAAACCCTGGGTATAGAGCTGCCGGAATTCCCCAGAATGAGTTATGATGAAGCGATGGCATCCTACGGATCGGACAAACCGGATCTTAGATTTGACATGAAGTTTGTGGCCCTGGACGGCCTGCGGGGTGGGGGCTTTCAGGTCATTGACAACGCCCCCTTTATGCGCGGGATCGTGGTCAAAGGCCTGGAGGAGAAATTCACAAATAAAGAAATCAACGACCTGACAGACTGGGTGAAACGCCCACAGATCGGAGCAAAAGGCATGATGTATGTCCGGTATAGCCCCGATGGCGTGAAATCTTCCATCCTCAAATTTTACAGCGAGGAAAAACTGGTGGAGGCAGGTAAGGCCGTGGGTGCAGGGCCAGGAGATGTAATCCTGATCCTGACAGGAGAAAAAGACGCTGTGCTGAAGCAATTGGGAGATTTACGACTCGAAGTGGCAAGGAGATTTGAACTGATCCCTACATCTGTTTTCAAACCGCTCTGGGTTTTGGACTTTCCTTTGTTGGAGTGGGACGAAGAGTCGGGGAGGTTTTTTGCCATGCACCATCCATTTACCAGTCCGCTGCCACAGGATATGCACAAAATGGAGTCATCTGATCGCGAAACGCTTTCATCTATCCGCGCTGCCGCCTACGATATGGTGATCAACGGAGCCGAGCTGGGTGGCGGATCCATCCGCATCCACGACAGAACACTTCAGGAAAAGAATTTCGAGCTGCTTGGATTCTCCAAAGAAGAAGCTGAACATCAGTTTGGATTTCTCATGGGTGCATTCGAACAGGGAGCCCCTCCACATGGTGGCATTGCCTTTGGTCTGGACCGCGTTTGCGCCATCATGCAAGGCAGCACTTCCATCCGGGATTACATCGCATTCCCCAAAAACAACCAGGGAAGGGATATGATGATCGACGCGCCATCTGAGATTGATCCCAAACAACTGAAAGAACTGGGGATCTGACCGATCTTAACGGAAGGAATGCCATTCCTGATCGCAGTTACAAACTGTGATTATCGAAGTTTCGAAAATACTCAGCTGCGATCAGAGGATTTTCCCAGCCTGAAATCTATTTTGGCAAAGATCCTGAATGGATATTTTCTTAAACCAGCTCCTTTCTCAATCTTGCAACGGGAATATTCATTTGCTCGCGATACTTGGCGATGGTGCGTCTGGCGATGTTATAACCTTTGCGCAGCAACATCTCCTTCAGTTTTTCATCGCTCAGCGGTTTGCGCTTGCTTTCTTTGAGAATCATCTCTGATAGAATTTTTTTGACCTCCAGCGTGGAGACTTCGTCCCCTTCTTCCGTCTGCAGGGATTCCGAGAAAAATTCTTTCAGCCTCTTGGTCCCAAATTCGGTTTGTACAAATTTGCTGTTGGCCACACGGGACACGGTGGAAATATCCAGACCCGTGATATCGGCAATATCCTTCAGGATCATGGGTTTTATCTTCTTCTGATCGCCTGTCAGAAAATACTCCTGCTGGAATTGCATAATGGCGTACATCGTGCGGTACAAGGTGTCCTGTCTCTGACGGATGGCGTCAATAAACCACTTGGCGCTTTCTATCTTTTGTTTGATGAACATGACCGCCTCTTTTTCCTTACGGCCATTGTTGCCTGCTTTTTTCTGATCGTTGTATTCCCTGAGCATTTCCATGTAGTGATCATTGATCTTGAGGTCAGGGGCATTTTTGGAGTTGATCACCAATTCAAGCTCGCCATCCCGATTCTGAACCGTAAAATCAGGGACGATGTAATGACCCATAACAGAGTTGACAGACAAGGGGTCTACATAACCGGACGAGGGCTTTGGATTCAGTTTGAGGATCTCATCCATGGCTGCTTTCAGCTGGGCTTCAGACAGTCCCAGTGATCGCTGCATCCGGGTATAGTGTTTCTTGGTAAACTCTTCGAAAAATCGCTCCAGAATGGTCTCAGCCAGTTTCAATGCCTTCAGTTTGACCCGGGAAGTCTCTGTCCGGATCTTGACGCGAATCTGGATCAGCAGACACTCCTGAAGATCCCGTGCGCCGACGCCCGGTGGATCAAAGGACTGGATCATTTTCAGAATGGATTGGATCTCCGCCTCATTCGTGTCGATATTCTGGGAGAAAATAAGGTCATCTATGATGGCCGTAGGCTCTCTGCGCAGATAGCCGTCATCGTCGATGGAACCCACGATCTGCAGGGCGATCTTGTATTGGTCTTCCGTTCTCAGAGGCAAAAGGCCAATCTGGCGTTCCAGATGATCGTGGAAGGTATTCTCCACTGCATAGGGAACCGATTTTTGCTCTTCGGTTTCTCCGGAATAATCATCTGTTCTGTATTTGTAAGATGCTGTATCGTCCTCCAGATAATTATTGAGGTATTCTTCAAAGTCATCGCCGGAAGACTCCAGCATGGGATCCTTTTCTTCAAATTCCTGAGCGCTTTCGCTGAAATCATCGGCCGAGGTATCGCTTTCCGCCTGAATTTCAAAGCGTTCTGAATCATCTTCCATTTCATTGCCCTCTTCGAGGGCCGGATTTTGCTCCAATTCCTCCTTGATCCTTTGGTCCAGGATGGCTGTAGGAATCTGGAGCAGCTTCATGAGCTGAATTTGTTGGGGAGAAAGCTTCTGGAGAAGCTTTTGGCTAAGATGCTGTTTGATCATATTTTATACGTCCTTTAAAACAATAGCTTTCGATGGTTGGTTCTAAAACCAGTTTCGTAGTATTGCAGGGCAAATATAAATACAAATACACATATTACAATTTTTTTTAATACATTAATTATTTTCTATGAACCGACACGAGCGGATTGAGGCACTTCGGGCCCTGATGAGAGAGGCAGGTGTGGACGCCCTGATCATTCCTTCTGCTGACCCTCATCAGAGCGAATATCTGCCAGAGCACTGGAGCGGAAGGACCTGGATGACCGGTTTTGACGGTTCAGCCGGCACAGCCCTTGTGACCGCTCAACATGCCGGCCTCTGGACAGACGTCCGCTATTTCCTTCAGGCGGAAAAACAACTTGCGGGTGGACCCTTTGTCCTGCACAAGTTGAGTGTGCAGACCCAGGCGGAATATCTGGATTGGTGCATCGCCAACCTGTCTCCGGGTCAAACCCTGGCTTGCGACTTTTTATGCCTGTCCTTTGGACAGTTAAAGGCTTTTGACGAAAAGCTCCGGGCTGCCGGCTTCCAGTTCAAGGATTGTGGGGACTTGCTTTCTAAAATCTGGTCTGACCGACCGGCTTTACCTGCCAGGCCCATTTATGAACACGAGGTACATTTTTCCGGAATGGACCGGCGCCAAAAAATTGCCCTGATCCGTTCTGAAATGAGCAAAATGAAGGCGGATCATCTTTTGGTATCAGCCCTGGATGAGCTTGCATGGTTGCTCAATCTCCGCGGCAGTGACGTACATTGCAATCCCGTATTTTTAGGATATGGTCTGATCGGGACCGATCAAATGAAATTATATGTCCATCCTGATAAAATAAGTGAGGATCTGATCAAAAAGCTGCAGGAAGACGGCATCCGGCTTTGTCCATACGAAAACATCTCTGCAGACCTTGCCGGTCTGCCCGAAGGCATGGTTTGGATCGATCCAAACAGCACCAATACCAGACTCGCCCTCAGTATACCCAATGGTCGGATGATCTGTGCCCCCAGTCCGGTCATGCTGGCCAAAGCGGTTAAGAACCCTACGGAAGCCCTGCACATCCGGAAGGCCATGGAGAAAGATGCTGTCGCTTTGACCAGAGCATTTATGTGGATTGAAAAACAATTGCGCTCCGGCTCAGGTCCCACTGAATACGAAGTGGCCATGAAGATCCGGGAGTTCCGGTCAGAACAGCCTGCTTATGTAGGAGAAAGTTTTGATGCCATCATCGGATATGGTCCAAACGGAGCCATCATTCACTACAGACCGGATCCGAAAGAATCAGCAACAATTAAACCCGAAGGGATCCTGCTTCTCGATTCCGGAGGGCAATATCTCGATGGAACCACAGACATCACCCGCACCATCGCGCTATCTGATGTTTCTGAGGAGATAAAAAGAATCTACACAGCTGTCCTGATGGGCCATATTGCGCTGAGCAAGGCAGTTTTTCCTAAAGGTACCCGCGGTATACAACTCGACGCTTTTGCAAGACAATACCTCTGGCAAAAAAACCTCAATTACGGACATGGTACAGGACATGGGGTTGGTTTTTTTATGAATGTACACGAACCCCCGCAAGGCTTTGTATCGGCCTGGAACCAGAGGGGAAGTACCGAATTGATGGAAGGTATGCTCACGTCCAACGAACCCGGCTTTTACCAACCTGGTTCGTTTGGCATCCGCATTGAAAATCTGGTCCTCACGCGAAACGCGGGTACAGGAGAGTATGGCGATTTCCTGGATTTTGAAACCATGACCCTGTTCCCCATTGACACCAGTCTGGTATTTGAACCGGATATGGACAGAGCTTCAGTGGAATGGCTAAATTCATACCATGCGGAGGTGTACCGACGCGTAAGCCCACATCTGAACGATGAAGAAAGAATCTGGCTCGAACTCAAATGCAAACCGATATAACAAATCATTTTCCAAACCATCCGACAAAATGAATCCAAAAAAATTTAAGATCACTGACTTTGTAAGACTGGGCATATTGATCATCATTTTCTCAAGCTGCAAGGAGAAAGCACCGGCGCCTCTTCAGAATGAAAATGCTTCGGTACCTGACCACAAGGCTTATGGCACGCGCATCCTGATCGATACTGTAAACAGCACACTTACCTGGACCGGATCCAAACCGACAGGATCGCATTCCGGAACACTCCTGATGGGCAAAGGTGAATTGTTTACGGACATGGAAGGCCGTCTTCAGGGAGGAAGTATTCTGGTAGATATGAAAAGTCTTAAATGCACAGACCTGAAAGATGAAGCCGAACGAAAAGATCTGGAGGACCATCTGCGAAGTCCTGACTTTTTCAGCATAGACTCCTTTCCCTACGCGGAATTTTTCATTGATTCTTTCATCGTCGCTGCAGGTGGCAACACCAATACCACAGCATACGGACAACTTACGATCAAGGGAATCACCCATCCTGTTGAAGTTCATGCTCAAGTGAGTCAGGCTGAAAATGTCGTGATGATCGAGGTGCCCGAACTGAAAATTGATCGCACCCGTTGGAATATCAATTATAAATCGAAATCCATTTTTCCCAATCTGCTCGACAAATTCATAGACGATGAAATTGGGATCAGTATGAAATTACTGGCCATGAAACAGTAGTATCTCTCTTTCATAACATGCTGCAGAAGTTTTTTCCATTCGGGTCTTGCCGGATAAATTATTTAAAAGTTTGATGAAGTAAAATGTCTGTTGAAAATAAACAAATAACAAAAAAGATACTGATCACAGGAGCCAGCAAGGGAATTGGAAAGGCCATTGCCCAAAGAGCCGCTGAAGAAGGACACGATCTGATCCTCACAGCCAGGAATTCTCTGGAGCTAGCCGGTCTGAAAACGGAAATCCAACATCAGGCCAAACACCTGCAGGTCGATATCTTTCCATCAGACCTGAGTACCCGTGAGGGAACAAAAAAATTGATTGAGCACATGGTACAGCATCATAAGGACCTGGATGTTCTGGTCAACAATGCAGGCATCTTTACGCCCGGACTCATTCAGAATGGGAGCGAAGAGGATTTTGAGTTAATGATGCAGGTTAATTTTTATGCTGTCTTTCACCTCACCAGGGGGCTGCTGCCTGCCATGATCAGTCGCAGCAAAGGTCAGATCATCAATATTTGCTCCATTGCGGGTCAGGATCCCTATCCCAGAGCCGGTCTGTACAGCATCACAAAATTTGCCATGCAGGGATTCAGTCGCTGCCTGAGGGATGAACTGAAAGACAAAGGCATCAAGGTCACTACCGTGTATCCAGGTGCGACCTGGTCAAATTCCTGGTCAGGTGCAGACCTTCCAGAATCCAGAATCATGCAGGCATCTGATGTAGCCGAATGTGTGATTTCTTCGATCCGACTGAGTGATTCTGCCGTTCTGGAAGAATTGGTGTTGAGACCACAATTGGGAGACCTGCCATGAATGAGCATCCTTTTATCAAATTGGATCACGAAATCCTGGAGCCCACTGAGATGCTGTGTCGGGCACGCGACTTTTATTCCTTGATGAATCGTAGAAGGAGTGTTCGGTTTTTTTCAGATCGGGATATTCCGGATGAGCTGCTTGAATGGACCATCCGCACGGCCGGTACCGCGCCTTCAGGTGCCAACAAGCAGCCCTGGACCTTTTGTCTGGTGCGGGATCCTGAGATCAAAAAGCAAATCAGGGAAGCTGCCGAAAAAGAGGAATACGAAAGTTATCAATCCCGAATGTCGCAGGAATGGCTGGAGGATCTGGCACCTTTGGGTACAGATTGGCATAAAGAATTTCTGGAAATCGCGCCGGCCCTTATCGTGGTTTTTAGAAAAACCCATGATTGGCTGGACGGTGTCAAGAAAAAAAACTATTACGTGCAGGAATCTGTTGGAATCGCATGCGGATTTTTACTGGCGGCCCTTCACCAGGCAGGCCTGGTTGCCCTGACCCACACTCCCAGTCCCATGAATTTCTTACAGGAAATACTACAGCGCCCTGAAAACGAAAAACCCTATTTGCTGATCCCGGTGGGTTATCCTGCTCAGGAAGCCGTGGTTCCTGATATCCGTCGCAAGAGTCTTGATGAAATAATGATCCGATACTGATGGCTGCCCTGGAGGTTCAAGCTGTTCATACCTTCACTGGTCACAGGGGTTCCGTCTATGTCCTGTCTGAAGCCGAAGAGGAAAATACATTTTACAGCAGCGGGAGTGATGGAACCCTGGTCAGATGGGACCTCGATCGTCCGGAACAAGGACTTGCGGTGGCCCAAATGGATGATGCAGTCTTTTCGATGTGCAGGGATCCACATTCAAAGTCCCTTTATGCAGGAACCCAAAAGGGTTTTCTCTACCTGATTCAGCCATCAGCAGAAATACCAGCAAGGAAATTAGTGCTGCATCGCAATTCAGTGCACAGTCTTTTGCTTTCTGATCAGAAACTGTACTCTTTTGCTGCCGATGGAATGATGGCGATTTGGGATGCGGAAACCATGGAACTCATCAAAGTAATCCAGATCAGTTCCCATAAAATCAGAGCAGCCATAAAACCACCAGGCCTGTCCAATATATTCATTTCTGATGGCGCAGGACGCATCTTTACTTACGACCCTGCCAGCGATGAAATTAAAATGATCATACAAATTGAAGGTATCAGAACTGTATTCAGCTTTCTGTATTTGCCGCTTCAGGACCTGCTTTGGATAGGCGGAATGGATGCAGTGATACACCGCTACCATCTCGCTGAAGGGATCCACAAACTGGACAGCATAAAGGCACATTGGTACACCATCAACAGTATGGTGTACCTGGAACCTCATCCCTGGGTAGCTTCCGCAAGCAGAGATAAAAGTATCCGCATCTGGAACAAGGAGGATGGATCATTGTTAAAAGACATAGCCCCGCCCAAAGCGGGAGCACACAAACATTCTGTAAACACCCTGTTATGGAAAAAAGAACGCGGCCTTCTTCTGTCTGCCTCGGATGATGGCAGCATCAAATCCTGGAAATTTCAAACACAACATGATACTGACTGACAAGAAAATACTGGAAGCCATAGCCAAGGGAGACATCCTGATTGAACCCTTCAATCCTGAATGCCTCGGCACCAATTCCTATGATGTTCATCTGGGAAGGACCCTCGCGGTATATAAGCATAAGGAGTTGGATGCCCGAATTCACAATGAGGTGGAATATTTTGAAATTCCGGACGAAGGTTATGTACTCCAACCAGGCACCCTCTATCTGGGTGTCACGCTTGAATACACCGAAACCCATACCACGGTGCCCTTCCTGGAGGGAAAATCAAGTGTCGGAAGACTTGGCATTGACATTCACGCCACAGCAGGAAAAGGAGACGTTGGATTTTGCAACCACTGGACCCTGGAAATCAGCTGTGTGATGCCTGTCCGGATCTACAAAGAAATGCCAATCGGCCAGTTGATCTATTTTCAGGTAGATGGTGAAATACATCACTTTTACAACCGTAAACCGGGAGCAAAGTACAACGCGCGTTCCCCAAAACCAGTAGAAAGCATGATGTGGAAAAATAAATTCTGAATGGGTTCAGATGATTGAGTAATTTTGTCTGGAGTGAAGAAAATAGAAAAAAGGCAATACCAAAAAGGGCTGAGAAAGGTCTCAGTCTCTGTTTTGCTTTTGACCTATTTGACATTCTGGTTTTACGGACAATCCAACCTGCTGCACGATCACCTGCCGGATCATGACCACGAACATGTAGTGCATGATTCAAAAGCAGAATCAGACCCTTGTCACAGGAGCATCTATCATGGCGACCTGACACAGGGCTGTAAACACGATGCACATTTGCTCAAGGACAGAAAGTCTTGTGATCTGTGTGATGCCTTGCGCAATATCCATGCCTGGCTCCCGGAACTGCCAAAACTCTATTCTCCAAAAGGCATCCATTCATGTACAGACTCATTCCGCTTTAGTGCTTTTTATGCAGAACATTCGAATCCTTCCAATAA
Organism: Bacteroidota bacterium; assembly: GCA_029572935.1. Taxonomy (GTDB): domain Bacteria; phylum Bacteroidota; class Bacteroidia; order Chitinophagales; family Saprospiraceae; genus Vicinibacter. The sequence goes on from JAKQHM010000056.1 coordinate 76,402, forward strand.
AGGGCCCCCTGCATTTTTGATATAAAATAATTATTCTGCCCGTAATGATATGTTGAAACTATTTTGACATAGTTTACTATTTTATTTATCCCATTTAACTAATTTTTGAAATCGTCTGAAATCATTTTTATGAAAAACAATTTTTTTCAAAATAAATTATTTATATTAATAGCCCTTTCAACTGTTCTGTTGTTCCAAACAGCTTGTCACGATGATCACAATCACGATGAAGGAGAGCTCATCACCACCTTGCAATATACTCTTATAGATACAATACATAAGGATACAGTGATCTACACCTTTCGCGATCTGGATGGCGAAGGGGGTAATGCACCTGAACTTCCAGTTACTGGAATTCTGAAGTCCAATCAACTCTATCTTGGTGAAATTAGGCTTTTGAATGAATCCGTAAATCCTCCGGAGGATATTGGAAAAGAAGTGGCAGCTGAAAATCTGGCCCATCAGTTCTTCTATCTGGTTTCCGGCTCACTTAACTTGCAGGTATTTTACGCAGACAAAGATGACAATAACCAGCGTCTGGGTTTGAAAACGACTGTATTGACAGGAGCGGCCTCAAAAGGGAACCTCCGCATCATTCTGCGACACAATCCGAATAAAAATGCCCCGGATGTAAATCTTGGAAATCCAGCCAATGCAGGTGGTGAGACGGATATCGATGTTACTTTTGAAGACGTACCAATCCTTTGATCTTTGTTCAGATCATTATTAATTTTTGCATTATTCTTGCCTTCATTCATTTCAGGGGCACAGTCCTGTAAGATCAGCTTAAGCGGACGGATTTCTGACCCGCATGATGATCTGGGCCTGCAATTCGGACAGGTATACATTGAAGAGACCGGCGCCTATCGGAAAACCGATAGCGCCGGTTTTTTCCGCTTTGAAAATATGTGCCCGGGATGGTATCACCTGTATATCAGTCATCCTGGTTGTGTCAGCTCGCGGTTGTATTTTCAACTGGGAAATCGGGATACCGTCTTGTCGATCCTTTTGGAGCATCATGCCCATCTGTTGCAAACTGTAGACGTGCAGGGTGTCAGAACCGGCCATCAGAGTTCAACGCAAAATTCACTGCGCATACAGGAATTAACAAACCTCACTGCTAAACCGCTGGGTCTGCTGCTGGAAGAATTCAATGGTGTCAACTCGATCAAAAACGGAGGCAACATTTCCAAACCGGTCATACATGGCATGAGCGGCAACAGGATTGGCATACTGACACAGGGCGTCCAATTGGCCAGTCAGCAATGGGGTGCCGATCACGCTCCGGAGATTGATCCGTTCGGCTCGCAAATCATCACGGTCATCAAAGGTGCTGACGCCGTGGCCTATGGCGGCAATCATCTGGGAGGAATTGTATTGCTGGATCAGGAAAAAATCAACCACGATCCGCATTTGCACGGTAGCCATGTCCTTTCCTATCAGAGCAACGGAAACGTATTATCGTGGAATTCCCGGATTGAAAAATCATCCCGCCTTTTTGACTGGAGGACCAGTTTTTCATCGAAAATAGGAGGAGATCTCAGAAGTCCGTCTTACTACCTGAGCAACACCGGCATCCGGGAGTATTCAGGAAATTTGTACCTGTATCGTGCAAAAGGAAGTTCCCTGGTGCTTAAAAATTTCTTCAGTTTGTATCACGCCCAACTGGGCGTTCTGAGAGGATCTCATATCGGAAATCTCACCGACCTGGAGGATGCGATCGGCAGAGCGGTACCCTTTTTTACGAAACCCGATTTCAGCTATCGGATTGAATCGCCTTCTCAGGTAGTCAGTCATATTTTCAACAAGTTTACACGACAAAAGCAAACAGAAACCAGTTTTTCGGAATTCAATATTTCAGCTCAGTTAAACCGCAGGCAGGAATTTGATGTCCGCAGGGTACGTTTTCAGGACGCACCGGCTCTGGACTTGCTTTTGCAATCCTGGTTGCTGGAATACAAATACAAAAAAACCGAAAAAAAATTAGAATGGCAGGCCGGTACCCAACATAAAGTAAACTACAATTACAACGTACCCGGCAGTTCCTCATTTCCGCTTATTCCGGATTATTTTCTTTTTAACCCGGGCCTGTTTGGTCAGTTGAAGCTGAGATCAGGATCCTGGACCTATGAGGCCGGCACTCGTTACGAAGTGAATTATTTTTCAGCAAACCTGATTTCGAGAAATGCCCTGGAACCCAGCCAGACAAAGAATCATTTATTTCATGTATTCAACTCTGTTTTTGGTGCTATGGTCAGTCCCGCAAAAGGTTGGAGTATGAAAATCCAAACCGGTGTGGCGGGCAGATCACCCGAAATGAATGAACTCTACTCCAATGGTCTGCATCAGTCCGTTGCGGGAATTGAAGAGGGCAACAAAAACTTAAATCCAGAATATTCCTTCAAAACACTTTTCACCCATTCACTGAATCCAACTGAATCCTGGACCTTTGAATTGACACCCTACTTTCAATACATCAGAGATTACATTTACCTCGAACCACAAAATACCTATCGACTCACCATCCGGGGCGCCTTTCCTGTGTTTTCCTATCGTCAGACCGATGTGTGGGTATACGGACTCGACCTGACCCACAGACTAGAGCTGGGACATGACTGGCAATGGATCTCCAGACTCTCCTATGTCAATATTATGAGGAGGGACGATGGCAGCACACTGGTCGGAACACCGGCACCACAGATTTTCAACAGTATAAGTTACCATCTTCCTGCATTCAAAAAGAACACTCATTCCAAAATCAGTATCAACGGTCGATACGTATTCGAAAGAACCAATGTGGCGGATTCCACCGATTTCCTGGATCCTCCCCCAGCCTATTTCTTGATGGGTGCGGAATTTCAGTCCGATTTCAAGTTTTTTCATAAAAGATTTCAGTTTATTCTGCGGGGAGAAAACCTGTTCAACCGAACTTACAGGGAATACCTGAACAGGCTCCGGTATTTTGCGGATGAAACAGGGACCAATCTGGGGGTCGTTCTTAAAATGGAAATGTAGACTCCCGAATGGCGGTTGTCAGGAATATCTCCTGAATCAATAATGCTCATTTTTTCTTTCATCCAATTTTTAACAATGTATAACGATCTGATCTTAAGTTATTAAAATAAAACTTCAAAAGACCAAATTTCAAAGGTTTCGGAATTCGATTTCTGGATTGCTTCTTGCATGGGAGAATGGCCGGATTCTACCCTTTTACAGTATTAAATTTTTGATCCGGGTTCTTTAATTCTGCCTATCTTCGACACAAAATATTTCAGCTTATGAAAAGTGGACTTTTGATCACTGAATTTCAGACTCCCGAGATACGGGTCAAAACAGCCGAAATCAATGGTAAAAAATACGAAATCAGGGATGGCGAAACCATACTCTCCTTTGTAAGAAGAAATTTCGGTAAAGATTATATCCCCACGCTTTGCGACGCGCCCAATCTGGAGGCATTCGGTTCATGCCGGGTGTGCAGTGTCGAAGTAGGACGCCCCGGTAATGGTGCCTTGCGTACAGTGGCATCTTGCCATACTCCGGTGGAGGAAAATATGATCATCGTCACGGAAAGCGAATCGATCCAGTCGCTGCGTAAAAATATCATCGAACTCGTACTGACCGATCATCCGCTGGATTGCCTGACCTGTGAGGTCAATGGCAACTGCGAGCTGCAGGACACTGCAGCCCGGGTTGGAATCCGCAAAGTCCGTTATCCGGAAGGAAAAAACCACCTTGACCGTGAAAAAGACCTGAGCCATCCCTATATGACCTCCGACCTTTCTAAATGCATCATGTGCTACCGCTGTGTGCGTGCCTGCGATGAGGTCCAAGGTCAGCTCGTTTTGAGCGTGATGGGTCGAGGATTTGACAGCCAGATCATCAAGGGGTCGAATCAAAGTTTCTTTGACTCTGAATGCGTCAGTTGCGGAGCCTGTGCACAGGCTTGTCCCACTTCGGCTATTTCAGATGTCTTTCAATCCAAAGCCCTGGTGGGACAGGATAAGGTCCGCACAGTCTGCACTTATTGTGGCGTAGGTTGCAACCTGGAAGTCAGTGTCAAAAGTGGAGAGATCCTGAGTATTCAGGCTCCCTATAATGCAGAAGTAAACAAAGGACATACCTGCCTCAAGGGTCGGTTTGCGTTTCGATTTTACAAACATCCCGACCGGATCAGGCAACCGATGATTCGCAAAAACGGTAAACTCGAACCAGTGAGTTGGGATGAAGCCTACGATTATATAGCCGGCAAACTGAAAGAGATCAAAGCCAAATACGGACCCGATGCCATTGGAGGAATCTCCTCTGCAAGATGCACCAATGAAGAAAACTATCTGATGCAGAAGTTTATCAGAGTGGTCATCGGAACCAACAACATAGACGGTTGTGCGCGTGTCTGCCACTCGCCGACTGCTTTGGGACTGCAGCGAACTTTCGGCACGGGGGCTGCAACGAACTCCATTGAAGACATCAAGCTGGCGGATGCCATCATGATCATTGGAGCAAACCCCACAGATGGACATCCTGTGACGGGCTCCAAACTTAAGCAGCATGCGATGAAAGGGAAGACTACGATCGTCATCGATCCCCGTCGCACTGAAATGGCAAGGTATGCCACTCATCACCTTCAACTCAGGCCTGGTACCAATGTAGCTGTGCTGAACATGATGTTGTACTACATCGTCCAGGAGGGTAAGGTGAATCGAGAATTTGTAGATACCCGCACAGAAGGTTTTGAAGATTTTAAGAACAATCTTTTACAACTGAATATCGACGAACTGGAAGCTGTTTCGGGTGTTCCCCGTGAACAGGCACGTGCAGCAGCTCTTGCCTATGCCAGCGCAGGGAATGCCATGTGTTTCCATGGATTGGGCGTGACCGAACACTACCAGGGTACTTATACTGTCATGCTGATTGCGGACCTTGCCATGATCACCGGTAACATCGGTAGACCGGGTGTTGGGGTGAACCCACTGCGAGGACAAAACAACGTTCAGGGAATGGCCGATATGGGTGTGCAGCCGTATCAGGGTGCTGGATACCTCGATCTCACCGACCCGGCTGTTCTGGATAAGTATTCCAGATTCTATGGCGTCGATGTGCCCAGAGAAATCGGCTTGAAAATTCCTGAGATGTACAATGCCGCCATTGCGGGTGAGTTCAAAGCTCTTTGGGTAATGGGAGAAGATATGGCACAGTCTGATCCCAACACCAACAAGGTAATTCAGGCTTTAAAAGAATTGGATTTGCTGGTGGTGCAGGAACTGTTTATGACAGAAACGACTGAATTTGCGCACGTCGTGCTGCCGGGTGCATCCTTCCTTGAAAAATCAGGTACATTCACCAACGGAGAACGACGAATTCAGCGCGTGCAACAGGTAGTGAAACCGGTCGGTAATGCGAAAACTGATGGACAGATCATCGTGGACATTATGAACCGCATGGGTTTCCCTCAGGCAGAATATAATCCCAAAACACTACTGGAAGAGATTTCCCAGATCGTTCCTTTCTTTGCAGGTGTCAAATGGGACGAACTCGGGGACAATGGCAAACAATGGCCGGTTTTGCCCGATGGAAGCGATACCAAGATCCTGCACAAAGAAGAATTCAAAAGAGGCAAAGGAAAATTCGTTTTCAGAGATTATGTTGAAACTCCTGAAATACTCAATCATGCAAAAGATTATCCTTACATCCTGACCACCAACCGGGTACTGGAGCACTACAATGTGGGTACCATGACGCGCAGAACCGGAAATGCTGAAATCATTCAGGAAGACATCCTGATGATCCATCCGGATGATGCCAGTCATCACCACATCGCTACCGGAGATCTGGTAGCCGTGGAATCTGCCAGGGGGGAAGTAAGTGTGCGGGCTGTGGTGACCGATGAAGTGAAACAAGGCGTGCTCAGCACTACATTCCACTTCCCCGAATTGAGACTGAACGTGGTGACCTCAGATGTGAGCGACGAGATCGCCATGTGTCCCGAGTACAAGGTCGTTTCCTGCAGGATCCGGAAAGTATCATCCTAAAATGCAATCCACGGCGAGCAGTCCTCAGGAATATATGGATTCCCTTCCGGATGACCGGAAGGATGCTATGACCCAACTGAGAAAGGCAATTGTCGAAAACCTGCCCGAAGGTTTTGAGGAACGAATGTCCTATGGCATGTTGGGATTTGTGGTTCCGCACTCCCTGTACCCGAAGGGATATCATTGCGATCCCAAACTTCCTTTGCCTTTTGTCAATCTGGCTTCGCAAAAAAACAATATATCCCTATATCATATGGGGATCTATTCTGACAGCGAACTCCTGACATGGTTCCAGAATGAATGGCCGCGACATACCCAATCCAAACTGGACATGGGTAAATCCTGCATTCGCTTCAAAAAATTGAACGACATACCTTATGAACTGATCGGTCAGCTGATGCAGCGCATCAGTCCTGCACAATGGATCCAAACCTATGAAAAGGCATTCCTTAAATAATTCATTCAGGGAAATACCTTTTGAGCAAAGACCACTCAGAATCTTTTCGCCAATTTATGGCTGGGGCGCTCGACCAGATAATAGAAAATAACAGAAGCTACTATCGCTGCCAGTAAACTTAAAGTCATGTGGTAGTAGGGATGCGTCGCCGGATAAGATCTTCTGCAGGCATCCATCAACACCCAGGCGACCTGTATATGGATGAGATAAAAGGAATAGGATATGGTTCCTAAAAATATGAATGGTCTGATTTTGTAGTTGAGAAAATACATCACCAGAATAGCAAAGATAACCGCTGATAAATGATACAGATCAAAGCACCAAAAAGTGATTCCCCAGCAAATGATCATGGCGATGAAAAAATCTTTTCTGGTAATCATTCCAGTCTTGAATTGAAAGAATAAAATACCGGAAACAAAGTGGCAGCCGTAGTAAAAAACGGAATGGTCCCATTCTGTCCACCGACCCATACAGAAAGCAAATAAAAAGGCATATCGAAGCCATTTGCTTTCTGAAAAAATCAAAGGAAAAATCATTGCGGCAAACAAATAATATTGGACTTCCACTGCCAGGCTCCAGTAAATTCCCTTGAGCCAGGGTTCGTCCAGAAAATCATTGATGTGCAGGATATGATAAAGCAGGTTTGGGTAGTCTACATATATCACCTTGTCCTCGTAGTGTACGAAGAATTTGGAGATATAATCCACGAGAAATATCAACAGAATACTGGCCCAGTAAGGAGGTTCGATCCGAATCAGCCTCTTTAATAAAAACGTTCCGGTATCGCTGTATTGATGCTTTCGCAGATACATCGTATAAGGGATGACAAATCCGCTGATCACAAAAAATATCTCCACTCCCAGGTAGCCTCTCGAAAAAAGAAAACGCAGTACGTCCTGGTCGGCTAAAAAACCTTCAGAAAGATGATACAGACAGACTAATATAGCTACCCATCCCCTCAGAATATCAATCGAATAAAAATGCCGATCCTTCATTTTGTCTGAAAGACAAAGCTATGACAATTGCCAGATTCCGCTACCTTTGAATGAGCCTGATAAAAATGTCCAAATCACTTTTGTATACCCTTGCTCTTCTGATGTACACAAAACCCACACCAGTCAGCAGCCAAAATCCCGACAGCCTGAGGGTGACGAGTGCCTCCATGGGAAAAGAGATTCCCTGCCTGGTGTTTACTCCCCAATCCCATGACCCGCAAGTAAAACAATATCCAGTGCTTTACTTACTCCACGGCTATGACGGAGGATGGCTGAGTTGGGAGTGGCTTAGGGCAGACTTGCAGCATTGGGCAGACCATTACCGGATGTACATCGTCTGCCCGGACGCCGGTAACAGTTGGTATCTGGACAGCCCTGTGGATCCGGAAATCCGGTATGAGCGTTTTGTGGCCTTTGAATTACCCAAACAAATAGAACGAATATACCCCACCATCCCGCACCGCAGTGGACGGGCTCTAGCCGGCATCAGCATGGGGGGGCATGGTGCCGCTTTTATCGCGTTGCGTCATCCGGATATTTTTATGGGATTTGCCAGCACCAGCGGAGGACTGGATCTCCGGCCCTTTGCCGATGAGTGGAACCTGAAAACAATTCTGGGACCACAGAGCTTTAGCAACCCTCATTGGACTGAACACAGCGCAGTATCTCAAATCGAAAAATGGTCCGGTCAGGACTTTAAAATTTACCTGGACTGTGGGAAGGCAGACTTCTTTTTACAGGTCAACAGGGATTTTCATCTTGCTTTGAAGGAGAGAAATATCCCACATCTGTATCTGGAAAACGAGGGCGGTCATGATGCAGACTATTGGGTACGTTCCATGCAATACCTCATGGCCTTTGTGTACGGAATGTTTTATGGAGAAGAATCCTCTTACTCAACTCATCCATGGACGGATGCTCCCTGATCAGAATTGCTCCCGCATTTTCCTTTTGGAAACAGAACACTGTCAGCCGAAAAGTACAACCGCGCAGGTAGGAATGATTCAGGCTTTCAGTGCGGATTTGTTCAGCAGGAATTGGCGGGCCGTGGTGAGTTTGATACCAAATTCGCCGGCCACTTTCATCGCCTCCGGTACCGAAGTGTCCAACTAGCTGGCTGTATATTGCATCATAAGGATGTTGGCTGCATTGGGATTAAAGAGCTTCATCACAATGGCTATCGATTTCAGGACGAAGGGGGGCGTACTTTTGATGCGCAAAGGTTTTTGATATACTTCCTCGAAAATAGTCTTGATATCGAGCTCGGTCAGGGCTTCGGGGCCTCCTATATCCAAAGTATGGAAGGATACAGCAGGGTGCTGGATGGATCGTATGTGAAACTCGGCTACATCGTCGATACAGATGTACGAAGCAGGTCGCGTTCCATTACCTGTGATGCCGATGATCCCCTTATCCGGGATCTGACGTCTCACTCCCTCAAAAAAGGAATTCATAAATTTCCAGGGACGACGGATAGAGGACACAACAGTACCCCGGAGTGGAAGGTCTGAGCCCATGAAGGCAAAGTGAATGTCCATAAAGGCAGCTGCTCGTAAAATAGTATAATCCAGACCTGATCCGGTGATCATTTCTTCAATCCGTCGCTTTGAATGGATCAGGGGCACTTTATCTTCCTGTGGACCCAGGGATACGACAGAAGTAAAGATGAACCTTTGAACCCCGGCTTCTTCGGCCAGGCGAATCAAATGCCCGTGCCCGGTGACTGAGTTTTCAAAACTATCCGACGATGAACGGGGAATGGCAGGATTCGCGGTGGAAATCACCACATCGACTCCCCTCAATGCAGATTGGAGGGATAAGGGATCGGCCAGATCTCCTGTAGCCAGTTCCAGACCTTCCATTTTTTCCAAAGCGGTAACATCCGAATCGAGCCTTCTCAGGGCACGCACTTTGTATAGGCCGGAGGCAAGCAGCTTTTCCACTATTTGAAAACCCAGCTGACCCGTGGATCCGATGACAAGGACTGTTCTCATTTCTATCTGTTTGGATGACAAGATATGGATTTTGTGTCCCATATTCCGGATTCCTTCAGGATTTATCCCCTTCGTGAAATTGCTTTCCACTCGGGCATCCGGGTCCCAGTGAGCTGATTTTTCTTCATTTTTACCGGATGCTGTCCGGGAGCCTGTGAAAAAGATATCCTGTTTCGCTCAGAATATTTTTCTCTCATTAAGACTGATATTTCGTCTATATTTGTCGAATTATTCGTCATGTTTCTCAACTGTCACAGTTATTTCTCCCTGCGCTACGGTACGCTGGACCCGGAGGATCTGGCGCGGGAAGCCCATGTGCGAGGGATCAAAGCCCTGGTACTCAGCGACATCAACAACTCCTCCTGCTTTTTCCAGTTTGCCCGGGCCTGTGAGCCATACGGGATCAAGGCCATCTTTGGCCTGGAATTCCGCCATGGGGACCGCTACCTCTATACGGGCATCGCCAGGGACGAGGAAGGTGTCCGGGAGCTCAACGAATTCCTGAGCGGGCATTCCTTCCGGGAAGAGCCGCTCCCAACGCGGGCTCCTGTATGGAAACACTGCTATGTGATCTATCGGCAGTTGCCTCCGGACGGCATGCCCCTGCGCGACCATGAATACCTGGGGGTGAAACCTTCAGAGGTCAGTCCTTTCTCGCATAAGGACAAAGATCTCTCCCGCCTGGTCGTTTTTGCGCCGGTGACCTTCCTCGATGAAGATGGCTGGCGCGTACACAAGCTACTGCGCTGCATCGACCACAACATCATTCTGGGCAAGCTTCAACCACACCAGCACGCACCAGTCGACGAGCGTTTTCTCCATCCGGAACAGATCGCCTCAGCCTTTGCTCCCTGGCCGCGCATTCTGGAAAACACACAGGCGATCCTCGACAGCTGCCATACCAGACTGCCTGCCTCGCAGAACAACAACCGCCGCAGTTTCACGGGTAGTCCCGAAGGAGATTTCAAGCTGCTCACGAAACTGGCCATGCAGGGTTGCGTGCGACGCTACGGCGAGGGACATGACAAAGCAACGGAACGCGTGCGACGTGAGTTGCAGGTCATCCACCGTCTGGGATTTTGCGCCTATTTTCTCATCACCTGGGACATCGTCCGGTACGGACAGAGTGCAGGATACTTTCACGTGGGACGGGGGAGCGGAGCCAACAGCATCGTGGCCTACTGTCTCTACATCACAGATGTGGATCCCCTGGAACTCGATCTCTACTTCGAGCGCTTCATCAATCCGCACCGCTCATCGCCTCCGGACTTTGACATCGACTTCTCCTGGAGCGACCGGGACGATGTGACAGAGTACATCTTCGAGCGCTACGGCCGCGACTACACGGCCCTGCTGGCTACTTACAACACTTTCAAGGGCAAATCCATCATCCGCGAGCTGGGCAAGGTCTTTGGCCTGCCCAAGGCCGACATCGACCTGATCGTGGACCAGCCTCTTGCCTCCGACAAGCATCATTCCTACGCCCGGCACATATTTCATTACGGAAAGAAGATCGAAGGTTTTCCCAACTATCTGTCCATTCACGCCGGTGGTGTCCTGATCTCCGAGCGACCCATCTACTACCATACCGCCCTGCAGCAAATGCCCAAAGGTTTTCCGATCACACACTTCGACATGTATGGCGCAGAGGACCTCTGCTTTCACAAGTACGACATCCTGAGCCAGCGGGGACTGGGACACATCAAGGACGCCGTGGACCTGGTACGGGAGAATCAGGGCCGGGACGTCAACATCCACGACGTGGCCCGCATCAAACAAGATCCCAGGGTCAGGTCACAGCTGCGTTCCGGCCACTGCATCGGTTGTTTTTACATCGAGTCTCCTGCTATGCGCGGCCTGCTCAGCAAGCTCAACTGTGAAGACTACGTACACCTGGTGGCCGCCAGCTCCATCATACGGCCGGGCGTAGCCAAAAGCGGCATGATGCGCGAATACATACAGCGCTTCCACCATCCCGAACGCGTCCAATACCTTCATCCGGTCTTTGAGCAAAACCTGTCGGAGACCTTTGGGGTAATGGTCTATCAGGAAGACGTCATGAAGATCGTACACCACTTTGCCGGCCTCGACCTCGACGAATCTGATGTATTGCGACGCATCATGACCGGCAAAAAAAAATCTTCTGACACCTTCCGTCAGCTCATGGAAAAATACTTCCGCAATTGCAAAGAGCGCGGCTACTCAGATGAGCTCACCCACGAAGTTTGGCGGCAGATCGAGAGTTTCAGTGGCTACAGTTTCTGCAAGGCACACAGCGCTTCCTTTGCCGTGGAGTCTTTTCAAAGTCTTTACCTGAAGGCCTATTACCCTTTGGAATTCATGGTGGCGGTCATCAACAACTTCGGCGGTTTTTACAACACGGAACAGTACGTACACGAAGCCCGCATGCAGGGAGCCCGCATCGAAGCGCCCTGTGTCAACCACAGCCGGTATCTGACGCACATCTCGGGCAGCACCATCCACATCGGACTGATTCACATACAGTCCCTGGAAAGAGAGATGGCCCACCGGCTCGTACGCGAACGCGAAGCAAGGGGACCGTTTGCAGACCTGGAGGATTTTGTACGCCGTTTGAATCCCTCGCGGGAACAACTCCAGCTCCTCATCCGAATCGGCAGTTTCCGGTTCACCGGTCAGAGCAAGTGTGCGCTTATGTGGGAGCAAAATGCCGTCATGAACCCGCAACGCCAGCATGTGCCGGCTCTGCCGATCTTCTCAGAACGCGAAGAAGAATACAGCCTGCCCCTCCTGCAGGATGGCCCGTTTGATCAGACATTTGACGAGATCGAACTTTTGGGTTTCCCGCTGCGATCCCCTTTTGAACTGTTGGAACAAAAACCGGAGCATACCGTCCTATCATCCCAACTGGCTCAGAACATCGGACGACGCATCTCCATGCTGGGCTACTACGTCACCCGCAAGCCCGTCAGCACTGCAGGGGGTAAACTCATGGCCTTTGGCACCTGGGTGGATGAAGCAGGGCACTACTTCGATAGCACCCACTTTCCACCCGTCCTCAAGCAATACCCCTTTCAGGGCAAAGGCTGCTATCTCATCAGCGGCATGGTCACGGAGGACTTCGGCTTTCCCAGCCTGGAGGTGACAGGCATGAAAAAGCTGCCCTACCGAAAGGACGAGCGGTATTGATCACAGATCCAAAATAAGTCGGCTATACAGCCGATTCGCTTTCCACGACTTCAGAATCTCCACCGGCATCAAAAAACAAACTGAGCTTTGCTGCAGCCGCTTTGCCGCAAATCTTCATCCATTCCTCCGGAGCGGCTTCCCTGATTTTTTTGAGCGAACCAAAATGACTGAGGAGCTTTTGTGCCGTTTTCTCCCCGATGCCGGGGATTTGGGTCAGCTCCGTGCGTATCATGGCTTTACTGCGGGTATCGCGATGGAAACTGATGCCAAAACGATGGGCCTCGTTGCGCAACTGCTGGATGAGTCTGAGGCTCTCTGATTTTTTGTTGATGTGCAGAGGTACGGGATCTTCGGGAAAATAGATCTCTTCCAGTTTTTTAGCGATGCCGATGACAGTAAATTTTCCCCGCAATCCCAGGGCATCAACAGACTTCATGGCAGAAGAGAGTTGTCCCTTGCCCCCGTCGATGATGACCAACTGAGGCAGGCTTTGTTCTTCATCGAGCATCCTCCTGTACCTGCGAAAAACAACCTCCTCCATCGTGGAAAAATCGTCCGGACCGGTCACCGAGCGCACGTGAAAATGGCGGTAATCCTTCTTGGATGGTTTTGCATTTCTGAATACGACGCAGGCGGAAACAGGATGCGTACCCTGTATATTGGAATTGTCAAAACACTCGATATGAAGGGGCAAATCTGCCATGTGCAGATCTGATTTAAGGGTATTTAAGATTCGTTCGGCAGGAGTCTGTTTTTTGACCCGGTTGATTTTGTCGCGTTTGTGCTGCAGCAGTGCATACTGGGCATTTTTTTCAGACAGCTCCAGCAATTTTTTCTTATCGCCCCGAAGGGGTATGGTGATCTGCGCATCCGGTCCGGATACGGAAACCGGCATGGATACAATGATCTCAGGCGCCAGATGTTCGCACTGTGCACGGATCCGGTCAATCGCCAATGATAAAATAACAGAGGGATCATCGTCCAGATTCTTTTCCGCCTCGATGGTCAGGGTCTGGTTGATGGCTCCGTCCACGACCTTGATGAAATTGACAAAAGCTGTTTCTTCACCGCTGGCAATGGTAAATACATCCACATCCTCCACCGAAGTACTGACCACCGTAGAGCGACTCTGGTAGTCCTCCATGGCCGTCAGCTTCTCTTTCCAGTCCTGCGCCTTTTCGAAATCCATATTCTCTGCATGCCGGAGCATCTGCTCTTTAATAAACTCGCGCACCGGCCTGAAATGTCCGCGAAGGATGTGCTTGATCTGCTGGATACGCTCGTGGTATTGTCCCGGCGACTCCAGACCGGCACAAGGTCCGTTGCAGTTTTTAATGTGGTATTCCAGACACACTTTGTATTTGCCGCGCGTAATGGCGGCATCGCTCAGGTTGAGGGCACAGGTGCGCAAGGGAAATAATTTTTTGATCAGGTCGAGAATGGTTTCCGTACGGAATTTGGATGTGTACGGACCGAAATAAACAGATCCATCCTTGATCACCCTTCTCGTAAAAAATACGCGGGGAAATGGCTCGTTTTTGATACAGACATACACATAGGTCTTACCATCCTTTAGCATGACGTTGTACCGGGGCTGGTTTTGCTTGATCAGCATGGCTTCCAGCAGAAGGGCATCGTGCTCGGTCTCTACGAGCGTATATTCCAGTCGGTTTGCGACGCGCACCATCGTGCGTGTCTTGGCAGCCTGGTGTTTTTTATCGCCGAAGTATGAAGAGATCCGGTTCTTTAAGTTCTTTGCCTTGCCTACGTAAATGATCTGATTGTGCCGGTCCAAGAAGCGGTAGACTCCGGGATCTGACGGCAGTGCGGGAAGCAACTCCTTGTATTCCTCATGAGTCATCTTATGCCGCTATCATTCATTTAGAACCATATTTACCATTCTGAAATTTAACCGGATCGTTCGCGATCAGGCATAATTTACCGAGTTGTTTCCAGATTTATTGACGGGTAAAAATCCATTTGCCAATTTCCTTGAGACTTGCTTTTTTTCCGTACATGAGGATGCCCGTCCGGAATATCCGACCTGCTACGACCACTGTAAAATAACCGAATACAAAGAGTATGGCAAGTGATAAGACAAGCTGCCACCAGGGTGGATCAAAAGCTAATAAAGCCGGCATGACCACAGGAGAAAACAAGGGAAACATACTGCTGAACAGAGCAAGACTGCTATCGGGTTCCTTGATGCATTGGAACATAATGTAAATGGCAAGGATAATGGGAATACTTACAAACATGGTCAGGGATTGTGAATCGTTGATATCATCACCCACAGCTGCACCTATTGCTGCAAAGAGTGCGGCATACACCATATAACCTCCAATGAAAAATAACAGAAAAATGAAGAATATTTTAATCCAGTTGAGATTGGCCAGCTCGCGCACAATGAGCTCGATATCCTCGATCTGCTCGACAGAAGCAGAATTCATATTGGCGCTCATGGCTTCCATTTGAGACTGATCGAATCCGGCTATTGAAATCACCAAAAGATAAACCATGGGTATCAGGATCAGCCATATGACGATCTGTGTCAGTCCTACCAGTCCGACACCGATGATTTTTCCCAGCATCAGCTCGGTGCTGGTGGCCGAAGAGATGATTACTTCCACGATCCTGTTGATCTTTTCCTCGGTCACAGCGCGCATGACTGCAGCGCCATACAAAAAGATGATGAAGAAAATCACATAGCCCATGATGCCTCCCAGTACGGTAGCGATCTTGGATGCGTAACTGGATTTGTCCTTGGCATCTTCGTAGACCGGCTCGGGATCGATCAGAATATCCGTATTCAGTTTTTCCAGTGCAATTTGATCCAACTGGAGCACTTTCATTTTGTGCTGACGAATGCTCGAAGATAAATAATTGGAAAGTTTGGATTCCATTTCGATATCCAGCGTCTTGTCAGAATAATAATATGTGCTGTACTGTTTCACATCCACCCCTGCAAATCTGGGCAACAGCCATACAGCATCGAGTTCATCCCTTCTGCATCTGGCTTTGAGACTGTCCAGTGAGGCATCGGCTTTTGAAAACTGAAATCTCTTATTGCTTTCAGGTATGGGGATCTCTGTACCACTCTGATCCAATACTGCCACGCGATACGACTTGTCGCTTTCGTGGCTGAAAATAAATACGACCACTACAAAAAAAAGCAGAAAACCCAATGGGGTAAGCAGCGTAGTCAGGATAAACTTCTTGTTCTTTACACGGGTCGTGTACTCTTTGTTTATGATCAGTCCAAGCTTATTCATGGTTTGCCTCGTTTACAGTGCGTATGAAAATATCATTGAAAGTGGGAAGAATCTCGCTGAAAGAATGGATGGTCTTGCCCTGGTCGAGAATATATCTCAAAAGATCGTTTGAACTTCTTTCTTTGGAAAGGCGCAGAATGTACCTTCCAAGAACATGATCCACTGTTTCTGCCAGACCACCCAGATCGATACTGTCATTGGGATCCAGGACTACCTCAAACAGATGTTCCCTGAAATCGCGTCGGATGTCCCTCACAGGTCCTTGCAGTACTGCTTTGCCCCGGTTGATCAGCACGATCTCCTCGCAGAGCTCTTCGACCTGCTCCATCCGGTGCGTGGAAAATAAGATACTGGATCCCTGATTTTTCAAGTCTATGATGACATCTTTGATCAAATTGGAATTGATGGGGTCCAGCCCGGAAAAGGGCTCATCGAGGATGATCAGCCTGGGATTATGTGCCACTGTGGCCACAAATTGTACCTTTTGGGACATCCCCTTGGATAATTCTTCTACCTTTTTGTTCCACCAGCTCATGATCTCAAATCGCTCCAGCCACCCGGTCACAGCCTTGTGGGCTTCCGGAGCACTTAAGCCTTTCAGGCGTGCCAGATAAATGAGCTGTTCGCCTACCTTCATCTTCTTGTACAGTCCTCGCTCCTCCGGCATATATCCGATCGAAGGATTCTGCAGGGTCTCGACCGGAGATCCGGAGAGTAAAACCTGACCAGAATCGGCGCGGGTGATGCCGGTGATGATCCGGATCAATGAGGTCTTTCCGGCACCGTTGGGACCCAAAAGGCCAAAAATACAGGAAGGAGGTACTGAAAAACTGACCTCGTTCACAGCCCTGACCTGTGCATAATCCTTGGTGACTTTTTTCAATTCCAGCAATTGGCTCATGTTTCCGTAATTTGAAGGCGCTAATATAAACAAGTTGGCACAATGAAGGCCTTTGCTTTGGCTTGTCGTTTCGTTAGCTAAAGGGATGTTCCATTAACCATTTATCTTTATATCAGATCCAGGGAGAGGATTCGTCTGGGAACTATAACGCGACGGTATGCGTTATCATTTTCAGTCATTTGTATAAATTTTAAAACGAACCCATGAAAGCTATTTTTTTGTCTTTTTTTCTATTTACCTTCATCGGAATAAGCGGAGCTCAGGTTAGTGAAATGGCCCGTCAGATGAGTCTCGGTGTGCACAATGGTTTTCGCGTGGCCATACCGGGCGCCTCTCCAAAATTGATCGGTCAGGTGTGGAAAAAATACACCAAGGAATATGGCAAACTCAAAAAGAATAAAAAAGCCGATGAAGAATATATCGAAGCTGCCGTGATCAAATCAATTTTCGGCTCGAATCCCATGGATATTTATACATCCATCGAGGAAGGTTATATCACCGCTTTTTTTGATCTGAAAACCGGTTTTCTGAGCAGCTCAGGTCAGCCTGGCGAATCCATGGCCGCTAAAAATTTCATGCAGGAATTCGGTTATGAAGTGCAGCGGGAACAAACCAGACAAGAGCTCAGCGACCAGGAGGATGCACTCAAAAAGGCAGAAAAAAACCTGGACAAACTGAAAAAAGATCATCAGGGATATCACAAAGACATCGATGATGCCAAAGAACGCATTAAAAAAGCGGAGGCCAATATTGTCACCAATGAAAAAGATCAGGAACAAGCCAGACAGGATATCGATACCCAGAAGAAAAAAGTTGAGGAGGTTCGGATTAAGTTAGACAATATAGGAAAATCAAAGTGATACAAATTAAAAAAATAAATATATAATAATTTTACTCACACTCCGGACCCCATTGAAAGGTCTTCAAGCAGCTGAAAAATGATGACGTCTTTTTCCCACTCCGGAACTTTTTCAACCGTGAGATATTAAATAAATATTTAATAATAGCTTGATATTGAATGGGCTAAGTTCCTTTAAAATTCATATTAAGTTTTTTTCTAATATGTAGGATAAAAGCAAGAAATTTGCCTGAAAGTTATCCACTTTTTATCCACATAGTTTTACACGGCTTATTCACATGTTTGAAGTTTTATATATAAATTTACTTTGATTTGTCAGACCTTACCTTTGACCCGAAAACCTACTCCAAACCATGGATCCTCAAACAGCCAACCCGTCCAAAACCCTGACCTCTTCCTATGGAGGCAAGAAGCCGGCAGATTTTTCCAATCTTGCCTATGAAAGGCTCCAGCCACAGGCTTTGGACCTCGAAGCAGCTGTACTGGGGGCGGTCATGTTGGACAAGGATGCGATTTCCGTAGCCATCGAGATCCTGCGACCGGAATCCTTCTACAGTCAGGCTCACCAAACGATCTACAAAGCCATGGTCAGCCTGTTCAACCATTCCCAACCCGTGGACCTTCTCACGGTCTCTGAACAACTCCGCAAGATGGAGGAACTCGAAAATGTGGGTGGACTACCCTACATACTCGAGTTGTCCAACAAAGTTAGTTCAGCGGCCAACACCGAATTCTATGCGAGGATCGTAGCTCAGAAATACGTACAGCGCGAACTCATCCGAGTATGCACCCTGATCATCAAGGATGCATTTGAGGACACCAAGGATGTATTGGATATGCTCGATCAGGCCGAACAAAACCTGTACGAAATCACTGACAAGAACCTGCGGAAAGGGTATCAATCCGTTGGCGCGCTGGCCAGGCTGGCGCAGAAAAGACTCGAAGAATTATCTGAATCTTCAGATGGGATCACGGGAATTCCTTCCGGTTTTCCTCAGCTCGACCAGCTTACTTCAGGCTGGCAAAAAGGCAACCTCATCATCGTGGCAGCCCGACCGGGTATGGGTAAAACCGCCTTTACCCTGGCTCTGGCCAGAAATGCTGCCCTGGATTACAAAAAACCGGTGGCCCTCTTTTCTCTGGAAATGAACAACCTCGAACTAGTCAACCGTCTGATCTCGATGGAGTCGGAGATTCAGGGCAGTAAGCTGCGCAACGGTAAACTCGAGGAATACGAATGGACCCAGCTCAACTTTGCCATCGAAAAATTAAGCGACGCACCGCTCTACATCGATGACACTCCTTCTCTCAATGTGTTTGAACTCAGAGCCAAATGCAGAAGATTACATCAGAATCACGGCATTTCCATGGTCATCATTGACTATCTGCAGCTTATGACTGCAGGAGGTTCGGATAAGCGCAGCAGCAGGGAGCAGGAAATCTCCACCATTTCACGCGCCTTGAAGGGCCTGGCCAAAGAACTCAGCATCCCGGTCATCGCGCTCTCTCAGCTCAACAGACAGGTGGAAACCGGAACGGGCAACAAAAAACCACAACTGTCACATCTCCGCGAATCCGGTGCCATCGAGCAGGATGCCGACATGGTCATGTTCATATACCGAGAAAATTACTACGAGGCCACGGGCGAGGTCGTAAGTCAGGAAGTCAGGGGACTGACTGAACTCATTGTTGCCAAGCACAGAAACGGCGCCACAGATACCATCAAAATCCTCTTCAAGGAGCAATTTGCCAAATTCGTTCCCTACGAAGAAGATCAGAACATTTTCGGATTTGGTGCTACACCCAATATTAAAATTATTCCATCCAAGATCAACGACGATGATGCCATCCCGTTCTAAGAAAAATCCTCCGAAGCTAAAACAAGCACCGGCAGAGGGTCCCATGAGGCTCAACAAATACGTAGCCCATTGTGGAATATGCTCCCGTCGTGCTGCGGCGGACCTGGTCAAGAACGGACATATTTCTGTAAACGGAAAGGTGGAATCCAATCCCGGATATGAGGTGAAACCCAAAGACAAGATCAGCTATCAGGGCAAAGAGATCCGGCCTGAAGAAAACCAGGTGTACATCCTGATGAACAAACCAAAAAACACGATCACCACGCTCAAGGATGAAAAAGACCGAAACACCGTACTGGGTCTGGTAGAAGGCAAAGTGGCTGAAAGGGTGTATCCGGTTGGACGCCTGGACCGAAACACAACAGGTTTGTTGCTGCTGACAAACGACGGAGAGCTGTCACAAAAATTATCCCATCCCTCATTCCGGGTCAAGAAGATATATCATGTAGGGCTCGACAAGCCTTTGACTAAAAATGATTTCATAAAAATATCTGAGGGTATCAAACTGGAGGATGGAGATATCCGCGTGGACGGGATCGACTTTGTAGGGGAAAAAAGAGACGAGGTGGGTGTCGAAATACACAGTGGCAAAAACCGCATTGTGCGTCGCATCTTTGAGCACCTCGGATATGAAGTCAAACGCCTGGATCGTGTTTATTATGCCGGCCTCACCAAAAAAAATCTGCCCAGGGGCAAATTCAGGCATCTGACCAAGCAGGAAATTCTCATGTTGAAACATTTTGTTTGAATTTTCTGCGTTATATGTTTTCGACTATAGCCACTGCCATGTTTTCAGATTACCGGATCATCAAGACCTTGACCATACTGATCGTCATGCTGACGATGGCCTCCTGTTGCATTGATGGCCTGCAGGATTGCGGCGGATGCACTCCTCCAGAACCTTTTGAATCCCTGGAGGCAAAAAAATGGGTGCGCGTGGATCCCAATCCTGGATCCCCTGTTTTTGTCAATGAAGCAGACAGCCTGGATATACTTTCAATGAGTTATAGCTTTATCAGTAAAGATACTTGTGTCGGTGAAGCCGGTTGCTGCACAAACTACGAGATAACCCAGTCTACTTATTTCCACCAACAGGGGTCCGGAAGCATAAAGATTATGGCAGAATCCGTACGGGATGTGGTAGATCTGTTTGCCGGTGATACCGGACGCTTTGAAAGCAGATTTTTGTGCAGACTGTACGCGGATACGTTGGTACTGGTGCCCCATAGATACCTAAAAACCACCCTGGCTGATACCGTGATCGGACCGGATACGCTCCGTATGATCCGGTTTACTCAGCCTGTCGATACCATCCCTTTCCAAAACATCCGCTCCTTGACCTGGGTTCAGGGCCGCGGCCTTCAGAAAGTACAGATATCAGATAGGCGAGTGTATTTGAGGAAAGGATAATAATCACAGGCTCTCTAACCTTTCTTCTTTTTTATACTAAACTTTACATTCCTTCCGGCATGGGCATAATGCCTTTTGATGCTCAATCCTTACGGTCTGAATGATCCCTGTTCAGCAATGCATTCACATTAAGTGATCATGGTCTTTCTCATGTGGGGCATCCATATGATCCATTGCGCATTTGAATCCCAATCATCATATCGGTCATTCACTCACAAAACCTGCAATCGGCTCAACAGACCCTTCAGTCCGGTAGTGATCATCATAATTTTGCAGCACTTAACAACCAACAACGAATTAAATGAAAAAATTATACCTCGCCTTCATCTTCCTGGCAGTTACCATTTTTCAGATCCAAAGCCAAAATTTACTCACAGAAGATTTCCTGTACCAAGCGGTTGACAGCCTCGAGAACTCAGGTAACTGGTTCAGGTCCGGTATCAATACAGAATACAATATAAAAGTTGTTTCTCCGGGACTTGAATATCCCGATTATCCAGGTTCTGGCAGAGGAAACACTGTCCTGATCGCCAATTCTGGAAATGGCGATATTTTATATCACCACTTCAGTAAGGCAGTTACATCCGGATCCGTATATCTATCGTTTTTATTCCGCTCGGATAGTTTGCCCACCTCAGTCACACAGGGAAACTGCATTTCTTTTAATCCGAATACAGGTGGAACATTTCTCAACACCTCACTTAACATCAGAAGAATATCTGAATCAAGCTTTAATCTGGGCATCCGGAAATCCGAGGGTGTAGAATTTATTAATTCTGTGTATAAGGTCGGAAAAACTTATCTCGTCGTACTGAAATACTCTTTCATCCCCGGGTCAGAAAATGACATTTCATCTATCTACGTTTTCGAAAACAGTGTCCCAAGGACAGAACCAGCCCAAACCATGGCCTTTTCAACTCAAGGAGAGGATCATCCTGGACAAGGCAGTGTGGTCTTAATTAATAATTATGCACAAAACGGTATGAAAGGCTGCCACATCGAAATAGACGGTATCCGCGTGGGGACCTCTTGGGAGAGCAGTGTGCTGGCACCGGTGATTTCAGGTACCGCTGACATAGTCACATCGGATCTGCAAATAGAAAACTTCCCCAATCCATTTTCCGAACAAACCCGAATCAAAGTGAATCTGCCTACTGAGGGATGGGTCCGGATGAATATCTACAATGCAGCTGGTATGAAAGTCGCTGAGTTGTATCAGGGAAATCATCCCGAAGGTAATTTTGAAATAATTTGGGATGCCCGCAATTTCCCAGCAGGCCTCTACTCCTGTATCACACAGTTAAACGGACTTTCTGCTCATCGGCAACTGATATTGTTAAAGTGAATGATACGCAATCTTTGATCATTCCGATTTAATATGAAAGATACATCTGCAACCAAAAAATGACATACCCTATTGGTGTAAAAAGTAACCTTGGTATGCTAAGTAGTTTCCTCTTCTCTGATTCAAATTTCCGCGATTGAATACTCTAAAGTATAAAAGTCATCTCGATCATAAATACTAAAAGTGAAAGCCAAAATATTCATTCGCGGATTTCTGAATCCGGATTCCTCTGCGATAATCAATCAGATCTATCCAATATAAATTGAAAAGTGGGTCTGGGATTTAAATTAATCAAATGGATGGGCAAATCGATGTGTCTGTTGATAGGCGTCTTGCCCTTATGCAAATGTCAATCCGGATACCGCAACCAGGATGGCAAGATAAAATTCAACGGCAAAGAGATCTCAGACAAAAATTTCGTCATCCTCAATGCATGCTTTGGCAAAACGGATACCGCTGTATTTTATAAAGAACATAATATAGATGGTGCAAATCCTGCAAGCTTCATCGCTCTGGATGAGCAGTACGCTTTGGATCAGAATAAGGTATTTTACTGCGATGAAAAAAGAGAAGGTCAGAATTATTACCTCACCAAAAGAAATATCATTTTCGAAATCGAGCATGCAGATCCCACCAGCTTTTCTGTGTTGGGGAATGGATATGCCAGGGATCGTGAGCGGGCCTATTACAAGGGTCAATCTTTTGAGGTGAAAGATCCGGGCAGCCTTAAAATCATGCAGGAGTACTCGCGTTTTGTCAAAGATGGATTTCAGGTTTACTTTGAACAATCGGCCATTCCCCAATCGGAACCCTCCAGCTTTCAGATCCTGAACAATCACTATGCCAGGGACCTGAACAGCATCTATTATTTTGGCTTCCCTTCCGATTATTATCATGGCATACACCGCATCCCATGTGTGGTAAATGAATTTAGGCTACTGGATTATCCTTATTCCAGAGACCGCGGATCTGCGTTTTATTTCTATCATAAAATAGAGGGCTCAAATGCGGAAAGCTTCAGTGTCATCAGTTTTTCCTATTCAAAGGATAAAGAACAGGTTTATGTGGATGGGAAAGTGATCAAAGGTGCAGATCCTCATAGTTTTTCGCTATTGGGTCAGGATGAAAATTCAATCGAGCCATCGAATTATGCAAAGGATAAAAACCGGATTTTCTGGAAAGATAAAACCCTTTCAGGTGCAAAAATGGAATCCTTCAGGATCCTGGGTCAGGGATACTCTTGTGATAATGGCAGGGTTTATTTCGAAAACAGAATACTTAGCAGTGCAGATCCGTCCAGCTTCAAATTAAGCAAGGTGGCTTACGGGGATTACGATGCAGAGGATGGCAATAATAAATTCGCAAAGGGCAAAAAATTGGATTGATGATCTTTAACAATACTAATTCAGTCCACTGTCCTTTCTGATTTTACGCGGTATGGGATCATCCCCATGTCCACCCCAGGGATGGCAGCGTACGATTCTTTTCAAGCCGAGCCAGCTCCCATAAAGGGGTCCCCATTCCCTGACTGCCTGCAACATATAATTGGAACATGTGGGATTGAAGCGACAGTTCTTTCCCAGCAAAGGTGACAGCAGGATCTGATATAACCGCACTGGTATAATAATCAAATAGGAAAGGAGCCGAGAAATAGTGTTCATCTGTTTGAATATCTGAGTTCATTTTCACTGATGCTCCATTGTTTGCGCGATTGACCGTTTACATCGACAAATTCCACTTTCAAGACGCGATTTTTTTCAGGACCGCTCACAGAAAGTCTTCCATAATTGTGTTCCTCCAACGACATACCTGCCACGCGTTGCGGATTGTTTATTTCAGCACCCCTGAATTTTGAAACACCCGCCGTCAGCGAAGACAGCGTGATGTCATATAGTGGATAAGCATTTTCTCGCTTGAGGGCCAATATTTCGCTGTTGTGCTTGTCTCCGGAAAGGAAGATCACGCCACTGATCTTGTGCTGCTGAATGAACTCCAGCAATTCTGTCAATTCCGACGGATATTGCATCCAGCTGTCGTTGGTGGTATATTGATTCAAATTTTGAGATCCGTTGACGATGATCTTGAAAGGCTGGTAGCTGTTGAGCAGGGAGTTTTTGAGCCATTCCATTTGCTGGGCTCCCAACATCCTTTTTTCCGGGTTTGGCTTGCCGCCTACAGAATCCCTCATGCGATCCGCACTTCTCCAGGTTCTGTTGTCCAACAAAAATAAATCCACATCGTAGTAAGTGAGTTTGGTGTAAATACCTTCTCCTCTGTATCCGCAGCTTGGATTGGGCATAAAAGCCTTGAAGACCTCACGGGATTCCTCCTTGAGATGATAAGCCAGGCCTTCATTGTTGGGACCGTAATCGTGGTCATCCCAAATACCCACATGACCCATGGACCGGAACAAATCCCCTGTTTTGGGGTAGGCGCGGCTGTGGGCGGCGCGATACCAGAGTCCCCATTTGGATTGATAATCCGCTTCGCGCGTGTACCAACTATCGCCCAACCAAAGCATAAAGCTGGCCGGCTCGGCCGCCATGTACTGGAAGATAGTCGAGTCGGTCCCATAAGGCTTACCGGGTCGGTCGTATGCAGGATCATTTCCGTAGTGACAACTGCCAGCCAAAAAGCTGAAATCAGGTGCGGGATTCCGCCATTTCCAATATTGCTGAGTCCTGAACCTCCCCGCTGAGCCCGGTATGGATTTATTTTTATGATCCACCAGCTCATAGGCGTATTCCTGGCCCGGCTCCAGTGCCACCAGATCGTAGGTGACCAGTAAAAAGTCATAGCGCTGAGTCACCTCTGGAAAAGCTTTTTTTCTCATCCCAGGTTCTGCCAGGGACCAATATTCCAGTTGGATCCTCGATCCTGGCTTAAGCTGGTACCAAACCCGGGCAGTCCGGTGTTCCACATAACCAAGCATAGGCCCGCTGATCTTTTGTGCCTGGATTGAGGAAAGCGTTATGAGAAATAGGGCTAGCAACCCGAAATAATTCAATTTCATGATTAATAGAATGACTTAATTAAGAACAAAGATACAACCCACAGACGCCCCATCCGTTTATCTACATATTACCTCTTCGCTAAAATTCGTTTCTTTGAGGATCTTTATGAAATACTTCCTGATTGCGCTTGTTTGTTTTTTCAGTCTGATCCGGGTCCACGCTCAGGAGCAGAATCTGATCCAGTTGTCCGGCATGGTCATGACCGATCAGGATGGAGAACCCAAGGGGCTGCCCTTTGCTGAAATTGCCATTTTAAACAGCCCCAGAGGCACCTATTCCGATGGAAAGGGCTTTTTCTCATTGGCCGTGCAAAAAAGAGATACCGTCGTATTTCAGTATATAGGCTACAAATCTGCCTGGTTTGTGGTACCGGACAGCCTGAGTTCAGATCGTTACACCCTTTTCCAGATATTGACTAAAGACACCATTTTCTTGCCTCAAACGGTTATTTATCCCTGGCCCAGAAAAGAGTTTTTCAAGCAGGAATTCCTCGCCATGGATGTGACGGACAAACTTGCCGATATCGCAGCCACCAACCTGGCCCAGGAGCGCATCCGCAGCCTGATGAGTTCCACGCCGGCCGACGGGAGGGAATCTTCCAGCCTTTACCTGAGACAACAAGCCCAAAATTATTATTACATGGGACAACTCCGGCCCATGCCCATACTGAGTCCGTTGGCCTGGATCGAATTCTTCAAGGCCTGGCAAAGAGGTGATTTCAAAAGAAAAAAATAGGGCGTCCCTGATTTCCCATTCCATTCTCCTGCATTAAGTTCAATCCATTAGATTTACACCCTCATTGCGGAACAATCATGAACGATATTTATTGGGGATTTGACATGGGTGGCACCAAAATCGAGGGTGCTGTAATTCGTGCAGGAAAGAAACTGGAGATCCTGGCCCGTGAAAGGGTGCCTACAGAGCAGGAACAGGGGTATGAACATGTACTAAGCCGCTTTGCCTTACTGATAGAAAGGCTGAGGGAAAAAACCGGTTACACTCCAACCAGGGTGGGCATTGGTACACCGGGCACCATTGACAGCAAAAGCCATCTGATCAAAAACAGCAATACCCAGTGCATCATCGGCAAACCCATGAAAGAAGACCTGCAAAATTTGTTGGGCCTGGAGGTCAGGATGGCCAACGATGCAAACTGCTTTGCCATGGCGGAAGCCCTACTGGGTTCGGTACCGGAGCATGTAAGCAATCCTGAAATCGTGTTCGGAGTCATCCTGGGTACCGGCGTGGGAGGCGGAATCGTTGCGAATGGTAAAATACTCAATGGTCTCCACGGCATCGCAGGTGAATGGGGTCACAACTGCCTGGATCCCGACGGTGATTTGTGTTACTGTGGTCACCGCGGATGTGTGGAAACTTTTCTTTGTGGTCCGGCCACCGAAAGATATTTCAAAAAGATTTCAGGCCAATCCATGCCCATGAAGGACATCGACCGACTCTATCATGAGGGAGATCCACATGCCGTGGCCACCATGGACCGTTACATGCATTATTTCGGACGCGCGATGGCGACCATCATCAACATCATAGATCCAACCGCCATCGTTTTTGGTGGCGGGCTCGGCCATTTGGATATCATTTATCAACGGGGACACGACGAAGTGCTGCGGCACCTTTTCAACAAAGAACTCAATACCCTGTTCCTCCGTCCCAAACTAGGCGACAGCGCAGGAGTGGTTGGAGCGGCTTTGCTCTGAATAAACAAAACATGGATCCTGTCTGGTGGAGACGGTCGCTTTCTGGTCGATACATTAGTTGGATGAAATCAGCGCCTCGTAGGGAGTTAACCGATTCCGGCGACACCCTTGATGCCATACCAGAGCATGACTCCGCAAAGCACCAGTTTGAGCCAAACGCCCAAAAGAAAACCGACAAAGGAGCCGGTTGCGGCTTTCAGGGCTGAGGCACTGTCCTTTCCACTGATGAACTCTCCGATCAGGCCACCTGCAAAGGCACCGATCAAAAGTCCCAAAAGTCCTCCTGCCATGCCGATGATCAGACCCAGTGTACTGCCCCACATACCAGCCCTGGAACCGCCAAATTTTTTAATACCCCAGACGGGCAACATATAGTCAATAACGACCAGCAGAACCGTCAAAATCGATAAGCTGATCAAAAGAGTCGTGGAATACTGGACCTTACTGCTCCAATGGATCAGGAAAATACCCAAGAGACTAAACGGGGGGCCCGGTATGGGCAACAAAGCACCGGCCAGTCCGGTCAGCAGTAAAATAAATCCCAAAACAAATAATACAATATCCATACAGAAGGATCCTCTTCCTGTGGGGGATCAATGGTGGCCCAAATGTTTCAGGAACTTACGGATATTCACCAGGAGCTCAGCCTCTTGTTTGTTGATCTTGTGATAGCGGTCCGCGATTTCCGTGCAGGTATGCATGATGTTGTCCCTTACTTTTTTGTCAAATAGGTAGGAATTGGATTCTGCATAATCCTTAAAATCCTGCCAGGCGTCGCGGCTGTCATAGCCCTCTTCCTCGAGCCATTCAAAAATAGCCTCTATCTCCACGCCACCGGACGTTTCAAAGTCGTGCGCGTCTGTATCGGTCTTTTTCCAGATTCCGATCACCTCTTCATGCAATTTGGCAATTTCGGATTGGCCGACCTTGCCATCCACACCGGCCACAGCGTAAAACAGGTAAGCTAATTTTTCGTAAAAATCCTGCGGTTTGTGCATTGAAATGATTTGTTTTCTGTCGCTAAGATAATGAGATTACCGCATCCACTATCGTATGATGAATGGCAGGTATGGACCCGCTGCTTTTTTGACAAACGGGAACCGGATCCGATTCGAATTATAACTACTCTGCTGCAGCCTGAGCCTTGACGTATTTGGAATATACGTATACGGGGATGTTGAGGTCTCCCAATTGCTCTTCAATGACCGGCTTCACGTCATCCCAGTCCAAAGCGCCCACACCCGTGGCAACTCTGGGCAAAGCCAGGCTTTGAATCTTTTCTTCCTGAACCAAATGGGCCAGTTTCTTCAAGGCATGCCGTACCGCGCTTAGGCTGGCTCTTCCGGGATGTCCCGAAGCTGAAACCGGCGGTTCCTGGGTCAATAAATTGAAAATTTTTCTCTTGTCCGCAGATTGCCACAGCCATACCTCTCCGGGTTTGGGATGATAGGTCTGGCAATAATGCCTGAAATCCTTGTACAGGGATGGGTAGTCCTGTCGGATAGCAGCAGCCAGGCCACTGTCAAAATGATCCATAGGAGCCACACCATGGGCGATGGCATCCGCCTTGCTCAACAAAATATCCCCTTCTACTTCTTTGATCATAATCTGGTATTTAATGCTGCAAGATTAGCCGAATATCGGATGGCCGGAAATGACATTTCTTAACCTTTGTTCTGATATTGATCATTAAATATTCAATATACAGGGCAATAGCCGATGTACTGGATGCTCCCACAAATATTTATCCCCGGGGCCTCCTCGTCAATGAATGAAAAGGAATTATCTTCGCCTTTTCAATTAATTCAGCAGTATGTACTTCAATCTGACAGAAGAACACGAAGCAGTGAGGCAGGCAGCCCGCGATTTTGCACAGCAGGAGCTGTTGCCCGGCGTGATCAAACGCGATGCCGAAATGAAATTTCCAACCGAAGAAGTCCGCAAAATGGGCGAACTCGGATTTCTGGGCATGATGGTCTCTCCTGATTACGGTGGTGGTGGTATGGATACCATATCCTATGTACTCGCCATGGAGGAGATCTCCAAGGTGGATAATTCCTGCTCGGTCATCATGTCCGTCAACAACAGCCTGGTCTGTTGGGGCATAGAACAGATGGGCACTGAGGAGCAAAGGAGGAAATACCTTCCCAAACTGGTCACGGGCGAATGGATCGGATCCTTTTGCCTTTCAGAGCCGGAAGCAGGAAGCGACGCCACCCAGCAAAAGACCACAGCCATAGACTGCGGCGACCATTACCTGCTCAACGGCACCAAGAACTGGATCACCAATGGAGGCAGCTCTTCCCTGCACCTCGTGATGGCTCAGACGGATCCATCTGCCGGTCATAGGGGCATCTGCACTTTTATAGTCGAAACCTCCTGGCCGGGTGTCACCATCGGAGCCAAGGAAGATAAACTGGGCATCCGTGCTTCCGATACCCATACCATCATGTACAACGACGTACGGGTTCCCAAGGAAAACCTGCTGGGCCCTGCAGGCGGTGGATTTAAATTTGCCATGCAGACCCTAACCGGGGGCCGCATCGGTATTGCCTCACAGGCCCTCGGAATAGCTTCCGGCGCTTATGAGCTGGCCCTCAATTACTCCAAAGAAAGAAAGACCTTCGGCAAGCCCATCTCTCAACACCAGGCCATAGCCTTCAAACTGGCTGACATGGCCACCGAAGTAGAAGCAGCGCGCCTGATGGTACTCCGCTCTGCCTGGATGAAGGACCAGGGCATGGACTTTGGAGTAGCAGCCAGTATGGCCAAACTCTTTGCTTCAGATGTAGCCATGCGCCACACCATCGAAGCCGTACAGGTCCATGGAGGATACGGATATGTGAAAGAATACCACGTGGAGCGGCTCATGCGCGATGCCAAGATCACCCAGATCTATGAAGGCACTTCTGAGGTGCAACGCATGGTGATCTCCCGGGCCATATTGGCAGGACAGGTCTATCAGCCCATGTGGAACACCCCCAGCTCATGATTGAACAAGCTGTCCGCATTGGCACATTTTTCGGGATACCTGTACGCATACACTGGACCTTTCTGTTAATATTTGCGTACATCCTTTTTACCGGATTATCCGAGGGACACAGCATGCAGATGATCCTCGTGGAAATGGTCTTCATGCTTTGTATGTTTGTATGCGTGGTCTTACACGAATTTGGTCATGCCCTGACCGCACGACGCTATAAAATCAGGACTGAAGACATCATACTGCTCCCCATTGGCGGAGTAGCCCGATTGCGCAACATGCCCGCCAAACCCGTTCAGGAACTTTGGGTGGCCATTATGGGACCCATGGTCAATCTGGTCATCGCCATCCTGTTATTTACCTTCCTGATGTTTAAAAACGGATGGAATCAATGGGTCAGCCAGGTCGATGCAGAAGGGCTGGTCATGAACTGGCAGAATTTCTTATTTATCCTGATGGTGGCCAATCTGGGCCTTCTGGTTTTTAACATGATCCCAGCCTTCCCTATGGATGGCGGCCGGGTATTAAGAGCCTTTCTGGCCATGTGGCTCGGCAGGCTGAATGCCACCAAATGGGCCACCCGCATAGGCCAGATCATCTGCGTGGTCCTGATACTGACAGGCGTGTATTATGGTGCCTGGACCCTGGCCCTCATCGGTTTGTTTATTTTTCTGAGTGCAGGACAGGAATATCGCTCTGTGGTCGTCGAGGACCGGATTCAAAATAAAAGTCTGGCCATGTGTGCCAGAAAGATCAACGATCATCTCCTGGAATATCAGACCGCAGAGGAGGCCATGCAAATCCTAATCAGCACCGGACAAAGTTCCTTTCTGGTGACGGACCTCGAAGGCAGAACGATGGGATATACCACCGCCGCGCGCATCGTCCAAAGCGTCAAACAATCCCCGCAAACCCGTATTCGCGACATCACCACCACCGAGTACGGCATCCTTCAGGGTCATACCCCTCTGACTGTGGTGATACAGTACTTCCGGACCCATCAGCCCTTCGTGGTAGTGCACAACGAAAATGGCGAACCCACCCACTATGCCGATCCGGAAGTGGTGGAAAATTTCCTCAGACTCACCGAGCGAGCTTGATCTTCAGCCCTCTGGATGATCCATTTTTTTCAACAAAACGATGATCGAAGTTTATAACTTCAATCCATCGGGTTAAACAGGACTATATATAGCTAAATCGCAGTTACAAGCTGGGATCATTGGTTGCATTCATTCGCTAAATTACGCTATAAATTAACCAAGTTCCTATTAAAAAAGCGAATGGCGAAATTAACTGAAAATAGAATGGCTTTAAAATTTCAGCCGCCTTTAATGAAAAATTATGGTGCAGTTGTCTTGGTACAAAATACAAAACCAAAGAAGTAAGCAATATAAACCAACCAAATATTTTAAAAATGTCTGGATTTTTTGAATTGTCTGCAGACAAAATAAGTCCAACGGCTGGAATTATTCTAATTGTGATTTCGGCATAGTTGATAAAATTTGTACTTCCTGCTTTGCGTAATATTTCGTTTGCTTTATTTGGTCCAATGAGCATCAAAAGTCCAACGCATATAAAGAAAAGTCCGAAAAGTATAATTATCCATTTTGCTAATATGTCTATCATTTTTTTCTGTTTGTTGTTTGTATGGTCGCGCGTAGGGTTGCAGGTAACATCTTCAATCCCGCAACTTTTACGTTAATTCACATATTTAAGACGGGCCTGAAGAATCGTTTAAATTGTTCATTTTGAATACACTTTGAAATATTTTTACTGTCTCACTAAATTTATGGTCAGCTTTGCTCAATGCTTCATTAGTCCGGCAGAATGATTATTCCAGATGAGGTATATTCTGGCGGGGTACATAGACCTGGAGAATTGGTGTGCGTAAAGTTAAGATATAATTCTTCTTGATTATTATAACATCCCAAATTCCTTCCAGATCCTGGTTGACAAATTCCGGTTGATGCGGGGCAGAAAGTCAGTTAAATTCACAGATGCCTACCCATAAAGGTAACCTCTTCCTCAAAGAAATTTTTCAACCCAGTAATTCCTCCAGGTTCTTTCCGATCCAATCCGGTAGCTGGTTCTCAACGAGCAGTTCTTCGGAGAGGGTAACTTTTTGATGCTGCAATTTCAGAATTTTCTCTTCAATACTGTCCCGGCTGATGAAGCGCGTAAGTTGTACCGGATTTTTCTGCCCGATCCGGTGTGCCCTGGATACGGCCTGGCGCTCTGCAAAGGGATTCCACCAGGGATCGAGGATCAACACATATTCGGCGGCCGTCAAGTTCAGACCTGTACCCCCGGCCTTCAGAGATATCAGAAAAAACAGGCAGTCCGGATCCTCCTGAAAGCGCTTAACGTTTTGCTCGCGAAGAGGCAGAGCCGTGTCACCGGTCAGTATGGTATAACCATAGCCCTGTTTCTTAAACCAGCTTTCATAGATCGACAGATGCTCGGTAAAGGAAGAAAAAATAAGAGCCTTCTGGCGGCTTTTGAAAAGGGTATCTAGCTGGCCGCAGACATCGTCCATTTTTCCGGATGCTGAGTCATAGAGATCTGTATCCGGGATCAGGGACGGGTGATTGGCCAGTTGGCGCAGGCGCATCAGGGACCTGAGGATCACGAAGCGGTTTTTCTGGTCCTCCGGGTCCAGGCCCAGCAAACTGTTCCGCGCGGCAGCTTTTTCCTGCTCGTAGAGACGTCTTTGTTCGGGCAGCATGTCGCAGTAAAAGACCTGCTCGGTCAGTTCCGGAAGATCCGGGTTGACCTGCTGTTTGCTGCGTCTGAGAATATACGGACCGGTGATTTGTCTCAATTCCTCCAGCGCGTCTGCGTCCCGGAGGTTTTGGATGGGTTTGAGAAAATGATTGTTAAAAAAGGAATAACTGCCGAGTATTTTTGGATTGATAAATTCCATCTGGGACCAGAGATCGGACAGACTGTTTTCGATAGGTGTACCGCTCAGCGTGATCCTGCTTTTGGCCTTCAGTTGGTGCAGCATTCTGAAAGTCTTGGAATCCCTGTTTTTGATCTGCTGGCTCTCATCCAGGATCATGCAGTCAAAGTTTTTTTCAGAGAATAACCGGTAGTCGCGCAGGAGAATGGCATAGCTGGTCAGGATCACTTCGTATGGTTCAAAAAGCGAAGGCTGGGTAGGACGATCCTGTCCGATATGCTGCAAAACGCGCAGTTCCGGAGCAAATTTTTCAAACTCGGCCTTCCAGTTAAACACCAGCGAAGAGGGCATGACGATCAGCGCACAAAATGAGGAGGTCCTGAAGGTCTCCTCCGGTTCAGAAAACAAGTCTCTGGGCCGGCCTGACTCCTGGACAGTCCTTCCGACCAGCTGCCGGGCCTGATCCCGGGCATAAAGCAGAAATGCAATGGTCTGCAGGGTCTTACCCAGACCCATATCATCTGCCAGGCAGGCGCCCAGTCCATTTTTGTAATGTTCGCAAAGCCACAAATAACCTTCGACCTGGTAAGGCCTCAGGCTGGCTTTTAAATCCTGCGGCAATGAAATCCCGGCCTGGGGCTGCTCTATTTTTTTAGGTAAAAGGATCCCGCTCATTTGTTCAGACTCTTCCCATCGGGACTGATGGGCTTTTGAGCTGCGGACTCCATCCCCATGCTCCTCTCCAAAACGCGCAATCAGCTCAAATCGGCTGAACCATTCCCGGGGTATGAGAAAAAGGTTTCCATCCGGCAGGACACACTCCCGTTTTCCACTTTTCAGGTTTTTAAAAATGTAACTAAAGGGAAGGGTATAGGGCCCCAGACGGATATCTCCCTTCAGGTCAAACCAGTCGGTGCCGGTTTCGATCCGCGTTTCGATGCGGGCCTCTTCCAGGACGAGTTTTTTGCCTTCGATTTCTACCGGAGGAAGACCAAATACTTTTGTGAGCTCAGACTGATGTTGCACCAGAAAATCAAAAATCATCCAGCCATCTCCATCGGCATAAAATCTTCTGTTGGATTCCGTACGCAAACCCAGGCGGGACAGTAAACGGATCATTTGCTCTTCCTCACCGCGGTCTCTTTCAACGCGGCTTACTGCTACCTCTTCTTCGGATACAGACTGGACAAAGGTTCTGCCATCGCGCAGATCGGCATAACTCACCCGAAATCTGTCGTACTCAAACACCACATCCAATGCCCATTTTTCCTGAAGAAAGTCAAATACGGGGATGAGGGATGCCTTTAGAATCCGACGGTCCTTTTGGATGGGATAGCCTTCGGTTTCCACCTCGCAAACAGCGATAAGATCGGCCACAAATTTTTCAAAATACTGGCGGGTAAGCTTTCGGGGAATGGCAATAAAATCTTTTTGCAGAAAGGGGCTGAGTTTGTTGGCATTGATGCCATTCAACCTGACCAGCTGGCCTTTGATGGCTATCCAGGCTGGCTTGTCGTTGATCAGGAGTATATCAGATTTGCTGACCAGATGGAGGGCATCCTGCCACCAAAGTCGCAGGTGGTATTCGAGTCCGGTGTCTGTTTTTTTGAACAGCAGCCTGGCTTCTGCCGGAAAATCGGAGTGAATTAGTTTTTTAGCTTCCAGAATTTCTTTGCGTTGCGGCTCGAGAATTGCGGCAATGCTATTTTTTTTTGCGGCTTCAAGGATCTGAGCCAGCTTTTGCTCTACCCAGCGAGTCAGCTGCGGCCCTGTAGTGCTGTCTTGCAAAACATTTTCAATGGAAAGTTTCTTCTTGCTGCGGTTGAACTTCCGCAGGAGTTCATCGATCTGTATCTCCCTGCAGCAATCGACCAGGGCTTTGATTTCCTCCGGATCTGCAAGACCCATAAAATCTTTCAGGGTCTGCTCGTTGCATTCTCTTTCAAAATAGCTGAACTTACCATCCGGGTCAGTACGGACCACGATCAACCTGGGTTGCCAGATACCCGTACGGCCGTCACGGCTTAGGTCTAATGCCAGGACCAGACCAGATTTCAAATCAGTCAAGGATTAAAATTTCCGCTTCTGAAAGAATTACTTGTAGGATCTGCTGGCGATCTTGACCTCTTCGTACACCAAAGGCTCCTTGATGAGTTCGGGTTCTTGGTCCAGATCCGGCCAGAGCCAGGCTGCTACGTATGAAAAATTGGCATCATCGCGCAGGGTCTCTCCCTCTTCGGTCTGATATTCTTCGCGGAAATGTCCTCCGCAGGATTCCTTGCGGTTGAGTGCATCGACGACCATCAGCTCTCCGAGTTCTATGAAATCGGCCACGCGCATGGCTTTTTCCAGTTCGGGATTGAACTCCTCCAGACTTCCCGGAACAAATACATCGGACCAGAATTCTTTCCTGAGTTCCCGGATCATATCGCGCGCTTTGAGCAATCCCTGTTCGTTGCGGGCCATGCCACAATAATCCCACATGATCTTGCCAAGACGGCGGTGGAAAGACTCGACGGACTGATTACCCTTGATGGACAGCAGCTTATCCAATTGGCCCCGGATGTTGGCTTCCGCTTCGTCAAAGGCCTTGTCGCTGGTTTTGGTGGCAGGGGTGCGGATCTCGTTGGCCAGAAATACACCAATGGTGTATGGCAATACAAAATATCCGTCTGCCAGGCCCTGCATCAGGGCAGATGCTCCCAGCCTGTTTGCGCCGTGGTCAGAAAAATTGGCCTCTCCGGTGGCGAACAATCCCGGAATATTGGTCTGCAGGTTATAGTCTACCCAAAGCCCGCCCATGGTATAGTGGACCGCAGGATATATTTTCATCGGATAGACGTAGGGATCTTCTCCGGTTATTTTTTCGTACATTTCAAAGAGGTTGCCATACTTCTCAGAGACCACTTCCACGCCCAGTTTGCGCACGGTGTCTGCATCGGGATTGTGGATACCGAGTACGTTTGCTTTGGATTTACCATAGCGCTCAATGGCTGCAGAAAAGTCCAGGAAGACGGCCAGTCCTGTGGGACTCACGCCATGTCCTTTGTCACATTCCACTTTGGCTGCACGGGAAGCCACATCGCGTGGCACCAGGTTTCCAAAGGCAGGATATCTTCTTTCGAGGAAATAATCGCGGTCTGATTCAGGGATGTCCGTTCCTTTCTTTTTGCCTTGCTGGATGGCCACGGCGTCTTCTTTCTTGGCAGGTACCCAGACGCGTCCATCGTTTCGGAGGGATTCAGACATCAGGGTCAGCTTGGACTGATAGTCTCCCGATACCGGGATACAGGTCGGGTGGATCTGGGTAAAACAGGGATTGGCCATGAGGGCACCCCGTTTAACTGCCTTCCAGGCGGCGGTCACGTTGCAACCCATGGCATTGGTGGACAGGTAAAAGACGTTGCCATAGCCTCCCGTCCCCAGCACCACACAATGAGCCCCAAATCGCTCCAGCTTGCCGGTGAGCAAATTCCGGGCGATGATGCCACGGGCTTTGCCATCGATCAGAACTACATCCAGCATTTCGTGCCGGTTGTACATCTTTACGTTGCCAAGGGAGATCTGACGACTTAAAGCCTGATAGGCCCCAATGAGCAACTGCTGACCGGTCTGTCCGCGTGCATAAAACGTGCGGCTCACCTGCACGCCGCCAAAGGATCTGTTTTCAAGCAGACCGCCGTATTCGCGGGCAAAGGGCACTCCCTGTGCTACGGCCTGATCGATGATATTGGCGCTGACTTCTGCGAGACGGTAGACGTTGGCCTCACGGGCCCGGTAGTCACCTCCCTTGATGGTATCGTAAAAGAGACGGTACACACTGTCTCCATCATTGGCGTAGTTTTTGGCCGCGTTGATCCCTCCCTGAGCCGCGATGCTGTGCGCACGGCGTGGGCTATCGTGAAAGGTAAAACAGGAAACATGGTATCCGAGCTCGGCAAGACTGGCAGCCGCTGCGGCACCCGCCAGTCCGGATCCCACCACAATCACCTCGATCTTTCGTTTATTGGCCGGAGATACAATGGGCATTTTTGATTTATAACGGGTCCACTTTTCTGAAAGAGGCCCCTCGGGGATATTGGAATTTATCTGACTCATGTTCAGGTATCTATTAGGAATTTAAAAACATGTAAATCGGAATAAGCGCAAATCCGGTGGGGACCAGAATGGAATAGATCCAGCCCAGTATCCGGATGGCCGGTGTGTATTTGGGGTGTCGCAATCCGAGGGATTGAAACGCAGACTGAAAGCCATGCCACAGGTGAAAGGAAAGGACCACCATCGAGATCACGTAAAAGATTACGTAATAGAGATTGGAAAAGGCCTCCTTGACCGGAGTATAAAGGTCTTTGTAATCCAAATCTTTACCCGGATATTGTACCATGGACACGTTGCCGGTCTTCATCTGAAACCAAAATTGCCAGAGGTGAATGGCCAGAAAGATGAAAATTATGACGCCGAGGTGGGCCATGTAGCGGGAGAAAAAACTGTCGCCCACATTTGTGCTCACAGCGTAACCAGGTCCCTTGGCCGCCCGGTTTTTGCGATAGAGGTACAGACCCTGTACCGTATGGATCAGGATCGTGGCATAAAGAAGGTAGGAAACCGTTTTGATCAGCGGATTGTGGGTCATGAAATAGGTATACAAATTAAAGGACATGCCCCCGTCATCGCTGAGCAGCTGCAGGTTTCCCAGCAGGTGAACCACGAGAAATAGGATCAGGAACAAGCCGGAAAGACTCATGACGATCTTCTGACCGATCGAAGATTTAAATAAAAAATGGATTAACCAATTCATAAGGCATTGTTATTGGAATGCGCAAAGGTAGCATTTGAAGGAATAAAGCACGAGCAGATTCACACATCGGGATCGGTGTATCTGCATGTTAATAAAAGGATCGAAAAGGGGGATTGGTTTAAAATTTATTATAAAACATAAAAATCTGACAATCCAAAAATATCTTGTAATAAATTTATCCATTATGCTACATATATTTTACCAATACATATATTTTCAAAATAATTATCCAAATGGTCAGACAATGATATCCCATAAATTGAAGTTATAACACACGATTAGGGCTGTTTCATGAATCTATAATATCCTGTATTACAATCCATTAGACTACTTAATATCGAAACTTGAAACCAACTTTCAATCTTAAAATTGAAGCAGCGTTTAAGCTCATTGAATGCTCTTAGAATTGTAGATTATAATAATTACTATAAAAAATAAAATTCTATACTATTTCAGAACTATCTTAATCTTAAATTACCCGTTTATTCGATGATAATTATTCCGGGCTGATTAAATGGTGGTAAAATTCATTAAATACCCTATGTATGTTCAAGTTGGATTATTCGATAATTCATGTTTCATTAGTGTGGTTTAACCTAGTTGCAGCTATTTCTAGTACCCTTTCGGCTCAATCTCCAGTTTACCGTCCAACCAATGGGCCCCAAGGAGGTGAAATTTACCATGTAGTGAATGAGCAGGGCACCTGCCACATCAGTACTGCTAATGGCTTCTATAGTTCTCATGACAGTGGTGAAAACTGGGTTCTCGCTAAAAATGGACTACCCCAGTTTTATTATGCTAGTGATTTTGCTGTAGACCACGATGAACTATTTCTTTTCTGCGGAGATCATGCATCTTTCTTTGTTGACTACTTTTTCTATAGCAGTGACGGTGGTAAAAACTGGTCCCGGATACAGACTCCTCTTCCCTCAGGAAATATTTCCAATTTTTCTTACAAAAAAGGAGTGCTGCTCGTCATACAGGACAAAAAACTTTATGAATCTAAGGATAAAGGGGCTAATTGGAATGAGATAAACCTTCCTGCTGAAAATTTTTATACACATCTAATCAAAGCCAATAATGATTACTTCTTTATTTCCACAAGCAATCAAATCTACAGGAGACCTATAAATGAAAACAACTGGACACTGGTATATTCATTTCCCGGAAATTTTACTGACTTCCACTTGTCGGATGATAAACTTATTGTACTTAGAGATGGTAAAAGTGGTTTTACTTCTCTAGATCAAGGCAACAGTTGGAGTGAGGTTAATGTAAAGGGGTCTGCCAATTATTACTCTATTGCAGACTTCGGTGACAGCCTTTTCTATCTGGTGGACAATAAACTTATGATTAGCACAGATAAAGGCCTGAATTGGAACGTTCGATTTTCTTTACCCTACGGTAATTATTATGGAGAAGTGTATCGGATAGGCAACAAAATTGCATTAGATCAATATAACACTGGATTATTCTATTCTGAAGACAGTTTTAAAACTGTAAGAGCTTTGAACAAAAACGTATTTGCCCTCTCGTCCTTAACCATGGCGGAGAATTCAGATTATATTTTCAGTTCGAATAATTTCACCATCAGTAGATTTGATAAAAACTTAAAAATATGGGAAGATGGATATTCATTATACAGTCAATCACCCATTAGTAATGTTTTATGCTTTGACAGTCTTGTTATAGTTAAACCAAGTGGGAATTTATTATTCCTTTCTTCAGACAATGGCAGGTCGTTTCATGAAAAATCCATCCAAAATTTATGGTTGAGTCCCACTGGATATAGGATAAAAGGAGTAAAAAAAGGCAGCAACATCTTGATTCAAAATGAAGACAATTTCTATTCTGAAGATAACGGTGCTAGTTGGGAAAAATTCAATCTGATTTATGATGGTTTACCATGTATAATATTATCCCTGGCAGAATTTGAAAATCAAGCCCTGGCTTTAGTCAAAATGCCTGGACTTGAACAATATCTTATCCTATCTAGCAAAGACCTTGTTAATTGGAGCATATTTCATGATTTTAGAAAAACAAATTTCCTATACAATACTTCTTATGAATTAATTTCAGATAAAAAAAACCTGTTTATTCTGAAAAGTGATAATTCTCCTACTCTTATAAAATTTTCACTTGATAAAAGGGAGTGGAAATTAGTTCAAAGGTTTCCCAATTTCACTTTTCCATCATATCCCTTCAGCATTACACTCATTGAACTACCAAATGGAAACCTGCTGTTAAATCTGCCCAACGGCCTATGGTTTTCAGACGACGAAGGTGATCATTGGTCCCTTTATATTGATGAATTTTATAGAATAGAATCCAATTTAAAAACCGATATGATCTTGTTTGAAGATAGTTTATATATTTCAAATAAAAACATAGGTGTGATCAAAAGGAATACAAATTTTGACGAATCAAAATACAGGGGATTGGTTTTCTATGATCTGAATAAAAATAAGCAATTTGACTCAATTGACATTCCCTTGAAAGGTAGCTACCTGCGGCTCAACAAAGCCGGGTATCCCATTCATACCAATTCTGAAGGAAAATTCAACATTTTCATTTCGGCGACTTCTTCAGATTCTCTGGTTACAGCGCATAAATTCAAACATGGACAGTTTGTGCCAGAACGAAGGCTTTTGAGTCAGATGGGACAGAATTTAGAATTTGCGTATCAGATAGAAGATAATATTAACGATTGCGGAATTTCCTGCTC
Organism: Bacteroidota bacterium; assembly: GCA_029572935.1. Lineage (GTDB taxonomy): Bacteria > Bacteroidota > Bacteroidia > Chitinophagales > Saprospiraceae > Vicinibacter. Next base: position 116,828 of record JAKQHM010000056.1, read on the forward strand.
CGAATTCCCAAGAGCTAGACCCGGCTTTAAATATTATTTAAGCTTGATTGTGACCAATCATGGTGGAACCTGGTGGAGCGGAACTGTGGGTTTGCATTATGACCCTGTTTTTGAATTGCTCTCCTGCGACTTGAACTTTCAATCTAAAAATAACAACAAAATCGTATGGTTGCTGGACAGTCTGGCCCCTTTGACTCAAAGAAAAATAACCATTGAGTTCATATTGGACAGGAGTGTCCCGGTAGGAACTAAAATTTTCCATGAAGCCTGGGTAAAAAACGATTCCATCACTGACACAGATTTACTGGATAACAGATTTCTGATCAACAGCGAAGTAGTCGCATCTTGTGATCCCAACGAAATTGTGGTGGATCGAAATTGGTTGAGTCTCTCTGAATTGGACTCTCAACCAGAGTTAGAATACACGGTAAGATTTCAAAATACAGGAAACTACCCTGCAGAATTTGTGGATATAAAGATTCCCCTATTCTATTTTCATTCAGATTCTGTAAAAATAATTGCCAGCAGTCATCCCTATCATTATTATACTGTCCAGAATAAAAGCTTTCTCATGTTTCACTTCGATATGATTAACCTGCCGGACAGTGCCAGCAATGAAAAAAACAGTCACGGCTTCATTAAATTCAAACTGATTCCCAGAAAAGACAGAATTTCTAATAATGTAATTCATAATTATGCTGATATAATTTTTGACTACAACCAAGCTTTGAGAACCGATACCACTAAAACCTACGTCGGTTCAATCAATGCCATCGACGACGAAAATTTAGAACCATCTCCTAAAATCAGCATCTTTCCCAATCCTGGTTTAGATTTTTGTACGATTTTATTAGGTCCCGAACCTCTGCCTCAAGATGCCATTCTGCAGGTTTCTGATTTACTGGGCAATATATGCATCCATCAAAGTATTAAGTTACACGACTCTAAAATTTATCTCGATATATCCCATCTAAATCCTGGAGTTTATCTGGTATATATTAAAAACAGTCACTTGACACCCGGACAGCTCTTGAAATATTAACAACAAATACCTGGATATAAAATGAAGCTAAAGGACAAATCGGGCACTTATTATTAAGACCAATCCTAAGCGGGATTATGAAACAATCCGCGAATTTACTTTCCTTTGCACATACAAATCCCGCTGACTTCCTTGTCCAAGCTGAAAACCATATACATCTGCTCTTCCTGTGGGACCCAGTCTCCCAAGTGGATGGGGCATTGCAGTCAATGCGGTGCCTGGAACAGTTATCAGGAAGAAACCATCCATAAAAAGGACCCGGCGGGCAAGGATCCGGCAAGCCAGTGGAAGAAAAACTACAGCGGCGCTCAAAGTCAGAAACCCATTCCCCTGGAGGAGGTGGAGGCAGGCATGGTCAGCCGTCACGACACGGGTGACGAAGAACTAAACAGGGTGCTGGGAGGCGGTCTGGTCCGGGGGTCGGTCACCCTTCTGGCAGGCCAGCCTGGCATTGGAAAATCCACCTTGCTCCTGCAAATGGCCCTTTCTGCTCAGTATGGATCCGTTTTATACGTCTCCGGAGAAGAAAGCGAAGAGCAAATCAAATTGAGGGCAAACCGACTGGGCAAGTCTCAGCAGGGGGTTTACCTGTATGCCGAGACACGGGTAGATTTGATTTTGTCAGAAACAGGCAAACTGAAAGCCGGGCTGCTCATCATCGATTCCATACAAACCCTCATCTCGGCTGAAGTGGATTCCTCTCCCGGCACCATCACCCAAATCCGCGAATGTACCGCCGAACTGATCCGTTTTGCAAAAGAAACCGGTACACCGGTCATCATCATAGGTCATATTACCAAGGAAGGAGATATAGCCGGACCAAAAGTACTGGAACACATGGTGGATACGGTCCTTCAGTTTGAAGGAGACCGCCACTACACCTTCCGCATTTTGCGAACGCTCAAGAACCGCTTTGGATCAACAGACGAGATGAGCATGTACCAGATGGAAGCAGACGGTCTCCATCCGGTATCCAATCCTTCTGAGATCCTCCTGTCCCGCCACAGCGAACGCCTCAGCGGCAGTGCAGTGGCCTGTACCGTGGAAGGACTCAGACCCCTACTGATCGAAACCCAGGCACTCGTAAGCCCAGCAGTTTATGGCACTCCGCAAAGAGTGGCGACCGGTTTTGATGGCAAAAGACTGGCCATGCTGCTGGCTGTTCTGGAAAAACGATGCGGCTTTCAACTCGGGATGATGGACGTTTTTCTCAATCTTGCCGGCGGGATCCGCATCAGTGATCCGGGACTGGATCTCGCGGTGGTGGCATCCCTGATTTCGTCTCTCAAGGACCACCCCTTGCACAGACAGATCTGCTTTGCAGCAGAAGTAGGACTTTCCGGAGAGGTCAGGGCCGTGTCGCGCATCGACCTTCGGATTCAGGAGGCCGAGCGTCTCGGTTTTAAAGCCATTTGCATCTCGAGGTACAACGGAGACCCGGAACAACTCCGGACAGGCGACATCCGCATCGTTCCTTTGGCCACTGTCAACGAATTATACGAAAAGGTGTTTGAACATTAATTTTCAAAAAAAATGAGCACATTTACAATCGACCCCAAACTTCGTTCCTGGATACCCTATACAGACGATACGGACTTTCCGATACAAAATCTGCCCTTGGGCATTTTCTCAGTGGGCGATGGCTCCGGTCGGGTAGGCTCAGTAATCGGTGACCAGATCATAGATCTCTCCTGTCTCCCTGGACTCACAGAGGCTACCGGAATTCCCAAATCTGTTCTGACAAAGGATACGCTCAATGATCTGATAGCATTGGGACGACCCGTCGCTCGTTCACTCAGAAAATACCTGGCTGAGGTTTTCTCTGCCCAAAATCAAAACAGGTCATCTTTCGTACATTGCCTTTTGCCGATCGATCAGGTCAAACTGCATATGCCCGTCCATTGCGGGGATTACACGGATTTTTACAGCAGCCGGGAACATGCTACCAATGTGGGCATCATGTTCCGCGATCCGGCCAACGCCCTGCTGCCGAACTGGCTTCATATTCCGGTCGGATACCATGGACGTGCATCCTCCATCGTAGTCAGCGGGACACCAATACACAGGCCTTCAGGACAGATTGTGCCCAAAGAGGGAGAAGCTCCTGTATTTGCAAAAAGCAAACAACTGGATTTTGAATTGGAAATGGCTTTTGTACTGGGAAAGGAAAACAAATTGGGAGAACCCATCCCCATCGAACAAACCGAAGACTACATACACGGCCTATTGGCCTTCAACGATTGGTCTGCCCGCGATATCCAAAAATGGGAATACGTGCCGCTGGGTCCGTTTCTTGGTAAAAATTTCGGATCGACATGTTCACCCTGGCTCGTAGACCTCGACGCACTCCAGCCTTTTCGCACCAAAGGACCGGAACAAGATCCAAAACCCCTGGACTATTTGCAGCAAGCCGGTACGCACCATTACGACATAAGACTGGAAGTGTTTCTCAATGGCAGCAGGATCTGCAGGTCCAACATGAAATATCTGTACTGGAGCATGAACCAGCAACTGGCCCATCACACTGTCAACGGTTGCAACATGAGGGTAGGCGATATCTGCGCTTCAGGCACTATTTCAGGTCCGGATCCGGACTCCTACGGATCCATGCTGGAGCTGGCCTGGAAAGGGACGAAACCCATCCGACTGAGCGATGGTTCTACCCGTGTGTTCCTCCAGGATGGCGATCGCCTGGAGATTCGTGCCTATGCAGAAGGTCCGGGATACAGAATTGGATTTGGCCCCTGCGAGGGAGAAATATTGGGCTAGGACCCCTTGAATGATTTGAATTTGTTGACTTCTTCAGCTTATTTCAGTTTGGAAACTGCTCCGTATTTCAAATGATTGAGTTGGTTCGTTCCATTTTTGTAGATCAGAACCTGAAAGAGATCATCATATTGATCATGAGGCAGCCAGCTTGTATCCCTGGTGACATTCAATCCGCACAAAATAAAAGGAAGAGTATTGCTGTGTCCTACTATCAGGATTTTGTCTCCCTGCTTATGTTCTTTTATCTGTTTCAGGACTGCATTTTTATCTGATGCTTCATATTTTCTGACCGGAACCTGCAACATCCGGACCAGGGGTTGCGCCGTTTGTTGTGCTCTGCGTGTATCCGAAGTATAGATGGCCTGGATGTCAGCATATTTCAAAACCTCAGCAAGATCAGCAGCTCTTTTCATACCCTCCTCATTCAGACTATCCACGCCAGAGGGCCGTTCTGCATGCCGGATCAGATAAAGGGTGACGGGCAGGTTTGTCCTGTAAGCACAATTGCTGTATGCCAACAGAAAAAACACACAAAACGCGCCATTCTGAAGCATTTTCCTTTTCTCCATGGACATGCTTTGCATTACTTCATCATCGCATCCGCAATGGCTTTTCTGAAATCAAAAAAAACATCCTGAAGACCGCTTTTTGCATCTGTGCCATAATTGACCATAAAGGACAAGGTCATGTCCTGATTGGGAAAGTAAAAAGCATCGGCAGAATAACCCAGATCGCGTCCGCTGTGTCCATAAGCAAACTCATTTGGTGCCCGCTCTGTAAAACTCTTCATGGCACCCAGACCCAGCAGGCGATCCTTGTCTTTTTCCTTCTGGCTAAAACTCAACATGGAATTTAAAGAGGCTTCGCTGAGGACTCGCTTTTCTTTGAATAAATCTTCCACAAAGGTTAGCAAGTCCAGAGCATTGCTGTACAGTCCCCCATACCCGTTGCCGCTGCCCGTGTTGTAATTGGTGAGGTTCACCAGAGTACCATTGTTGTACAGATCAAAATATCCCTGAGCCACCGTGTGAGTGGGAGGTATGTCATGCCAGTAATAGTATGTGTTTTTCATGCCATTGGGCACCAGAATGCGTTCGCGGACCAGATCTGCATGCTGCCTTCCTGTAGCGGCTTCAATGACCATTGCAACAAGTAGTGTATTGGTATTTGAGTACTTAACCGAATCCCCATGAGGAAAGACAGCGTCATCACCCCTGACAAAATCCAGTAATTCTTCTTCCTCCCAAAACTTGTCCGGATTGTTGAGTACCGCCAGATAGAACTCATTGTCCACAATCAGATCAGCGATACCGGTGCGATGCCCGAGGCAGGTGCGAATGGTTGCCTGGTCAGCATTTTTGATATTCTTAAGTGTCTTGGCGCTCAACCATTTTTTGATCGGATCATCCAGGCTAAGCTTTCCTTCTTCGATCAGCATAAAAGTCAAAGTACCCACCAGCATCTTGGTGATACTGGCTGATTTGGAAATGTGACAGGGCAGAAAATCAATATCCTTTTCAATATCCGCCTTACCAGAGCCTCCCATCCAAAGTCCATGCTGATCCCGTATCGCCGCAGCAATGCCGGGAAGGCCCTTGCGTGTAAATTCATCCAGTACAGCCTGATATTCGGAGGCCTTTGGGTGAATGGAAGAACTGTCCCCAGGAGGCAGGGTGCAGGCGTTTGTGTATGGTATTTTTTCGTCCGGGTTACAGGAAATCAGGTATACAAGGCATAAGCCCAGAAGGAAAATAGGAATGATTGGTTTCATAGTTTTCAGATTTTTGACTTGCAGGGTATGGGTGTGGACAAACCCAGATGAATCAGACTATATGGCAGAAAGGTGACATAGGATTTGACAAAAGGGGTTTGGATCATAAACTGATAATCCAGGAATACCCGCATCGGCCGATTGCCTCCTGCTCCGAATGTATAGGAAGGGCTGATACTCAACAAAAGCATGGCTTGGGGCCGACCCCAGCGACCGGATCGCTGGTATAAACCGTCCTCATCTTGTTTGAAAACCTGAAGGGCCGGAATGGCATGCAGGTATCCTGCACCGATCCGGGCCTCCGCTGCCAGTTGGTTTTTATACAGGTACCTTCTGTAACCCCCTTCGCCATATAGCTGGATGGCGTATTGGGACAACCGATGGTAAAAGTATCCGATTTTTGCTAGGGCAAGCCATTGATTGGCCGAACGTTCTTTCAGCACAAACTCCGTACCCAGGCAAATGCCGGGATGCAAAATGGAGGAGGACAAAAAAAGATCACCACCTCCCGGCAACATGGTCGAGGCATTTAAGACCGATAGGCTCAGCCAGGGTTTGTGATTCATTTGCTGCGCTTGCGTCGGAGCTCCGCAAAGCATGAACAGGCAAAGGACTGCCATCCCCCACCATGATGTTGATTTTCTGTTTTCCATTATTTATCTGTTGGGTTTTAGTCTTTTATGCCAGATGACATCCGTTTGTAAAACATTGATACCAACCCTCTACTTTCAAAGACCATCCACAAATATAAGCCTGCAACCGTTTCCCGGAAAGAATAATCCCCTGCCAACCTCTCCGGGCAAGGATAGATCCGGCAAGGACAGCCTGATAAGAATTAAGGTGTGCAGGCTTGATTTTCTAGGCCAATCTCTTTGTGAATCAGATAGAAACAGCTTACCTTTGCAGGGCTTTTTGGAAATCCTTCTGAAAAGCTTTTGTTTTTTTAATAAAATATTGAATTTCAATAAACTAAGTATTTCAAAATGGGACTAATTACAAGTATCAGAAAAAGACTTTGGGTGGTTACCATCCTCATGGCCCTGGCCCTGGTGGGTTTCATTGTCATGGACATGTCCACCGGAAGGTCTTCCTGGTTTTTCAACAATCCGGACTCCATGGGGGGTGTGGCCGGTGAAAAACTGAGCTGGAAGGAGTTTCAAAAGACTGAATCGGTTCTATACCGGAATGCGGATGTGGATTTCTACGGCAGAAAGGAATACATCTGGCACCAGGCCCTGGAGCGGATCGTCCTCGAAAAGGAATCCAATTACAATGGAATGGGCGTAAGCGAAGCCGAACTGAAAGAACTGGAATTTGGTCAGAACCTTTCTCCGATCATCGAGCGCAACTTCCGCGATCCCAATACCGGACAAGTATTACGCGAACAACTGAATCAGTTCCAGACCGGACTGGAGAACAACGACCTCCCACTGGAGGCACGCGAATTCTGGAAAGTTCAGGAAAAGGAAATCATCAAAGACCGGATGTTCAAGAAAATGGAAAACCTGGTCAAGTCTGCTCTGTACATGCCGGACTTTATGTGCGAAAGACATTTTGCTGAGTCCAATGCCAAAATGGATTTCTACTTTTCCAGAATTCCCTACACCGTCATCAACGACGAAGAAATTGAAATCACGGACGATGACATCAACAATTACCTGAAAGAAAGGGCATCCTACTATCGCGTCGATGAGGAAACACGCGATCTGAAATATGCGGTTCTCCGGATCGTGCCTTCCGCTGAAGATTCAGCCGCCGTTTCCAAGATCCTGGAAGATAAAAAAAAGGCATTCCAGACTGCCACCAAAGATTCCCTTTTCATCGTCACGAATCTGGGCAAATGGGATGAAGCCTATTCCATTATAAATGATATTCCTGTCTCTATTTTGGATACCGTTCTGAAAAGCCCGGTAGGAACCGTAATCGGACCTTATGTCGATGCAGGTGATTACAAACTCAGCAAAATCCTGGGCAAGAAAACTTTGCCTGACTCCGTCAAATCACGCCACATCCTCAGAAGGGTGACCACTCAGGGCGAATACCAGACTGCTGCTCAACTCTTGGATTCCATTAAAAATGTTTTGGAGAAAGGTCAGGGTCGTTTCGACAGTCTGGCCATCCAGTTCAGTCAGGATCCCGGTTCGGGCATAAAAGGTGGAGACCTCGGTTATGCGGCCCCTGGAGCCATGGTGAAACCATTCAACGACGTCCTTTTTTACACAGGAGAAAAGGGTAAATACTACACGGTAGCCACCCAGTTTGGACTGCACCTCATCGAGATCACAGACATGAAATTTATGAATAATATTTCCGGGATTCGTTTGGGTACGATATCTGAAACCATTCAGCCCGGCGATAAGGTCATGGATCAGTTGCTCGATGAAGCCCAGACCATGGTGGAACAACATTCTTCCCTGGAATCTCTTCAAAAAGCAATTGAAGATGGTAAGACCTATGTTCTTGATTTTGCTCCAGGTATTTATGAAAATGATTACAAAAATGCCAAACTGGGAGAAGAAGCCAACAGCACCTGGCGTCAGATCGTCAGATGGGCATTTGATAAAAACACGAAAGTGGGCGACGTCAGTTCAGAAGTTTTCTCTTTGCAGGATCCCGTCAAACGCTTTACAGATCGCTTTGTGATTGCAGCACTCGCAGGCATCAATCCCAAAGGACTGCCCAGCGCGGCTTCCGTAAGAGACAAGGTCAAAGAAGATATTCTCAAAATCAAAAAATTTGAGATCATCAAACAAAAAGCAGGTACTGCAAGCCAGCTGAATGGAACCTACGGTGAATATACCGTAGCCGTTGACACGGCCACTGAAGCAACCGTAAACGGTCAGCAGATGCCTATTTACGGTTTTGAACCCAATGTACTGACTCCTATTTCCAAACTGAAACCCGGACAAGTGGGTGGTCCGTACCGCGGTGAAAATGGAGTGTATTTTGCCCAAATGGTCAACATGAAAGATCCGGGTAAATCCAGCAACATTGAATCTTTCAGAAGATTTTACAAACACCCTGCTTACTTTACATCCATGACGTATATGATGCAGGCTTTAAAGAAAAACTATAAGGTTAAAGATAACCGCTCCAAGTTTTTCTAAGTCTGATTTCAATATAAAAAACAGCAAAAGCCTCCTGCCGAAAATCAGGAGGCTTTTTTTTGATCTTGCTTCAGCATACAAAAAGTCAAATCAGATGGCAAAGAAGGCAACCATGGTATAAAATAAAAGATCCTGATAAAGTACCATTGGAACACCCTGAGTCTTCACAATAAATCGATTGCCCAGGCCTGGATTGCGAAACGGATGAGCTGTTCCGAAACTTATTTCTTGGAAACAAGGAACACTGACCATAATTTTGGGTTTATTATGATCATGCGCATGAAAAGACACGAATTTACATTCATCAGTAATCGAATCCTGCTGTTCTTAGTCTGGATCATGGTTCTGTCTTCCTGTGACCGAAACAGGATCATTGAAGTACGAAATCCGGAAGGAAAACTTGTGATGCGCATCCACAGCCCATCGGGGGATACACTGGAACCTAGAGAAGGACTTTATGAATTTTTTGATGAGCAGGAAAGATTATCAGAAACATCCCACTACCAGAACGGAAAATTGCATGGCGAAAGAAAGGTCTTTGAAAACGGCGTACTCTATGCAATTGAAAATTACCATGCAGATCTGTTTGAAGGACCCTACCAAGTTTTTTATCCGGACGGCGCGCTCAAACTGGAAGCAACATACGTAAACAACGAAATGACCGGACCGCTCAAAGGATATTACCCCGACGGCAAAATCAAGGAAGAAGTGACCATGAGTCAAAATGAAGAAAATGGACCTTTTCGGGAATTTTATCCGGATGGTAAGATCAAGGCAGAGGGTTCCTACCTGAATGGTCCCAATGAGCACGGGGAGTTAAAGCTATACGACAGCACCGGAGTCCATATTCGGACCATGCTTTGTGAGGAAGGTGTATGCCGGACACAATGGACGCGCGGATAAGCCGTTATATATCTTTATGGCTCAAGGGATGATTAACAATTTGGAAAGGATGAAAGGCAGGATTTCAATGGCGATGGGAATGAGCATTTTTTTGATGCTTCCTATCCGAGCGCAGCAAACAGGAGGAAGGTCTTCTTATCAATTTCTGAACCTCTCTCCTTCCAGCCGAAATACCGCTTTGGGTGGCAATGCCCATTCCTGGGCAACTACCGATCCAGCCATTGCCTACCTGAATCCGGCTTTGCTCCAGGAGCAAACTGATTATGCCCTGAGTTTCCAGCATCAGTCCCTGCCCGGCTCGATCGCCAATGGTCACTTCGCCTATGCCCACAAGCCATTGACCAAATGGCAGATCAGGTTGCAGGCGGGCCTGCATTACCTTAACTCATCCTCCTTTCAGGGTGCCGATGTATTTGGGAATCCCACCGGGACTTTTCGCGTGGCTGAATCGGCTTTTTATCTGGGGGGATCCAAAAAGATAAACGAACGGATGCATGTAGGACTCAACATGCAGTATATTTTTTCCAGACTCGATATTTACACCAGCAGTGCCCTTGCCTTCAATGCCGGTTTCCAGTACTTCCATCCCGTGCATCGTTATGCATTGAGTTTCTCTTTGAGAAATGCCGGATTTGCCATCAATGCCTACCATCAGGAACGCATGAAATTACCAGTGTCGGCAGAACTGGGCTTTTCCAAAAGACTGAAGCACCTTCCATTTATTTACTACATCAGCTTTCACCACTTGCAGGATTACAATGTGCGCTACGATGATCCGGCCTTGTCCGCTTCCGGTAATCTTTTTGGACCTCCCAAGGAAGTCAGTGCATTTTCGCGGATCTCGGATAACTTCTTGAGGCATTTTTCATTGGGAGGAGAAATGCTGCTCGGCAAAAAAGAAGTGGTTTCACTTCGGATCGGCTACAACCACCTGCGCCGGAAAGAACTGGGGGTGAAAGACTATGCTTCCTTTGCCGGCCTCTCATTTGGTGCAGGTGTGAAAATTTACAAGTTCAGGATAGATTATAGTTACGCCATCTATCACCTTTCCGGCGGTGTCAACCAAATAGGTATCACAAGCAGAATCAACAGTTTTTTCAAAGAAAGAGAAATGTAATAATTTCCCGATCTTCGGATTGGGGGAATGTTCTGATCCGATCTATTATTTTTTCTAAAAAGTAACTTTATGAACCCTGAACTGATCTATCTCATCGTCGGTTTAGCCCTTGGGCTGGCCATCGTTTTGTTTATGAAGTCCTCTGCCTCAAAAGTGGAAGATCAGAACCTTGTCAAAAAACAATTGGAAGAAAGCCTGATCAGAATCCGCATATTGGAAACTCAGCTTGACAAGGCCGAGAAGGATCTGAACAGGAGTGAGGAAGTAATCACGGACCTGAATATTCAGATCCGAAATCAGCTCGCCTTTGGTTCCAATCTGCAAGGGAGCTTTGATGCACAGCAGCAGCAACTGATCGCAAAAAATGCTGAGCTGGCCAGGCTCAACGAGGAGAAGGAAAGTCAACGCCAAACTGAAGTTCTTTTACAACGGCAGATCAGCGAAATGCGCTCTGAGAGTCAATACCTGCTGGAGCGGCTTCAAAATCAAAAAAGAGATCTTGAGGAGATGAAAAACCAGTCCCAGCTGGAGTTTCAGAATCTGGCCAACAAAATTCTGGAAGAAAAATCCCAAAAATTCACACAATCCAACCGCGAAAACATTGAAACCCTCCTAAAACCACTGGGTGAGAATTTGGATCAGTTCCGCAAGAAAGTAGAAGAAACCTACGACAAGGAATCAAAACAAAGGTTCAGCCTGGAAGACCGGGTCAAAGAACTCATCGAGCTGAACAACAGATTAAGCCAGGAAGCCAGCAACCTCACGCGGGCATTAAAAGGAGATTCTAAAAAAATGGGCAACTGGGGCGAGATCATTCTGGAAAGCATCCTCGAACAATCCGGTCTTCAAAAGAACAGGGAATACGTGGTGCAGGAAAGCCTGAAAGACGAAAACGGAAAGGAACTTCGTCCAGATGTGCTCGTATTTCTGCCTGAAGAACGCACCATCATCCTGGACTCCAAGGTGTCACTCGTTGCCTATGACCGGTTTGTGGCTGCCGAAAGCCGGGAAGAACAACAGGAAGCGATGCGTCAGCACATTCAGTCCATGAAAGCCCATATCGATGAGCTGAGCCGTAAGAAATATGAAAAACTGGTGAAGTCCCTGGACTTTGTCATGATGTTTGTCCCCATAGAACCGGCGTATCTGGTAGCCATCCAGGAGGATCGGGAACTCTGGTCCTATGCCTATCAAAAACGCGTCCTGCTCATCAGTCCCACCAACCTGGTTGCTGCACTAAAACTGGTAGCCGACCTGTGGAAAAGGGAGAGTCAAAGCCGCAATGCAATAGAAATCGCCAAACAAGGTGAACGCCTCCTGGATAAATTCCTGGGTTTTGCTGAGACCCTGGAAGAAATTGGCAAACACATCCACCGGTCCTCCGAAGCATATTCAGATGCCATCAAAAAACTTCGGGATGGCAAGGGTAACCTGGTAGACCAGGCCATGAAACTCAAAAAACTGGGAGTGGGAAGCCGCAAATCCTTGCCCAACAGCCTGTTGAGTTTTGATGTAGAGGAGGAGGAATCTACCGAATCTGACCAGACCGGGGAAATACAAAAAGAAGATGGAACAGCTTTTTGAAAACAAGAATTGATCCCGGGAATTCAAAATTGCTTAACTTTGCGGCCCGGTACCCAACACCGAAATGGCGGAATTGGTAGACGCGCTGGACTCAAAATCCAGTGACCTTCAAAGTCGTGTGGGTTCGAGTCCCACTTTCGGTACTGATCTCAAAAGAAAAAGGCGCACTTCATACGAAGGCGCCTTTTTTCTGGTTTCACTCATTCATTCATTCTTATATCCGTGTAGGATTCATTCCATTGTTTTCTCCCAGGACCCGCAGCTTTTTTGCAGATGTGGCACGCGTTTTGAATAGATGTAAACAGGCTTGGCATCCGCATGCGAAAACCCTTGATTTTCAGGGAATAAAAATGGGAAAAAAGTATGTGCCCATCTGGTCATCCTGCGTTCCAGTTGAAACGCGAAGACACGATTACACCAGGCTTTCCATTCAGCTCGCGGGATTATGGTTTTTTCATTCATTTCAGACAGAATAACAACAAAAACTATACCAAAACTGAGTTTGGTACGGTTTTGGAAATGCCTGACCGGTTTTTTTAAACCAGTTCGAATTTCCGCAATTTGTACCCCAATGTGGACTGGCTGTTAATAAGAACTGAACGCTTCTTTCCCCTAACTCCAGCATTTATCTTTGCACAATGAGCAGAAATTTAAGCCTTTACAACAGTCTCACCCGTGAAAAAGAAGCCTTCGTTCCCCTTGCAGAAGGTAGAATCGGAATGTATGTATGCGGACCTACTGTGTACAACGATGTTCATCTTGGCAATTGTCGCACTTTCGCTTCTTTTGACATCATCTACCGGTATCTGATGTATGCAGGATATAAAGTACGTTATGTGCGCAATATCACAGACGTGGGCCACCTGCTTGAGGACGGCGAGGACCGCATGTCCAAAGGGGCACGGATCGACCAACTCGAACCTATGGAAGTTGCACAAAAATATACCAACGGGTTTCACAACATGATGCAGGTGTTCAATTTACTCCCTCCCAGTATTGAACCCAGGGCAACAGGCCACATCATCGAGCAGATCAAAATGGTGCAGGAGATCCTGGACAGAGGATATGCCTATGTGAAGAATGGATCTGTATATTTCGATACCCCGGCTTTTATCAGAGATGGTAATCCTTATGGCAAACTAAGTGGTCGTGTGGTCGAAGAGTTATTGACTGAGTCGCGTGACAACCTTAAGAACCAGGATGAAAAAAACCATCCCTCCGACTTTGCACTTTGGATCCGGGCGACGGATGAACATATCATGCGCTGGGATTCACCCTGGTCCATAGGATTTCCAGGTTGGCATCTGGAGTGTTCGGCTATGAGTACCAAGTACCTGGGCGAGACATTTGACATCCATGGTGGAGGCAATGACCTGAAGTTTCCCCATCACGAAAACGAAATTGCCCAGAATATGGGATCCTGCGGACATGCTCCGGCCCGTTACTGGTTACACACCAACATGCTTTTGCTGAATGGCAAAAAGATGTCAAAGTCCGATGGCAATACTATATCTCCCCAGCAGCTTTTTTCCGGTGACAGCCCGCACATCACCAAGGCCTATACCCCGATGGTGGTCAAGTTCTTTATGCTGCAGGCCCACTACCGCAGTCCACTCGACATCACTGATGATGCCCTGCAGGCCGCCGAAAAAGGATACAAACGGCTGATGGAAGCCCTGCGCATTGCGCAGGAATTCAAACCCGAACTGCCCGGATCCGGCAGCCGTGATGCACAGATCAGAGGCCTGATTGCCGACAGCCTGGCCAATATGGACGACGATTTTAATGTACCCAATGCACTTTCCAATGTGTTCGAATTGAGCTCCATCGTCAATTCGCTCAGGGACGGTCACATCAAAACATCTGAAATAGGAGCTGGATGCTGGGAAGAAATGTGCAGCCATATGCTGGGCCTGGTCGGAGACGTATTTGGATTAAAAGATGAAGGGCGTCAGAGTGATTCCTCTTTGGTCGATGGATTGATGGAGCTGATCATCGATCTGCGCAGGGATATCCGCGAAAAGAAAGACTGGGCAGCCTCGGACAGATTGCGCGACAGCCTTCTGGAACTGGGCATCCAGCTTAAAGATGGCAAGGAAGGAACTCAGTGGAAGAGAAGCTGAACCTAAATTGAGCGATTGCTCCGAGAGTTTATCTATCCTACCTGTCTGTCTGCTGCATTTAGTTGGTTATTTTTGATCCCTTGCTTATTGTGCAGGATCTTTCCATGCACAGCTCCGTTTACTTAAAAAATACAATCATCAAAGTAGCGATCTATATTTTCCTGTTTCTGCTCTTCGGATGCACAGGGACTGAAAACTACCAGCCCGCGCCCGAGTGGACACCCATGCGCTGGTGGAATCAGGAAATTCCAGATCTGGCCTCATTAAAAGGCAAAACGGTCCTGATCCGTTGGTGGACGGATGGATGTGAATATTGTATTGCTTCTGCAGATGCCCTCAACCATTGGCATGAAACCCTGGCAGATTCCGGTCTGCAGGTCATTGGAATGTACCATCCCAAACCCGAACCAAGACCTCTGGAGGACAACGAGGTATATGATTATATCCGGGATAAGGGATTTCGCTTCGCAGTGGCAGAAGACGCAGACTGGTCCAATCTGAAAAGATACTGGCTGGATCAGGGGCCAAAGGAATTCACCTCGGTCAGCTTCCTGATCGACCATAAAGGAATGATCCGGTACATCCACCCGGGAGGCGAGTATCACCGGGACAGTATTTCGGGACACGAGCACTGCTTGCAACAATACCATCTCATGGACAGTATCATCCGTGTTTTGATCAGGGAGCAGAAATTGGACTAAATTTGCCGTCAATGTACCCGGATTTGAACATTCTCTCCGATCTCGATCAGCGCAAACGCGCAGGCAGAAAAAGTCTGGCCGTCCTCATCGATCCCGACTCTCAGAAATCTCAGAAGGCAGAAGAACTGATATCCCTGGCCGCAGAGGTACAAGTGGATTATTTCTTTCTGGGCGGAAGTCTGGTCTCCGAAGACCGCATGGGAGCACTCATAGCCCTCATTCGCAAACACAGCAACATTCCGGCTGTCATTTTTCCGGGCAGTGCCTATCAGATCCACCCGTCTGCCGATGCTTTTTTATTGCTTTCCCTGGCTTCCGGTCGCAACCCGGACTATCTGATCGGCCGCCACGTGGAAGCTGCCCCGCTGCTGAGAACATCTGGTCTGGAAATCATCCCGACCGCCTATATTCTGGTAGATGGCGGACGCCAATCAAGCACAGCCTACCTGACCCAGACACAGGTCCTGCCTTCTGACCGGGAAGACCTGGCCGCAGCGACCGCTCTGGCCTGTCAGCAACTTGGGATGAGGCTCATATACCTAGAGGCCGGCAGTGGTGCGGTACATCCCGTGCCGGAAAAAATGACCACCGTGGTCGGTAAAACCGTCCGGCTTCCATTGGTGGTCGGAGGAGGCATCCGCTCAGGCGACCGCGCTTACGGACTTTTTCAGGCAGGAGCCGATCTGCTTGTGGTTGGAAATGCTCTGGAAAATGATCCTCAACTCCTGCGTGAATTGGTACAAAGTCGCGATTCCTTTTATCCTGAAACACTGAGAAGCTCATGACAGGGCTGGTCAAAAGATCCACCGGGAGTTGGTACGACGTCCTGGATCCCCTTGAGCACAGGCTTTATAAATGCCGTCTTGCAGGAAAAATGAAATTGCAGGAAAAAGAATTGACCAATCCCGTTGCCGTAGGAGATTTCGTTGAATTCAGCGTGGAAAATGAAGATCAGGGAATCATCAACATAGTGGAACCCCGACGCAATTTCGTAGCCAGACAAAGTCCCAGACAAAAACACCAGATCCACATCATTGCAGCCAACCTGGACCAGGCCTTGCTGGTCTCCACCATCAGGGAGCCCGATCTCAAACTGGGCTTCATTGACCGGTTCTTATTGACTACCGAACCTCAGGATATACCCACCCTGATCGCCCTGAACAAATGCGACCTTTGGAATGAAGAAGACAACGAACTTTTTGAGGGCGTAAAAAAACTATACAACGACATCGGATATACCGTGCTGAAAGTATCCGCCAGTCGCGGTGAGGGCATTGAAGACCTGAGGTCCCGTCTGTCAGGACGCACCACCCTGATCTCAGGTCAATCCGGTGCAGGCAAGAGCAGCCTGCTCAATGCGGTCCATCCCGGTATCGGACTCCGAACCTCAGAACTCAGTGGATACACCGGTAAGGGAACTCATACAACCACCTTCGCGGAGATGTTTGAAACAGATCCGCAAACTTATGTGATCGACACACCCGGCATCAAAACGCTTGGTTTCAACAACCTGGAAATCATGGATGTCGCACACAATTTCAGGGAATTCTTTTTGCGCTCGCCACAATGCCGCTTTGGCAGCATCTGCACACACCGCAACGAACCGGATTGCGCCGTCAAAAAGGCAATTGAAGAAGGCTCCGTTTCAGCACTGCGGTACCAGAGCTACCTTTCCATTTGTGAGGAGATCGACGCCCAGAATTATTGGGAAAGGAAGAAGAAATATTGAACATTTTCCCGGGTTGAAAACCCGTGACCTGAAAATGAAAAAAGACCCAAAACCTTATTGCTGTGAATGGTCAAGGATTAATTTTTGCATTCCATCTGGTTTGTGAAAAACAATTCAAATTTTCCTCTTGTGTTTCCACCTCTTATGAGACCAGAGCCAGTCCGGCGGATACCGGCGGATGGTTTCTTCGAGCCGCGACATGAACATTTGTGTCAGCTCGCCCTTTTCCAGTTGTGCCGGATGTTCGCACAGGAGTGAAAACCGAAGACGGTATCGCGCCGGCCCCAATCGCTCCATATCCATATAAATCACAGGCAGGTCATATTGGGAGGCATATTTTTCAAGTCCATGCAGGCAGGCTGTATCCCGATTAAAAAAATTGACCCATATCGCATCGCGGCTGTTTGAGGGATTTTGATCGGACATCAACAGGATCAATCTTCCCTTGGGAATGTCCTCCGTCATAAAGCGGGTCTCGTGCGTCGTCAGTAGTTTCATGGTCGAGCGTGCCCGGAGACCCTTGATGTAGGCCTCCACCCGGGGGTTGTTTATCTTTTTGTAAATGCCGATGGATTTATGTGGAAAACGGTATCCGATGCCCAGCACACTCCACTCCCAGTTCGCATAATGACCGCACACGCAGATGACACTTTTTCCCCGGTCCAGATATTGATCGACCAAATCTGCATCCACCATCCGGTTTCGCTCGCGGATCTCTGCACCGGACAAGCTTAATCCTTTGATGGATTCCAGCAGGACGGAAGCCAGGTTCCGGTAAGCGAGTCTGATCGTTTCAGATATTTGTCCCGGGTCCAGATCCGGAAAGCAGCTCTTCAGATTTTGCTCCATGACGCCGCGACGGTAACGAATGGCATATTGGAGGACAAGGGCCAGAAAGCGGGAAACCAGCTCAAGTACCGCAAAAGGCATGAGACGAAAGATCCAGATAAAGAAACGGACGATGAGGTAGGAAGCCATGGCGACGCAAAAATAATGAGACCAAATGTGGCCGGCCCGTTATATTTGGTCCATACTACTGCACATGAGTTTATTTCGCTTGATTTTCGCTTTGCTTTTATTATTTCATGGGATCTGCCCCTCCGGATTCAGCCAATATGCTGTGCATGTCAATCCATTTATCGGAACTGGGGGGCACGGACATACCTTCCCTGGTCCCAGCATGCCTTTTGGGATGGTCCAATTGAGTCCGGATACCAGAATCGAAGGATGGGACGGCTGTTCGGGATATCACTATACAGACAGCCTGGTACATGGTTTCAGTCACACCCACCTATCCGGAACCGGCGTGCCGGACTACTGCGATGTACTGATCATGCCGGGCACAGGAGCCCTTGATCTAGAGAATCAATTCTCAAACTTGCCGGTTCTTTCTTCCCGATTTGATAAAAAGAACGAAAAAGCTTCGGCGGGCACTTATTCCACCTTTCTGGACCGTTATGGCATTGAAGTGAGACTTACAGCCACTCCGAGAACCGGAGTCCACGAATATCAATTTCCCGCCAGCCGTACGGAAAAATGGATTGCCATAGACCTCAGACACCGGGACAAGCTATTGTCAGGATCTTTTTCGACATTGGAAAAGGGTCAGATCAGCGGTCACAGATTTTCCTCCTCATGGGCCAGGGAGCAAAAGCTATGGTTTGATATCCGCTGCTCTGCTCCGGTTCAAAGGTTTGTGTTGAGCAAGGATTCTTCCCAACTGATCTGTTTCTTTGATAAAAAATTGCGCAAGCTCAACCTGCAATGTGCTATCTCTGCTGTTGACGCAGCAGGTGCCGCCCGCAATATGAAAGCCGAATGGATGGATTTTGGATTTGAGCGGGCCCGTAAATCCTGCGTGGCAAGCTGGGATTCCATCTTATCCCGGGTCGTTGTAAAGGACAAAAAATGGACGAAGGATCAATACCAGATCTTCTATACTGCATTATATCATCTTTGCATCCAACCCAATCTGTACCAGGATGCCGATGGACGCTTCCGGGGAATGGATGGAAAGGTCCATCAGGGAGATCTTGCCCATCCTCGGTATACAGTCTTCTCCCTTTGGGATACCTATAGGGCAGCCCATCCGTTTTATCAGCTGGTTTATCCCGATTACAATCAGAATTTCATTCTGAGCTTTCTGGGTCAATTTGACGAATGTGGTCGCCTGCCCGTCTGGGAACTGAGTGCCAACGAAACCTTCTGCATGATTGGCAATCATTCGATACCGGTCATGTCTTACGCATTCCTCGACCAAAATGAAAAATATCCCCTGGATCGCGACAGAATGGCTAAAGCGGCAGAAGCCACGCTTTCATTGGACTTCTCCTGTATGAATGGATTCAGGACCGGATTCATCTCTTCTGATGGCTGCAGCGAATCAGTCAGTAAAACTCTGGAAAACAGCCTGGATTGGGCTGGCTACTACCTTTTAGCAGGACGCAAGGGTTATGCGGACCAGTATTTCAGAAACCTCTTCAATCCAGAAACGGGATTTTTTCAAGCCAAACTTAACCATAAATTTGTCGAACCCTTTGATCCCCGGGAGGTAAATTTCCACTACACGGAAGCCAATGCCTGGCAATACCTTTTCGGCGCGCACCACGATATCCCGGGTATGATGGAGTGTTTCCGGTTTGGTAGTAAAGAAGATGCCCGAAGGATCCTGGAGAAAAAACTGGATGCTCTTTTTGAGTCAGAAAGCCTATTGACGGGACGTGCCCAATCAGACATAACGGGATTGATAGGACAGTACGCCCATGGCAACGAACCCAGCCATCATGTGGCCTATCTGTACAACTATGCAGGTCGACCGGATAAAACCAGGAAATATCTTTCTGAAATCACCAGAAAATTTTACGCAAATGCTCCGGATGGACTGAGCGGTAATGAAGATTGCGGCCAGATGTCTGCCTGGTACCTGTGGACCACTCTTGGATTCTATCCTGTTGCGGCGGTCATTCCTTCCCTGGACCCCGGGATGCCTTTGGCTGCTGAAATACGCATCCATTCGCCAGGTCAATTGCCTTTGGTCATTAAAACCGAGGGTTCTGCTGAAAGCGAATCGCTGGCTTCCATAAGCAAGAATGGTATAGAAATAAAAGGTCCGGTCCGCTTGCGAAGCGGGGATGAAATCGTCTTCCGCTTCGGGAATGATTCTGAATGGGCCGGTTATGCCGAACTGGGACAGGGATCGCGCCAGATCGGGTATAAACCATTGCCATACATCGCCCGGGGCAACCGGGTTTTTGCCGGATCTCAGGAGCTGGAGCTGCGCAGCCTCTCTGATGAACCAATTCTTTATATGGATCCCATAGTGGGAAAAACCAAAGTGTACCAATCTCCCATACTCCTGGATAAAGCGGGCAGCATCTGCTTCACCCACGAATCCATGAGCAAAAGTTTCGATTGGTTGTGTGCGCGTTTTGATCCCAAACCTTCGGGTTTCCGATTGAAGCTCCAGACGGACTTTGCTCCTGTCTATTCTGCAGGTGGCCCCAATGCGCTTGTGGATGGACTCAGTGGAAGCAGCGACTTCCGTGATGGACTCTGGCAGGGATTCAACAACCGGGATGTGGAGGGAGAAATTGAGCTCGATAAAATCCTCCAGATCGACTCCGTCAGCATCAGCTGTCTTCTGGATCAAAGGAGCTGGATCTTGCTGCCTTCTGAGGTGAGCTTCCGTTTTTCATCGGACGGAACGCATTGGTCTGAACCTAAGCTGATCGGGCACGACATCTCAAATAATTCAGAAGAAAGTCTGATCTACCATTTTACCACAACACCTTCCGGTCCGGTCCGATACATTCGATTTACATTGAAAAATGGAGGCAGACTCCCCGATTGGCATCTCTCAAAAGGTGAACCAAGCTGGATTTTCGCCGACGAAATAAAAATTTACCCCAAGCCATGAACACAAGAAGAGACTTCTTTCAAAAGCTGCTCGGAGCAGGTCTCGGTATGTACAGTCTGCAAATACCGGAAACCCTGCGCTTACTCCAAAGCGAATCCCTCAAAAGTCCCGGCAGAAAGATCATAGCTACCTGGAACAATCAGAAGGCCGTAGAGGCTGCGTGGAAAGTACTGTCTCAAAACGGCAGTGCCCTGGATGCCGTGGAAGCGGGTGCGAGAGTTCCGGAGGCTGATCCCGAAGATACTTCCGTGGGTTATGGCGGATTTCCCGACCGGGATGGCGAAGTCACACTGGATGCCTGTATCATGGACCATCTTGGACGGTCGGGTTCGGTCATGTTTGTTCGAAATATAAAACACGTGGTCAGTCTGGCCCGGAGGGTCATGGAGAAGACCCCCCATGTTTATCTGGCCGGTGAAGGTGCAGAGCGCTTTGCCGAATCCGAAGGTTTCCCCAAAGAAAACCTGCTGACCGAAAAAGCCAGAAAGGCATGGGAGGAATGGTTGATAAAGGCCGAGTATAAACCCAAGATCAATGCTGAGCGCCATGATACCATTGGGATACTGGCCCAGGACCACCTGAAAAATCTTTCTGGTGCCTGCACTACTTCGGGTATGGCTTTTAAAATGAAAGGCCGTGTAGGGGATTCCCCTATCATTGGCTCCGGTCTGTTTGTGGACAACGAAGTCGGAGCGGCTACCGGAACTGGACTGGGAGAAGCGGTAAACCGAAAGGTGGGCGCTTTTTCCATCGTGGAAATGATCCGCCAAGGGATGCATCCTCAGAAAGCATGCAGAAAAGCCATAGAACGCCTTTGTTCCATCCAGGATTATGGCGAGTTCCAGGTCGGTTACATAGCACTGGACCACAAGGGTCAAATAGGCGCTTACAGCCTTCGCAAAGGATTTCAATACATAGTAGTGGAGGAAGGCAAAATCAAACTTTTTGACTCAGATTACCACTTTCATTGATTTTGTGGGTTGGCTGATATTTGAGGACGGGGAATGCCCAATTTATTTTTATTTTTAATTTATTCTAATTTATCATTTGTATATTATTGTTAATTAACAATATACACTAATATATTTTCATCATAGATATTACCTGAGCACCCGCTGATCCCGGTCTGGATGGAAGTTTGGCATTGGATTTGCTGATATCTAGCAAAGACATATTAGACCAAGACTTTATGCATAGTTTGAAAGTCGGGATCGTCGATGATCACAATTTATTCCTGAAAGGATTCCGGCTCTTGCTGGAAAGCCTTTCGACGATGCTCCCGATTAAGGTGGTCCTCTGCTGTCATACTGAAGAGGAACTCATCTCGAAACTATCCGAAGAAGAAGTGGATCTGATGTTTGTCGATCTGAATCTGGTTTATTCCGACGGTATTCAGCTCATCTCAAAACTCAAAACCTGGCTTCCCGCCTGCAGAATTCTGGTAGTGAGCATGTCTACCGATCCAAAGCTGGTGCGGGATGCCTTCAAACACGGGGCCGATGGGTACCTGTCGAAATTTTCTGAGGAAGAGGATCTTTTGAAAGCCATTCAGGTGGTTAAAAACGGAGGAATTTACATGGGGCCCGGAATAAAACCCAATGTAAAGACCGAAGTCCACGAAGAGATCCAACCCAGATCGGTGCTGGTCAACCGCTTCAACGCGAAGTTTCTTCTGACGAAGCGGGAATTCGAGATCCTGGAAAAAATCCTGGAGGGTAAAACATCGAAGACCATTGCCAACGAACTCTTCATCAGCCGCGAGACGGTAACCGTCCACCGGAGAAACCTGATGAAAAAAATGGGAGTGACCACCGTCATTCATCTGGTCAACACGGCAAGAGAATACAACTTGCTTTGAAGACCGCCAACCAAAACTCAAATCCATGGATCAAACCTGAAAAGGCGATCCTGAAGCATCATTGTAAACTATTGTAATTACTCATATCCATTAACCGAAAGTTTTAACATGAAAAAGAAATCGTTTACCAACAAATTGAGCCTGGCGGAAATTTCCTCCGGATTGCGTGCAATCCTGGGATTTTTGCTTTGCTTCTGGGCCTTAGGGTTACACGATCTCCATGCACAATGTCCTTTAGCCTGTAACAACCTGGTTCAGGTGTCACTGGAAGGAAATTGCCAGGTGACCGTGACTCCGGCCATGATGCTTCAGGACATGGGTCCGACACCACCTTGTAATTATTCAGTGGTTGTGTTTGGTCCCAACAATCAACCTTTGCCTTCTCCAGTGGTCACAGGCGATCACATCGGTAAGAGGCTGAAGGTCTCCGTAAGACTAGAAAACGGCAATTCGTGCTGGGGCGAAATCCTGGTGGAAGACAAACTTCCCCCTGAGGTAGATTGTCCGGACGACATCACCGTATTCTGCAACAGGACCAACTATCCGCTGCCTCCTGTATCCGTTAATGACAATTGTTCCGGGCTGAATGTTACACAGCACATCCTGGAAGACAAAATGGAAATGTTTAACTGTGCGCTCAACCCCGCTGATCCCATCATAGGAAGACGCGTCATCCGTTTCTATTATACAGATGCGAGCGGCAACAGGTCTGATACCTGTGAGCAGCATGTATATTTCAGAAAGTTCAGCTTTGCTGATATTCAGTGGCCTCGAGATACAGCTTTCTCCTGTGAAGATTACGACACGATTCCACTGCCTAAGGCAAGTGGCGTTCCGATGGTGGATGGAGAGCCGGTTTTCCCGTCATGGGGCGCTTGTAAAATCGCCGTAACCTTTGAGGATCAGCTGATCCCTGTATGTCCAAAATCCTTCAAGGTGATCCGCAAATGGACCATCTTGGATTGGTGCTCTCCCGGAGCACAGGGCACCTATGTGCACAACCAGCTTATTAAAGTGGTAGACGACAGAGGACCGGTCATCGCTTGCCCTGGCATTCTGACTGTCAGCACAGATGTATGGTCATGCACAGGAACTGCCGTCATTCCGCCTCCAACCATTATTAAAGAATGTTCAAATGTAACTTTTGATGTGGGTTACAAAGTACTTTCAGCTGGAGGATCTCCTACTTTTGAAGGTACATCAAAAGCGAATATATCCAGATTGCCAAATGGTTACTACGCCATTTCCGGTCTTCCGCTGGGATTGAGTTGGGTGATTTTCCGCGCTACAGACGAATGTGGCAATTTTACCGACTGCTCAACAGAAGTGTTGGTAGAAGACAAGGTACCTCCTGTACCGGTTTGCGACCAGAAAACAGTAGTGTCCCTGACTCTCGATGGCACGGCCAAAATTGAGGCATTCACCTTTGATGACCGTTCTCATGACAATTGTGGCATCGACTATTTTGAAGTGAGAAGAATGGATCAGGGTGTTCCTTGTAAGGATTCTCTGAGAAGCAGCCAGTGGGGGCCCTATGTTTACTTTTGTTGTGAAGATATTGGTAAAACCATCATGGTATCTCTGAGAGTCTGGGATAAGGCCGGTAACAACAATGTGTGTATGGTGGAAGTAGACGTTCAGGATAAAACAGCACCGTTTGTTTTCTGCCCACCTAACATCACCGTGAGTTGTGCTTTCGATTTTCTCAACTACGATGTGTTTGGTACGGTGCAAAAAAACATTGCCGACAGAAAGAATATTGTCATCAATGATCCTAATGTAAGTTTCAGTGGTCCCGCTATCGATGGTTATGCATTCGACGGTTGCGGATTTGACCTGGTGGAAAAAGTTAACAGGGTTGGAATCTGTGGACAGGATACCATTTACAGGACTTTCGAAGCCATTGACAAAGGTGGTTTGAAAGGAAGCTGTACCCAAAGAATTGTCATCAGGGATTTCAATCCGGATAATATCCGTATCGTGTGGCCGGTGGACTATCTCACTAATACGGTTTGCATCAACAAAGAAAATGTTTCTCCGGATATTACAGGAAGGCCTGTGGTAAATGGAAGGGATAAGTGCAGTAGCATACTGATTAATTACAAGGACGAACCCTTTGTAAGTGATCCCGATGCCTGCATCAAGATCATCAGGACCTGGGAGGTGATTGACTGGTGTGTGTACAAGCCCAATGATCCCAATACCAAAGGATATTGGAGCTGGAAGCAAATCATCAAGATCATCAACAGGGTGGCTCCGACCATCACCAGCGATTGCAAAAACCGCACGGTGGATGTATTTGGCCCCGGATGTCAGGGTCCTCTTGAACTAATCGCCTATGCAACGGATGATTGTACCGACAGCACCAAATTGACCTGGTACCACGAAATAGACCTGTATAACGATGGAAAACCCGATGCATCTCATTCCGGTAGTGGAAAGGATGCAAGTGGTAACTATCCGATCGGCATACACAAGGTAACCTTCAGGGTTTGGGACGCATGTGACAATCATAGCTTCTGCACCTTTTTGCTGACCGTAAGGGATGGTAAAAAACCCACACCTTATTGCCACAGTGGCATCACGACAACAGTCATGCCTAGCACCAAATCCATTGCCATATGGGCTAAGGATTTCAATCTGAACAGCGAAGACAACTGTACGCCAAAAGACAGTCTGAAATACTACTTCAAAGTAGATACTTCCTTCCACACCAGCATGATCTTCGATTGCAGCAACATTGGAAGAAACATCGTCAGAATGTATGTATTCGATCAGGCTGGAAACTACGATTACTGTGAAGCGGTCATTGAAATTCAGGATCCGAACAAAGTGTGTCCCAATGGTCTGACCATTCAGGGTAAACTGACCACACCGGATGACAGACCACTCAACAATACAGAGGTTCTTCTCGAAAGGGCCAATCCTGCAGGAAGCAACATCGCATACACCAACGCAAACGGAGTATTCTCCTTCACGACCATAGCCAGCAACATCAACTATACGGTCAAACCATCCAGAAATTTTGACTTCATCAATGGAGTTTCCGGACAGGATATCGTCATGCTCCAAAGACACATTCTGGGACAGCAATATCTGACGACGCCATACCAGCTGATCGCGGCAGATGCAAACAACAACCAGCAAATTACAGCTTCAGATATTTCTGAAATCAGAAAACTGATCCTGGGTATCACCAGCAAATTCAACAACAACCAATCCTGGAGATTTGTGCCTACCCGCTTCAGGTTTACAGATCCGAACAGACCGTTCCCATTCGATGAAGTGATCAACTTCAACCCGATCAGAGGAAACGAAATGTCAACTGATTTCGTAGCCATAAAAATTGGAGACGTATCCGGAAATGCAGATGTAAACCTTACAGGTAGTACATCCAGAACCAATCCTTCATCCATCAGCATCGTTTTACCAGAGATGAATTTCCATGCCGGTGACCAACTCGCTGTACCGGTCACTTTGGAAGAAGGTGCCACTCTTTCGGGATTGCAACTGGGCATTGAGTTCCGCGAGGCAGGTCTGAAACTCCACAGCATCCGCAGCGGAAGCATGGATCTGAAGCCAGAAGAATATTCTGCCTCAACAGACAGGATCAGAATCGTCAAAGCATTCGATGAAGATAAAAATCTGAAAAGCGACGAAACCTTGTTTACCCTCGTATTTGAGGCAGAAACAGAAGGGTCAACCAGCGGAAATATCACACTGTCTGATCCGGATGAGTTCAGATCCGAAGTATACGACCCATTCATAGAAGCAAAAGATCTGGATCTGGTGTTCAGGAGTAAAGATCCTGTAAGCAAAGGGTTCAAAATGTATCAAAATACGCCCAACCCATTCAGCAATGAAACGCAGATCGGTTTTGAGATCACGACAGCCAGAGCCGTTGAAATAATGATTTACGATCTGGATGGCAAAACCATCAGGAGAATTGAAAAACATTATCCGAAAGGGCTTCACAGCCTGACCGTCCGGGGTTCTGAATTACCGGGAACCGGGATCTACTTCATCCGAATGAACAGCGGAGAAGGTTCTGAGACCAGAAAGATGGTGTACATCAAATGATAAGGATTGAGTAAATGCAGTGTATCAGCCTGATTGCGGCCAAAAGGCCGCAGTCAGGCTTTTTTCATATACCGACGCGTTTTTGAATACTTATATCTGAGAATATTAAAAATCATTAATTTAAATATTAGATCATATTTATATATCTAAGTACTAAAAAATACCAAAAATGCCTATCTTTGACCAGTTTTTGCAAATGGCGTTTTACCCAAAACAGTTGACTATGAAAAAGTTGTTATTTTCTCTTCTACTCCTCGCATTCGCTTTCAGCAGCCAGGCACAACTGGTATTTAAATTCGGAAACATCTCAGGAGACCAGGGCCAGACCATCGATGTGCCCATGCGGGCCGATGGATTCACCGGCATTGTTTCCACCCAATATTCCGTTCATTACGATTCAGCCGTCCTCGAACTGGTAGACGTGGTCAACAGAGTGAGCGGCTATGACGTCGAAGCTTCAGACCACAGGGCCCCGGGCACCAAAACTCCCAAAGGCCAGATCGGATTCCTTTGGTTTGATCCCAATACGAATCCACAGACTTTTGCTGCTAACACCAAAATGTTTGACATCCGCTTCAAACTCATAGGCAAGCCTTGTGATTCCTCCCTGATTATCCTGGCAAACAAACCAACTTCTATTGAGGCACTTGACGGTAATTCCAATCTGGTCAATATCACCAGCCAGAGCGGTAAAGTGAAAATCAATGGTACCAATTGTCCCGGCGGCGGTGGTGGAGGAAACAGTGGATTCAATTTCATTGCTTCTCAGGAAACCGTGGCCCAGGGCGCCAATGGCTGTGTTAAGATTACAGTCAAGGAATTCAGGTTTATCGAAACCATGCAGGCTACCTTGAAGTGGAACAAAACCGTAGCCCGTTTCACCAATGTCACAGGGGTCAACCCCTTGCTGACCGGTTTTTCCCCAAATCTCGGTACTAACCTCAGTTTAAGCCAGGATTCAACGGAGCTCGGATGGCTCTGGTCTCATCCCAATGGACGTACGGTGACTTTGCCCGATGATGCAATCCTTTTCCAGGTATGTTTTGATGCCGTGGGTTCAAATGGCAGCATGACCGACATGACTTTTATCAATGCCCCTACCCGGGTCATTGAAGTAACAGACTCCATCTCTGGCGTTATCCCTGTTAAGCTGGTTACCGGAAAATATACCGTCGTTGTACCACCATCCACCCTGACATTGACCATCCGCGATACCACAGTCAAGGAGGGACAGGAGTATTGTATGCCTATCACCGTACGCGATTTCACTTGCATCGAGGCATTTCAGTTTGGACTCAAGTTTGACAATACCAAATTAAGATTTAAAAGGGTAAGTGGTGCCAATATCGCCAACGTGATCCCTTCCCAAATCAACGTTTCAAATGATACCTTCAGGATCGTTTGGGATCCCAACAACAATGGCCCTCAGACCCTGGCCAACGGAAGTACCCTTTTCAATATTTGTTTTGATGTAATCGGAAAGTGTACGACCACCACCAAACCCGTTTTTGTGGATCTGGGCACCAGTTCTCCGATTGAATTCACCGCAGGATGCGGCAGACCTCCCACCCCGACGGTGATCAAAAATGAAGGTACCATCACCATTGAATGCGCTTCTCAGGCTATTGCCGTAGAAATTACCTCTTCGACCGGCGTAAAATGTGCCGGTGAATGTACCGGTACTGCTACCGCCAATGCCACAGGAGGATCCGGTAACTATAGCTACGTCTGGATCAATGACGTGACGGGATTGCCCGTGGTTCCCGCCATCACCACAAAAGATCCTACCAATCTTTGCCCCGGCCGATACCGTTTGCGTGTAAAAGACAATGTGGCTCCCTTTGACAGTGCCACAAGCACCAGTATCACCATCGCGGATGCCACCCCCATCGTCATCAATTTTTCAACAACACATGAATCGATGGCCCGCAACGATGGAATGATCCAGGCCAATATCACGGGTGGTTGTCAGCCCTTTAGATACAGATGGACCAGGCTCCCAAATACTCTCGTCGATACAGTAAACAGCAAAATCAATAACCTGCGTTGTGGAAACTATACCTTGAGTCTCACAGACTGCAATGGTTGCATCGCTCGTGATACGACCCGGGTCAATTGCTTTACCCCACCACCTACCTGTACGGTTACAATTTTGGACTCCATCCGTTGTTTTGGAGACTGCAACGGAAGAATCAGGGTAGAGGTTATGGATGGTGCCATTCCATTCTCTTTTCGTTGGAGCAATGACAGTACGGGTATTTCTGTTTCGAGATTATGTACCGGAACCTACACAGTTACGGTCACAGATGGAAACAACCGAACCACCACCTGTAGCATTAACCTGATTCAGCCTACCCGAATCAATATAGCAGTGAATCAGATTACGCCATCATCCGGATCCAATGGGGCGGCTACCACTACCATAACCGGAGGCACACCGGGATACACTTACAGCTGGACCAACAGTACGGGCAATGTAGTGGGTTCCGCTAAAGATCTGGCAAACGCTGCCGCCGGTGATTATACCTTATTAGTGACAGACAGCAAGGGTTGCACCCAAACCGTTTCGGTCACCATTCCAATGACCGGCACAGGAGACACTTTGCGGGTCAGCATCGCCATCGACCCCAGACCGGGTGGAGGTGCAATCAGTTGTCGTGGTGCATGCGATGGGCGCATCATTGCGACCGTAAGTGGAAGCGGCGCTCCTTTTACTTATCGTTGGTCCCACAATGCCAATCTGAATTCCAACATTGCCACCAATCTTTGTCCGGGTTCATACCGGGTTACGGTAACCAATTCCTCCGGCCAAACGGCAACTGCAGGACCTTTGACCGTGGCAGATGCCCCTGATATCAATCTGAATGTCAGAAGAATAAGTTGTGCAACAGATAACAGCACATCGGATGCCCGTTATGAGGCTGTGGTGTCCGGAGGGGTCTCACCTTATACCTATTCCTGGTGTTCTGGTGCTGTAGCCCCGACCGCCTCTGATCTGGCAGCTGGCGATTGCGCCCTTACAGTAACTGACAACAATGGCTGTACCAAAACCCTGAGGTTCACGGTTTGCTCTGAATCTGCAGCAGACGCTGATTGCTTCAAAGGAATATTGGCCATCTCTCCTAATGGAGATGGTGCTAATGATAATCTGGTGATTCAATGCGTGGAGAATTATTCCAATACCCTTCAGATTTTCAGTCGTTGGGGGCAGCTGGTTTATCAGGAGGTGGATTACCTGAATGGTTGGTCCGGTACCGATCTGGATGGTACAATTTTAACGGAGGGCACCTACCTGTGGGTTTTGACCGTCCGCGAACCCGGTAAAAACGATGCCTTGCACAAAGGCACTGTGACCATTGTTAGGTAATTAATTATTTGATCACCAAGTCTAAATTTAAAGATCATGAAACGTTTCATCTCTATATTTTTTCTGGCTTTTGTTTTTTGCTTTGCCATAAGGATTCAGGCACAGGACTACGCCCGGGCATTAAAGACCCCGGCTGTTTACAACCACTATACCCTAAATCCTTTTTTGATCAATCCGGCACACTCCGGCTTTGAACAAAACAATCGCCTGGTTTTTAATTTCAGAAATCACTGGGCTGGCTTTGAAGACGCACCCAAAGGTCTGACTCTGGGGATCAACGGGTCTCCCGCAGCCAACATGGGTCTCAGCGGAATCGTGTACAACGAAAATTTTGGCGTAGCCAATCGCTTTACCGGTCAGGTAAATTATGCATATAACTTCAAATTGGGTGAGGACAACCGTTTTTCTCTGGGATTAGGCGGATCCTATATCCAGTATAGCCTGGATAGCCGCACGATTACGGATCCACTCCATCAGTCTACCGATCCCATCATTAACCGTGCAGTGAACGGACAAAATTTCTTCGGGGCTGATTTTGGTTTCTGGGGTGAATTCGGAAAGAAATACCGCATAGGCATTACCCTGCCCCATTTGGTTCTGACCAGCCTGGACAATGAGATCCGCGCAAAAGATACCGCCAATGTTTTCAACTTCATCGGATTTGCCGGTTTGATCTGGGATGTCCCTTCCTACCGGATGACCATCGAACCTTCCGTCTGCATCAGAAAAATCTCAGATGTTCCCTTTGGCACAGACCTGAACGTGATCGCAAAAATGCTCGACGACAGACTCACCGGAGGATTCACTTACAGCTTTGGCCCTTCGGACTCCAGGATTTCATTTCTGGTCGGTGTCCGTGTAGAACAACTGAGATTCTTCTATTCTTACGATCAGACCTATCAGACCTTCCAGAATTACAATGGAGGATCTCATGAACTGACCCTTTCCTTCGACATTGGTAAAAATGCCAAGGGTAAAAAGAAGGAGATGGAGGCAGAAGCTGCACCTATGCCGAAAGAAGAGATCATGGAGCAGCAGAAAAAATGATGATTACCTGTTGATACCGTCCACTTTTACTGGATTTACAACTTTTCCAGCCAGGATTTTTTGATCCAGAGGATCAGGGTCATGGTCAGAAGGATCAGGGCGAACAAGCGGCAAAAAGCTCCGACCAGATCGCCGTATCGGGAGAAGAAAGTCTGCTCGTCTGAAAATTGAACCTTGCTGACTATAGCAGCCGGAATACCATACTGCGTGGCCTGTGAAACCTCGCCCCGCCTGTCGATAAAACAACTGATTCCCGAATTTGCTGAACGAACGACCGGTTTTCGGAATTCTATAGCCCTCAGACGGGCATACGCCATGTGCTGTTTATAGCCTGGTGTATCATCCCACCAGCCATCATTGGTCATGACGAAAACTGCCTGTGCCCTATTCCGGACATATCCGCGCATGTAATCCCCGTACACTGATTCATAACAGATGACAGGCGCAATGCGGTTGGGGCCATCTCCAAATACCTCCCGGTCTGGCTGGGTGGCCAGACCTTCCAATGAACCGCCCAGCTTATCCACCACCGGTGAAAGAAAGGGCAGCCATTCCCTGTATGGGAAAATTTCTGCCCCCGGCACCAATTTGGACTTTCTGTAATGTAAAATACTGTCCGATCCTGCACTGAGTTGAATGGCAGCATTCTCTATTTCGTAATATCTTTCAAGATCGGACCGGCGATATCTCCTCGCATACCGCGTGGGGGGCTCTCCGGGCTGTAATTCCCTCAGGCTGGTGATACCCATCACCAGCTGCAATCCCGGAAACGAATCAATAAAATTCTTCCAATATAAAATCCTTCCGTCCTCATGCATCTGATGTCGACGAAAGATGGCTCCCGCATCCCCAAAACTGGTCTCCGGAAAGACCAGATAGCGGGTAGATGGTCTGATGACCCTTCGGGCCAGGGAGTCAAATCGTTTCAATTGGGTGTATTCATCGACCTCAAATTTTTCATAGTGAGGCTCAAAATTGGGTTGCACCACAGCGACCTCCACTTCTTGTCCGGCAGGTCCTGGTTTTGAATAGAGCCACAAAGACCAAAATACTGGCAAAACAGCGATCAGGAAAGCAGATAGCAAAAAAGAAGATTTCAGCTCCCGCCCGTTGGTTTGAAGAGAAAGCGGTTGTTCTCTTTTACAGATCCAGCCGTATAGCAGCAGGTTGATCAACCAGATCCAGAGGCTGCCTCCCATGGTTCCTGTGTATTCATACCATTGTATCCAGCTGGTTTGACCTGCCCATGCATTCCCCAGACTAAGCCAGGGCCATGATAATTCCCACTGATGATGAAACTGCTCATAGGCCACCCAATAAACAAGCAGAGGCCACCAGCCCAGAATGGGAAAAATAAGCCTGGTCTTGCGGGCAAGCCACCAGGGAATCAGCATGAAAAAGGAATTAAGCCAAATGGCTACAAAGGCAGGCATGAGTGCCGCGTTTGCCACCCAGTAGGTATTGAGAATATTCCACAAAACAAAAACGTGATACAGATAAAACCAGGGGCTCAGACGGCTTTTGATCAGTCGGTCTGCCATCCACAAGACAGGGATCCAGGCCACCCAGGAACAAAAGGAGATCGATATCGGAGGAAAGCTCAGTGCCAGCAAAACTGAACCCGCTGACCCGGCCAGTATATATTTTATTCTGTCCGGCCGTTTCGCGCCGGGACGAAACAACCACAACAAAGGCAGAGCCCAGACCGAAAGGAAAAAAGTCAAAGGCCAGTGAGCCCACAATCGCTGGGTGGCCATCTGGTAAGCCGAACCCATAAAGGTCAGAAGGCAAACTGCCAACGTGAACCAATAGAATCTTGATTTATTCTGGATAACCATTGTCCCTGATACCCGCCCTTCTTTACGTCAAACCATTAATCTGTTGCAATGGTAAGACTTATCTCTCAATCAAACCAACTCTGACAAAAATGATTGCAGGTGGTCAAAATTTTGGATGCAGACACAATCCGGACAAGTCTGACTGATTTCTGTGATCAGATAGCCAATAAAAACGGGTGTCACCGGGTCCGGACTTCTCTTGAGGGCCTGTACCATTTGGATCACAATAGGGAGCGTGGACTCCTCATTGGCAAAGCTGAAAACATAACTCGCCTTGAAGGCCTGAACGGCTTCGACTATATCCCGGATATCGGAATCATTGCTCATGTACAAACATGCAATACCCCTTCTTGCGAGCTGATATTCGACAAAAAACCGGCTCATCTGTTGGTTCTCGTAGCCCAGCATGGCCATAATGCATCTGACACCGGCAGTTTTGGGTTTATCTTCCAGGAGGATAATCTGATGGATGATCCTTCGCTTGATCAGTTGCATCGCAAACTCCTCATGAGCTTTTCGAATGGATCCTGCCAACCACATTTCGTGCAACTTATCCAAAAGAGGCATAAAAAGCTCATCAAATGTATGGTCGAATCCATGTTGTTTGATATGCCGTTCGATAATGTGATTAAATTTATCCTGATCCAGCTGGATAATGCTCAAAGTAAGAGCATCCAGGGAGTCCGCATTAAAAAATGCCACATCCGTCAAATGGGCCACCAGATCCTCCACCTGATGGTCGGGCATATTGGATATCGAAGAGATTTTATATCCCTTTTGATTGAGCAGGGCAATACTCGTTATCTTCTTCAGGTCCTGATCATCGTAATAACGGATGTTGGTCTGAGTCCTTTTGGGATGGATGATGTTGAACCTCTTCTCCCAAATGCGGATGGTATGGGCCTTGATGCCGGTCAGTTTTTCCAGATCCGTGATGGAATATATTGCCAATTTGCCTGATTTGATGAGCAAGGAGGATAACATTTAGGCCCATGCTTTGTTTAATCTGCTGTATGGCAGCTAAAAAGCTCAATGTGGGGATTGTGTGCTATCCCACCTACGGAGGCAGCGGCGTGGTAGCTACCGAGTTGGGAATTGCTTTGGCACATGAGGGTCACCAGGTACATTTTATCAGTTATAAGCGACCGGCGCGCCTGGGGCCGTATCAGTCACAGGTCTATTATCACGAGGTTTCCCCAATGGAATATCCGCTGTTTGACTTCAAGCCCTATGACTCCGCGCTTACTTCCAAAATAGTCGATGTGGCTTTACACCAGGACCTGGACCTCCTGCACGTACATTATGCCATTCCGCATGCCATCATCGGATATCTTGCCCGGGAAATCCTCAAGACCAAAGGGAAGCGTCTACCGATCGTGACCACCCTGCACGGTACGGACATCACGCTGGTCGGCGTAGATGCCGCCTTTTATCCTGTGGTGGAATTCAGTATCAACGAATCCGATCGGGTGACAGCCGTATCAGAATATCTGAAAAACAAAACCATCGAAGCTTTTGGCATCCAAAGGACTATAGACGTTGTCCCCAATTTTGTAGATCTCAATCGTTTCCGCCCGGCACCGGATTCACCTTTGAAAAGACAGTTTGCCTGCGAAGGTGAAAAAATTATTTGTCACATATCCAACTTCCGCAAGGTCAAAAGAATAGGAGACATCATCCGCACCTTTTACGGGGTACAAAAGTCTTTGCCTTCCAAACTATTACTGGTAGGAGATGGACCTGAACGGACCGGTCTGGAAGATCTGGTCCGCGAACTGGGAATCAGTCAAAAAGTGATTTTCCTGGGAAGGCAGGATGCTGTTGAAGACATTCTCGCTATTTCTGATCTGTTTATGCTCACTTCCGATCACGAGAGTTTCGGGCTTTCGGCTTTGGAGGCGATGGCTTGCGGGGTGCCGGTCATTTCCTCGGATGCAGGTGGCCTTCGGGAAGTGAATCAGAACGGTTTTTCCGGATACGCCTATCCGGTCGGTGACGTTCAGGGCATGACAGCCGGTGCGCTTGATATTCTTTCCAACACCCAAACCCTGGAGGACTTCCGTCAAAATGCCATGCAGCAGGCAGCCAAATTTGAAATTTCCAAAATCCTTCCTTCCTACGAAAAAATTTATCTGGAAGCCCTGGGCTGATCCGGACCGTAAACTATCCTTTCAAAAACGACCTCAGATTTTAACCAGACGGATTTGATGAATCTTGGTGTCCGTTCTGATCACAGCATGGTATATGCCTTGAGGTATAGACGAATCGGGCTCCCAGACAAAACGCACCTGATGTTCTTCTACTGAAACGGGACGAAGAATCTCCTTTAGGTTTCCGTTTATATCCAGGATGGACAACTGCCAGGGATTTGAGTGATCTAGCCCTCCCTGACGGAGTATGATATCGACCCGGTCCGTAAATGGATTGGGTTGCGCATACAATTCAGTGCTGTCTTTGACGGCGTCGTCATTGCTTGAAATCACTTTGGTGTCATCCACACAGTTTAAACAGAAATAGCTGGTATCCTCCAGGCAGAGAAAAGCTGTATATTTTGAAAGTACCCGGTATTCCTGGCTGGAATTAATGATATTGGTAATTGCAATATTCGCATTACTTTTTTCTAACTCACGTATATGATACCCAGCCCAGCACTGTCTGGTAGCAGGATCTGAAGGTAATTCATTCTCTAATGGAATTTCCAAAGGGATATGAAATAATCTGGCGTCTAATATACCGGATAATTCCGCTTTGAATGGCAATGTGCCGTTGTACTTGCCCACCTGAATAACATAATCCCCCAAACTGTATTCAACTATTGACTTAGAGAGATATCGGTTGAAACAAAATCCCTGATCCGGTCTGGTATAGAAATCAAGGTTGAGGATGTTGCCTCTTGTTTTTCCTGCCATTTGGTTCAGAAACGATTGTACGGTTTTACCACCTTCCAGCCTGGAGTAGGTTCCACCTGTAATGTTGGCCAGATTTGAATTCAAGTAATGGTTATTGCAATAATAAATGTTATTAAGCCAATAACAACTAGCTACTCGAGTGCTGATATCCGCTATTGTCAGAGGATATTTTTCCAAACCTCTTGCGGTGAGCAATTGAATTACTGTGTTTGAAATTTGCCAATCTGCATAACTGTTTCCTCCGGTGATCAAAAAAATATTGGCCGGATCATTTGATTTATTGAGAAACTCCAGTCCTGAATTAAGCAATTGTATAGTCGATCCCGCATTGCCCATTTTGTTTTTAAGTTCGGCCATTGCATTTTGGATATTCTCTTGATTCGCACTCTTCCATTCAGGATAAATATGGGATACTGAAAGATCCGCTAAAAACAAAAAACTGATTAAATGTTGTTCTGCCAGATTTTGATTCAGTGCTTTTTCCAGCGATGATAAAACCTCCTGCAACGAATTGGAAAAACTGGAGTAATAATCGAGAATAATGAGTATTTTTTTGGTTTGAGCTGAGTCCAGAGCGGAATCCAGTTTGAGCCCTATTTGGTAATAGTTATCTTTTCCTATATTGAAAACAGAGTAAAAACTATAATAGTTTTTATCCATCTGTATAGTGAGCCCAAATCCATTGATTGCCTCTTTGATGGGTACAGTCTTGTAGTAATATTGGCCCGCTGCGGGATCCGTTCTGACCCACATTTCCGCTGCTGATGCAAGACCAAGTGATATGTTTGGTGTCAGAAATTTCTCAGTAGGAAAATAGATCAATTGAATTTCAGCAAGAGGCACTTTTGAAGCCTGTAAGAAAGGTAAGGCTATACCTTGAGACATCTGGTCTCCATTAATGGTCGCCGGAAGTAAATAATTAATCTTGACCTTTCGGTAGTCAGTGCCTGCCATGGGGAAAATTCTCAACTCGTACTGGGTGGCGCTGATTCTTTTGAGCAAGGAGGGATCCCTTCTCCTTCTCACAATGTCCTCATATATACCGGTCGCCGTCCAGACATCCAAAAGTCTGCCCTTGAGTATGATCTCGTTCGTCAACCAAAGCCAGGAATCAGTCACAATGGCATTTTCGGGTAATTCAAAATTGAAAACCACCTCCACTGTATCCGTTTTTTTGAAGTTAAGGCTCTTTGCAGAAAAGTTGAGGTAAAGAGAGTGCTCCAGGAAAGCTCCTTTGGGTCTGATTGCCAAAGTAGCAGAATCAATACTTCCCTTTCCATTTATAAATCCACGAGGGTCTGCTACGGTCAGGCTGTTCAATGCCCATACGGAGCTGGAGTACAGACATATCGCAACTACATAGATGAGCGAAAAAAGGATCCTGTTTTTCATAGGCTTGTTTAGTATAAGAACGAACTCAATTTAAAAATGTGAATATAGACATTAAATCCTTGAAGAATTCGGAAACTAATTAATGTCATCCGAGTTTTATTAACTGTTCCATTGGCTGCCTTGGAAAAGCAATCTCCAATGTTCTTGCCAAGCCGGATTGAATTACCTTTGCCCAAAATTTGAAATATGGCAAACCGAAGCGATTTATACGAAGGACACGACTACTATGGCGTAGATGAGCTGCTTACCGAAGAACATCTTCTGGCCCGTGCTGCCGTGCGGGAATGGGTCAAACAGGAGGTCAGCCCCATCATCGAAGATTACTCCAACCGGGCTGCCTGCCCCACCCATCTGTTTAAAGGTCTGGCTGAAATTGGTGCCTTCGGTCCCAGCATTCCGGCTGAATATGGCGGCGGTGGCATGGATGAGATTGCCTATGGCGTGATCATGCAGGAACTGGAAAGAGGCGACAGCGGGATCCGTTCTATGGCTTCCGTTCAGGGCTCCCTGGTCATGTACCCCATCTTCCGCTTCGCATCAGAAGAACAAAAAAGAAAATACCTGCCCAAACTGGGCAAGGGAGAATTGATCGGATGCTTTGGTCTGACCGAACCCGATTTTGGCAGCAATCCTTCGGGAATGATCACCAATGTGAAGGACGATGGAGATGCCTACATCCTCAATGGTGCTAAAATGTGGATCACCAACTCTCCGGTAGCCGATATTGCCGTGGTCTGGGCAAAAAACGAGGCAGGTGAGATCCTGGGCATGGTCGTTGAAAAGGACAGCAAAGGCTTTTCTGCCCCTGCCATGCATGGCAAATGGTCTCTGAGAGCCTCCGTCACCGGCGAGCTGATTTTCGAAGACGTGAGGGTCCCTAAATCTCAGGTGTTTCCTGCTGTCAAAGGCCTGAAAGGTCCGCTTTCCTGTCTGTCCAAAGCCCGCTATGGAATAGCCTGGGGTGCTATAGGTGCCGGCCTGGATTGCTACGACACAGCACTCCGCTACAGCAAAGAACGCGTACAATTTGGAAGACCCCTCGCCGGGTTCCAACTCACTCAAAAAAAGCTGGCTGAAATGATCACCGAGATCACCAAAGCTCAACTCCTGGTTTGGCGCTTGGGCACTTTGGCCAACAAAGGTGCCGCGACTCCGGCTCAGATCTCCATGGCAAAGCGGAATAATGTATTCACGGCTTTAACCGTGGCGCGCGAGGCGAGACAGATTCTGGGCGGTATGGGGATCATGAACGAATACCCCATTATGAGGCATATGATGAATCTGGAGACCGTGCTGACCTATGAAGGTACCCACGACATTCACCTGCTGATCACTGGCATGGATGTCACCGGCATCAATGCTTTCGGGGGTTAAACTCCTCGGGTTCGACCGAAATTAAAATTCAAAACAGGATTTGGGAGCTGTACAATTTTGCACCCAGTAATTTCAGAGATTACCCATAAGCGGGCAGGGATCCTGCAATCTGTTTGTGGTCTGATCTTAAGTAAAAATTACTTTAAACCAGCCTTCTCACTGATTTCCAGCATCCGGTCTATGGCAGCACGGGCTTCCCGGATCACACGTTCTGAAAGGGTCACCTCCGGCTGTTCGTATTTCAGGCAGAGGTATAATTTTTCAAGCGTGTTTCTCTTCATGTGGGGACACTCATTGCAGGCGCAGAGGTTGTTGGGTGGAGCTGGGATGAACGTTTTGTTGGGACAGGCCTTGGCCATCTGGTGAAGGATGCCCGCTTCCGTAGCCACAATAAAACTCCGAGCCGGATCGGTCTGGACAAACTTGAGCAGGCCGCTGGTGGAGCCTATATATTCGGCCAGTTCCAGTACCGGTTCTTCACATTCCGGATGAGCTATGATTTTAGCATCTGGATGCTGGTGTTTGAGTTTGACGATCTTTTCGCGGGAGAAGATCTCGTGGACCATACAGGCACCATTCCAAAGAACCATGTCTCTTCCTGTTTTTTTGATCAGATAGGCCCCCAGATTTTTATCCGGTGCAAAAATGATCTTGCGGTCTTTGGGTATGCTGTTGATAACGTGCACTGCATTGGAGGAAGTGCAGCAAATGTCGGTGAGCGTTTTTAATTCAGCCGTGCAATTCACATAACTGACCACGATGTGATCCGGATATTTTTCCTTGAACTTGGCAAAAAGGGGCGCTGGACAGGAATCCGAGAGGGAACAACCCGCTTTAAGGTCCGGTATGACCACTTTCTTTTGCGGAGACAGGATCTTGGCGGTCTCTGCCATAAAGTGCACCCCGGCAAACGCGATCATATCGGCTTGGGTCCTGGCTGCTTCCTGGGATAACTGAAGGCTGTCTCCCACAAAGTCCGCAATGTCCTGAATGTCCGAATCCTGGTAGTAATGGGCGAGAATGACGGCATTTTTCTCTTTTTTGAGTTTGTTGATCTCTTCTACCAGATCCAGCGTAGGGTCCACCTCGATGTCTAGATAGCCGTTTTGTATCAAATCCAGCTCTGCTTGGTTCATCTCTTTTTTCTTTAAAACACAGGAA
Source organism: Bacteroidota bacterium (assembly GCA_029572935.1). Classification (GTDB taxonomy): domain Bacteria; phylum Bacteroidota; class Bacteroidia; order Chitinophagales; family Saprospiraceae; genus Vicinibacter. The sequence continues at coordinate 156,616 of JAKQHM010000056.1, forward strand.
TCAGCCCTGGAGTTTTTTCACCATGGTGAGAATGGAGGCGATAGCCACAGATTCGCCTGTTTCGTCACGGACATCCACCACCCACTTAACGATTCCCTTTGCAACGTCTTCTTCTGACCTCTTTTCCTGATCGATCTTTTCCTTGACAATAAGTCGCACGCCAATGGTCATCCCGGGGTAAACGGGTTTGACGAAACGGCATTCATCTATGCCATAATTCAGCAGGACCGGACCCTTTTTAGCATCCACAAACATGCCGGCTGCTTTGGACAGGATGTAATAGCCATGGGCCACCCGACCGGTAAAGATGGTTCCTTCGAGCGAGGTGGCATCCATGTGCGCGTAGAAATGGTCTCCGCTCAGATTGGCAAAATTGGTGATGTCTGCCTCTGTCACGGTGTGTTTGGCCGTCACCCACTCGTCTCCTACCTGAAGCTCCTCAAAATGCTTTCTGAATGGATGGATTTCCAACTCTCTGGTAGCAGACCCTGCCTGATAACTGCCTGTGATGGCTGTGATCATGGTCGGGGATCCCTGTAATGCCGTGCGCTGCATATAATGTCGGATTCCTCTGAGCCCCCCCATTTCTTCGCCTCCGCCGGCACGGCCGGGACCCCCGTGCACCAGAAGCGGCATGGGAGAACCGTGTCCTGTGCTTTCTTTGGCACAGGATTCGTTCAGGATCAGGATCCGGCCATGATAGGTGGCCGCCCCCATGACATATTCGGTAGCAATATTGGGATCAGAGGTGATAATGGAACTGACCAGAGAACCTTTACCCATCCTGGAAAGCTCTATGGCTTCGTCCATGTTCCGGTAAGGGATGAGGGTGCTGACTGGACCGAAAGCCTCTACATCGTGACTTTGTGTAAATTCGAAAGGCCTGGGATTGAACATCAGGACGGGATTCATGAAGGCGCCCTTTTCCTGATCTGCATCGATCAGGTTCAGATCCTGCTTGTCGCCGAAAACGATGGGCGTGTATTGGGACAACTGGGCAATCTTTTCGCGTACCTCTTTCAGCTGCGTTTTTCCGGCGAGCGCTCCCATGCGAACATCCGGATGGGCCGGATTTCCGATAGCCGTTTTGGCCAGTCGGGCAGAAAGCGCGATCTGGACATCCTGGACATATTCTTCCGGAATGATGATGCGACGGATCGCCGTACATTTTTGGCCACATTTAGCCGTCATTTCTCTGTGAACCTCCTTGATGAAGATATCAAAATCGGCTGTCCCGGGTCTGGCATCTGTTCCCAAAACACTGCAATTAAGCGAATCCGCCTCCATGTTGAAGGGCACCGATTCTTCCAGGATTCTGGGATGGGATTTCAGCATTTTGCCGGTACTGGCTGAGCCGGTGAAGGTCACAACGTCCTGATTCATAAGATGGTCAAACAAACCTTGTGCAGAACCACAGATCAGCTGCAAAGCCCCTTCGGGCAGGATGCCGGAACCAATGATGTCCCGGACTACTGCCTCCGCCAGAAAGGAACTTACCGTGGCCGGTTTGACCACAGCCGGGACTCCTGCCAACAGATTCACGGAGATCTTTTCGAGCATCCCCCAGACGGGAAAGTTAAAGGCGTTGATATGGACCGCCACTCCTCTTTTTGGGACCAGGATGTGCTGGCCTATAAAACTGTTTTCCTTGGAAAGGGGTGCTGTTTCGCCATCCAGACAAAAGCTCTGGTTGGGCAGTTTGCGGCGAAGGCTGGAATAGGCAAACAGGGTGCCGATGCCCCCGTCAATATCGATCCAACTGTCTGTTTTGGTGGCTCCTGTCATAAAAGACACCGGATAATAGGAAGCCTTGCGCTCAGTAAGGTAAAGGGCCAGGGCTTTGAGCATCCTGCCACGCTCCTGAAAGCTCATTTTGCGTAAGGCAGGCCCTCCGACATTCCGGCCGTACTCCAGCATTCTTCCAAAATCGATCCCAGAAGAATCAGCCACCGCCACCAGATCGCCGTTTACGGCATTATAAAGTGCCTGACCACTGCCGGAACCTTCTGTCCAGCTCCCACAGGCATAGTTCATCAATTTGTTCATAAAATTTCTCTGCTGTTTGCAGGGCCAAAGTTAACCGAGATTTGCGTTTGGCCGCAAAGGAGAATTCCCGGTTTCATCTGGGAAGATGAAATAAGCTTTTCCGCAGGAAAAATTATTTTTCAAACAGGGTCAGTTCAGAATACGATTTCAATTTGCCTTGCTTGTCGTAGGACTCCGAACGGACCATTCCTACGTCCTTTGAATACCATCCTGTGGATTTCGATGTATAGTTGAACAATGAATTGACTTCCGAAGTGGCTGTGATCTTGTAGCAGTCAAAAGTACCTGCAGAAGTGGTCATCTTTTCCATTCCTTCTACCTTTCTATCCTTCATCAGAACTTCCATGCTCATGATGGCTGTCGAGCCCGACATCAACTTCATTTTCATGCGTGCATCCGGAAGTGTTTGTCCTGACTTAATCCCGGATGGAAATGCCATATCCTCCCCTTCGAAAACAACCTGCATGTCGCCATTGGCCATCGCTGATTGCTCTGCAGGAACCATATTCTTGAGGTCAATGTAAAAAACACCTGATTTGCACTTAAACTGAAAACGGTTGCTGCCACTTTCCTTATCCTTGGCATTGAAAAAAATTGCTTTTATATCCCATTCCCGTGTCCCGTTTTCCTCGTCTTCTGATAAAACTTCGTACAGCACCCTGCCTGTCTTTTTGCCTTTTTCGTTGTAGCTGGAAATTTCAAATTTTGCACCCTCTCTTTGAGGCATGTACACGTCGCAATCCTGGGCTTTCAGCGTTTGCAGAAAACTCAATTGGCTCAAGACAAAAACGATCAAAAAACTGTAATTCTTCATGTTGTTCGGAGTTTGAGAATTTCTATTTTGTATTTATTTTATAAACCTCTTATTTAAGATAAGGTTTTGCTATTCGGATTTCACTTCTTTTGTCATTTTTCGCTTTTCCTGGCTCTGATCATCTCCGCATATCCCCTGCGCAAAGATAAGGCACGGACAGCCTCTTCGATCCGGTCGGCTTTGGTCCCCAGGGTTTTGGCACTGTCAATCCATTTGGAAAAATACTTCTGATGTGATCCGGGCAGTCCCCTGAAAAAATCATAGGCTCTTGGTTCAGTTTCCAGGTATTCCAAGAAATCAGCATTGAGCTGGTAGCCTTCATCGTCTTTGGTCAGATCCACCCGGAGGCGGTCTCCCTCTTTTTTTCTGAGCTGTTTGCGAAGCCTGGCATTCAACGGCAGGATAAAGCCTCCGTCTCCCATAGGGATCAGACTCAGGCCGGATATCTCGACCCCGTCCAGATTCCCCTTGACTTGATAGGATGTCTTCACCCCGGGATTAATTTTCTGCGTTTGATCCGCATCAATCGTTATATAGGTCCAACCGGTCTTTTCTCCTTTTGAGCCAAATTTTTCTATGATCAGTTCTGCCTTCAAAATGATTCAAAAATAAGTCAAAACATGAATGGAAACGATCCCATCACAGGGACGATATTAGTCTGTGCAGTTTTGTAAAATCTTACATGATTGAAATTAGATCCAGAAAACTAAAACTTGAATATTCAATCAATCCATAATTTCTGAGTGGACATTTTCCCGTTCATATGTACTCTGGCAATAACAATCCTGGGCCCGGACAAAAGGAGCGGGGTGAGAATTTCATTTCGCCCTGAAAAGATGCTGCATTCGCCGGATGAAAACAACAATTGCCCCTCAAGGGAATACAAAACAACAGATGCTGACCCGACATAATCTGAATCGAGAATCAGTCGCAGTTCTCCCTTTTCTCCTTGATTTTGAATATACAGAAAGCCTGATTTTTGAATGTCCTCGCCCTCAGTTTTGCTTACCTTCTCCTTAGACTTGATCGTAACTACAGAATAAGGCGGCAGATTCAGATTGCTCTCATTGTTTTGGACAACAGGAGACGACCTTTGCCAGTAGCTTCCCTGAAATGAGGTATAAGCCTCTACATCGCCGAAGGCTGTAGGCCACTGGAGCTTTATGGATTGCTGGCTGGCTGTGGCATTGATGATCACCTGTACCAGAGTTCTGTCAGCCTCTGAATAATAAGAGGATGCGTAGACCCCAAGGGGTCCGCTTAAATTGCTTTTTACCAGTTTGGCACCCGGCCGTATGAATTTAAAAAAGTGCTTGGCTGCTACATATTTGGGAGAATTGGCGCCCAAAGTCTGACTGGTCAGTCCCTGATCGGACACATTGCCATTGTCATCCGTATCCGCAAAGGTCCAGTAGAGCCAGGCACTTTCCTCTCCTGCCGTCAAGGCCTGATGTATTTTGACTGCGATCGAAAAGGCACCCTGACCGGGAAATCCGGTCTTGGGAAAGATCCAGTCAGGGTGCTCTCCTGATGTTTCCGTCATCCAGGATTTCTTTCCATAGGATTTAAATCCTTTTACATTGGCAGGAATCCCGGGAGCAGGACTGTTGGTCCAACCATTGGCCCACCAGGTCCATTGGCGGGGATCCGCTCCTGCTGAAGTCACTCCGTCCGGAGCATAACCATGTACACAAAAGAAATCCAAAGCGCGGCTTGCTTCCGAGTCGCGGTCGATGTTTTGGAGATACTGAAGGTTTTTATGAATAGGACCGCCGTATTCCCAAAGTCCATAAGCATCTCCGCCCAGCAGATCTTCGGGACCCATGAGCTTAATGTCCTTTAGTTCTTCATGCCTGGAAAACTCATTTTTGATTGCCTTTAATGCTGTCAAATATTGAGAGGATAGCGGATAGGTTGCACTGTTGTAGAACTGCTCAAAGTTGAGCTCATTCTGTATGCTGATGGCATAGAATTTTACCTGGTGAAAGCGCTGATATCCGGCTACATAGGCCGCAGTGCTTCTGGCAAACTGGGTGAGGGCACTGGTAGGTCCTGAGCCTCCTGCCTGGCTGTCGTTGAAGACCTGCAGAGGTGTGCCGGACACATCCAGTCTGCCACCTGCAAAATTCCCGCCCCAAATAAAGGGCCAGGGGGTGTTTTGGACAGGTCCCGGCCACCAGTTCTGATTATACCGGTTGCCCGAAGATACCTTGACCCAGGGCAAAGGTGACCAAATGGATCCCGTCAGCTTCCTGCCGGTTCCGCTTTGCTGGTCGGCAGAGATTCTTCTGATAGCCTGACTGGTTTGAAATCTGAAAAGACTGATGTTGTGGTTCAGATCGGGGCCCATCACAGCGATGGGAGCGTTCCTGCCACCAAAAGTCCTTCCGTAGTCATTGGGGCCGGTGTAGGTGCGGACCCTGTTGTTTTCGGGTCCATTGGGGTTTGAAGGATCCTCGAGGTTGAATACCGAACGCACCTGGGATCCCATAAACCAGGGTGAGTAGTAGCTGAGATCTGAATAGGGGCTTGTCAATACCGGGGTCAGGTCCACCCGGAAGATACTGCAGTCCATATCCTCGAAGAACAGTTGGTTCCACCAGGTTTGGTCCAGGGCTGATCCGCTTTGAAGCGCACCAAATCCATCGATGGTTTGAAAACGGGTTGAAAGGTCTGCAGACAAGCTTACCGTTTGGCTGGTGATCTGAGTCACACACGTGAAGCTGAGAATAATGATTAATAAATTTTTCATCATAAGAAGATCAGGAGTAGATTTTAACTAAGAGCCGGCAAATTAAAAAAATGATGCCTTGTGGAGGACAAGTTTATATGATATGAATGGATCAAGACCCCATTTTTCAGAAAACCTTCTGCAATTTTATTTAAAAAGGTGGCAGACGTGTAATCAGCCTTCTGATCCTGTCCTTTTAATGTTTTTTTTCAGATTTGGGAAGCCGGTTTGGTTCTTAAGAAATACGCTACAAGCGCTGACGTGATCAGCCCGATCACGGGGGTGGCCAAGAGCGATTGGCGGATGTAGCTGTTTAATGAAAAGTAAGTTTCTGCGTGTTCGCGGGTCATGATTCCTTTTGCTACAGAATAGTCAATAGAGTTTTTGAAAAACTCCGGACTGATGAGTTTTGTGCTGATGATCTGAACAAATGGAGAGAGGAGGGTGATGAAAAGAGTCAGGTTTGCCCCGCAGATCATACCGTCTATATAGTTCATTTGCCCCCGGAAAGACTCGTTTTTTTTCTCCCTCAAGGCCAGAATATAGACCGCTATGGTGGGGAAAATGAATAAAATAGTAAGCTGAGGGTGGAGATGCAGACGGGATCCGTGCAGTCCGGCAGTTCTTTCCAAAAGCACCCACAGAAGGTTGAGCACTGAAAAGATCAGAGCCCATTTGATTTCAGTCCTGAGATTTTTCATCCTAGTTTGATTTTTTCTTTTTAGCTGTACTTTTTGCCTTCGGATTGTAGTCCAGACACCATCCGATCCAAAAGGCAAGTTCCTTTCGGGACCGAAGAGCTTCCGGATCCACCATCACATACCCCTTCAAGGGCCTGCCTGTAAAATCCATCTCCCGGCACCCTGGCATGGACAAAGCCTCTTCCTGCCGTTTTGGATCAATCCGGCACATCATTTCATCGCGGATCACCCCCACGCACATTTTTTCCCGGACCATAAAGGCAAGGCCTCCAAACATTTCCTTTTCCCGTACTTCATCCAGGGAGGACAGTTGTTCTCGTATCCGGTCTGCAAGCAAGGTATCGTACGCCATGTTCTGCTGATCTATTGAACCGGGTCCAAAAGTAAATCAAAGATGCCGAATTTGCCCGGTAACTACCGGGGACTGTCCTGAGCGGTAAGCCATAAATGTCTTACCTTTGCGCCTCTGAAAATCGGTACTTATGCAGCGCATTCCAGTCAAAGAAGTTCTCTCCACGGATCCATCGGGCCAACAGATCACCGTTATGGGTTGGGTAAGAAGTTTCCGAAGCAACCGTTTTATTGCCCTTAATGATGGTTCCTGTCTGGGAAACCTTCAGGTAGTGGTGGATTTTGAACAATTCGATGAAGCCCTGCTTAAAAGAGTGACCGTCGGCGCTGCCCTGTCTGTCAGTGGATCCCTGGTCCCCTCGCAGGGTTCCGGCCAAAGACAGGAATTGCAGTGTAGCAGTATCGAAATATTGGGAGACTGTGATCCGGGAGTATATCCTCTCCAACCAAAGAAACACAGTCTGGAATTTCTCAGGCAGATCGCCCACCTGAGGTTTCGCACCAATACGTTTGGGGCCATCTTCCGCATCCGGCACCAGATCGCCTTCGCTATCCACGAGTTCTTTCACAACCGGGGTTTTTATTACATGCACAGCCCCATCATTACGGCTTCTGACGCTGAAGGTGCGGGTGAAATGTTCCGGGTGACGACATTGGATCTGCACAACCCGCCCAGGACGGAAAACGGACAACCCGATTTTAGTCAGGACTTTTTTGGACGATCTGCCCACCTGACGGTTTCCGGACAACTGGAAGGAGAACTCGCCGCACTGGCTTTGTCCAAGATCTACACCTTCGGCCCCACCTTTCGAGCTGAAAACTCAAATACCCCACGGCACCTCGCCGAGTTTTGGATGATCGAGCCCGAAGTCGCTTTTGCAGATCTGAATTCCAATATGGATCTGGCAGAAGGACTGCTTAAATTTGTCATAGGCAAAATTCTGAGCGTCTGCGAAGAGGACCTCAAATTCCTCCACGATCGCGAGGTGGAAGAAGAAAAGACCAAACCACAAAACGAACGCAGCGAGATGAACCTGCTCGAAAGGCTTCGCTTTTGCGTGGACCACGATTTCGTGCGCCTCAGCTATACAGAAGCCATCGACATTCTCCGCAATTCCAATCCCAATAAAAAAGGCAAATTTCAGTTTCCGGTCGAAAAATGGGGCACAGACCTCCAGTCTGAACACGAGCGTTACCTGGTTGAAAAGCACTTCAAAAAGCCTGTGATTCTGACTGATTATCCCAAAGAAATCAAGGCCTTTTATATGCGCCAGAACGAGGATGGCAAAACCGTTGCCGCCATGGACATCCTTTTTCCGGGCATTGGAGAGATCGTGGGCGGTTCCCAGCGCGAGGAGCGCCTGGAACTTTTGGAGCGTCGAATGGAGGAAATGCATATTCCTGCTGAAGAAATGTACTGGTATCTGGATACGCGCCGGTTTGGCAGCTGTCCGCACGCGGGATTTGGTCTTGGCTTCGAACGCCTTGTTTTATTCATCACCGGCATGAACAACATCCGCGATGTCATCCCTTTCCCCAGGTTTCCCGGAAATGCTGAATTCTGATCACATCATTCAATACAAGCCATAACATGAAAAATCTTAACTGGATCCTGCACGGACTTTCTTTACTGCTCATCTGTTTTCTGCTTTATAAAAATTTTAATGGCGGTCAGGCCTCTGCACCCGCTGCACAAACCCAAAGCACGGCCGGCAACGAAGGCGGTGTTTATCCAATTGCCTATTTTCTCTCTGATACGCTGCTATCCAGACTGGACTTCTTCAAAAAAAGTGAGGAAGATTTTAAAAAGAAGCAGGATGAAATGCAAAACGAGTTAAAATCCAAAGAAGCATCCTTGCAAAATGAATTCCGCAGGCTTCAGGAAAATGCGCCCAACCTCACGCGTAAAGAGCTCGAGCAAGGGCAGCAAAAGCTGGCTAAAATGGAACAGGACCTGCTGATGAGGCGTGAAAACCTGGGCGCACAACTCGCTCAGGAAACTGCAGAATTCAACGATAAACTGCACGACAAGATCTCGTCCTACCTTAAGGAACTAAACAGCGACGGTCGTTATAAATACATCTTTTCTGTGCAGCGCGAGGGCAATATTTTTTACTCAGATGCCGCGCTGGACATCACAGAAGAAATGGTCAAAGGTCTGAATGAGAAGTACGGAAAATGAGCATATGGAAACATTCTTCAGGGATTTTGCCCCTTGGGTGAACATCTTGTTTCGTTTGCATTGAAAAACCGGGCTTGTCCATTCTCATCGCACTGTCACAAGCACATTCACGAGCTGCAGATTCTCCGGACTCCATCCCTGCTTTCCTGATCCATATTGTTCCTATAACTTAACAAAAAACTGACAGAACTCCTTCTCGTTTTGAATCAGTTTGATGAAATATTGACCCGGTAATAATGAACTTACCGGAATTGAAGT
>JAKQHM010000030.1 GCA_029572935.1 Bacteroidota bacterium
CAAGGTTGCCCAATGGAATGGCAAGTAGGGAGTCTATCTCTGCAGCAAGTAGTGAGCGATCTGATTGTAGATCTTGCAATGATTCTGATAAAACGGAAAGATCGTCCAGCAAACTAACCATAATTGAGGAATCTTCTTCTGTAGCTAATTCTGTTAAAATCCCTAATGCAAGGTTGAAAAGACTGTCTTCTTCTGCCAACCAGTCATTAATCGTATTATAATCTTTATTTCTTGCATAATAGGCTTGGTGTATTCCCCTTTCTATTTGTTCGAAGCGGCCAACGGTAGTGGCTGCATTTGCATTAAAGAAACTACCATAAATAGAAGGGTAACTTTGAAGACTACCGCGCTCTAATAACTCAGCGTATAGTTGCCTCTTTGAAGACCATATGCGTGTACCCCAATCATACGCGGTGTCATAAACCCCAATGGCTACAAACTCATCATCTGATCTTGGGAAGCTGCGAGGAACAGGATTGACCCCAGCGCCCACTGTGCCACAATTTAAGGTAAAATGATTGGCTGAATTATGCTGAAACCAGCCTCTGCTTACATTTTCTGTAAAATTATTGGGTTTTAGGTCAGGGTTAGATATGTCTTCTGCGTTTACTATAAATTTAGATCTCACTCTATCAGACAAACCACCATAATTGTAAGCCCCTATTGTGTGCGAGCCGATCCACCGATTCCCCATATGGATTTGTTCTCCAATCTTAGCTCCAATATTTGATAGCGGAAACCCCAAACTAAGTCCATGATTAGCATCATCCATTCGATTCGCACCAAAAACAGTCCCCAAAGCATCACCGACAAAGTGAAAGTCAAAATGCCAACCCAATGCTTCGTTTCCTGCATGTCCGCCATTGGGAGATTCAGTAACAAAAAGTCCTGAATTGGCGCTTCCAGAGTTAGTAGAGCTTAACAAGTTACATAAGGTGGTATTGTTGCGTCCACCATAAATACCAATACCAAAATTGGGACGTCCCAGGTTGCCATTCGATAAAATTGTATTGTTGTAGTTCCAGAAATTTTGGCTATTTAATAGGTTGATACCGATTTGTCCCTCACCAACAGATACCTGATTTTCATAAATCAACTTGAGCAGACCTTTTGTTTCTGTCAAATCGATACCAATACCGTTTTGTCCGGTAATATTAATTTCATTTTCTTCATTTATGAGGGTACTTTGTACCTCACCCGTCCAGGAAAAATTCATACCGCGCGCTTCTGCACTGATTGTATTGCCTTTTATATCAAAAGTCCTCCCGGGACTGTGATCGAACTGCATGCCAGTGAGCATTTCATCCATATTATTTTCATGAATGTTTGCATTAACTCCTTTAGTATAAATACCGCACATGACATCGTCAAATATGCAATTGCTCACAGTCAGATTGGCACCATTGGTTGCAAAAGCATGAATTCCTTTGCCGTTATAGAATTGGGCATTTCCGAGACCCCAATTGTTCGTACCATAATCAGAGATTTCACTGAATTGGCTGTTTTCGGAAATGATTCTGGAATTAATGCCCCTGATCCCGTTCAATAAATTCAGGAAACTGGATCCATCAGAAACTTTTATGTAAGAACCCTGAGCGTCGATACCGGCATTTGTACGGGATCCTGTAATGGCCGGCTCATTGGGATAGAAGGTATTCAATGAACCGGAGAAAACAAAATCAGATTGAGTTACCAGAATCGTTGCACCATCTTCAGCACGAATTCCTACAGCTCCGTCTTTAAATATGCTGCCTGTCGAAATGATAGTTGATCCAGCCATGGCATTTACTTCATAGTGTCCATTGTCCAGGGTCGTGCCCTCAAGTATCAGAGTGGCTCCGGATTCGACAAAAATGCTGTTCCATCTCTGGCCATCGCAGGAGATCATGTAATTGTTTTTAATTTTTAAAGTGTTGCCTGATTTTACCGTAATTTTCGACCCAGGTGTCATTCTCAAATGCCTTTGTCCATTGGTGTACCCACCTTGTCCCAGAAAACAATAGTCGGGTACGTCGATGTTTAGATTGTCGTGGACTGTGAAGCCTTGAGTATTGGTATATGAATTTGGGGCACTTACTAGATCGAAGCTCGATATATAGTTGCTCAATGAGCCAGTCACCACTGGTCCTTTCGTTCCATTATAGTTAAAAGAACTCAGCAGAGTATAATTATTTTCATGAACGCACATATAATAGTATCGGATCAGGGCTTGAGTACCGTACATATCAGATAAAACAATGGACTCTGGCTCCCAAAGATCGAATTCACCTAAATTAAACCGGTAATGAAACTGATGCGATTGAAAAATACCACTGACAACAATATCATTTTTGGAAAAAACACCTTGATCCACCACGGAAAAAGGTCTCCCAACCCGAATGATGGAGACAATAACATCGCCTTCTGTTGGTGTATCATTCCACCAGGGGGTAACCTGAATTGTCAAATTTTCACATCCGGCCAGGATAGTAACATGATTATCCGGCATGAATTCAGGAAAGAAGTGGCATTGAGATAGGAGGGGGGATTGAGCGAAAAAATATAATAAAATCAAAGGAAAAAACTTGTGTGTAAGACCCTGGTTATTGCAAACCAATTGACAATTCAGAAGATAAGATGAAAGTCTGAGTTGAGTTGAGTTGAGTTGAGTTGAGCAAATAAAATTACAATTTGTTTTCATAACAAGGTGATTTAAAATGTAAATGAATACATCGAGACACTTGGCAAAAGGACCGACTGATGTAAAAACACTCGAAAATCTCCGTCAGATAAATATACTGCTCGGCACGCGCTCACGGGGAGTATCAAAACCAGACCAGATTTCTGATTGAGTTACGTCATTCTTAATTAAAAATTCTTTTAGTTCTTGCAAGGTATACTTTCTAAAAGGAATGTAAGCCAAGATAAAACAATGTAATAGATTGTACAATACCTACTTATAGGTATTTTATATCTTAGATAAAAATTTAATATATAAAATAATAAATTAACAATTAAATATATATTATTAAATATTACTATTTTAATAATTAGGAAATTATTTTTATTGAAATTTGAAAATCTGCATTCAGCTGATGCGTGTTGAGAAACGTGAAGGATTCAATTACGGACCTTAAGATTGTATCTCCTCCGATTGCTGCTTTTTATCCAGGGACAACAAGCCGTTCATCGTAGCCACACCAAGGAGGATACAGGCGAAACCCATCAGATCGTTCCATCCGATCTGTTCGCCATCGAGCCATCCGACCACGATCGAGACCAGGGGCATCAGGTAGGTGACACTGGCTGCGAAGAGCACATGCACCCGCTGGATGAGTACATTGAAAAGGGCCATGGCCAGGGCGGAACCCAGTACGCTCAGTGCGAGCAGATGATAGAAAGAATTTCCTTCCGCCAGCGAAGCCGGTATGCGGGCAAAGGCACCACTCATCAGGCTGAGCGGAATGCTCAGTACCAACAGGGAAGCATACATCATGGCGGTCATGGGAATGCCTGGAAACTGACCCAATCTGGATTTGATCAGGTTGCCGTTGAAACCATACAGGACCGGCACGAGAAAGGCTACAAACAGATGCAGGCCTTCAGCACGAAATTCTGCACCAGGTTTGAAAGCCACCAATACGACGGCTCCAGTCAAGGCGATCAGGGTGCCTGCTATTTTACTTTTTTCTCTGGGCACCATGAACAGCAGGATGCCGATGCCATACGTGCAGACCGGAGTGAATGCATTGATGATCCCGGCCAGCGAGCTGCTGATCTTTTGCTGGGCCCAGGGATACATAAAGGCCGGCAGAAAGCTGCCGATCAGGCCAATCAGAAAAATGGTCAGGATGTATTTTCCGGGAATCAGACGGATCGCCTGACCCAAAAAAGGCAGCAAGGCCAGGGCGCTGAAGAACATCCTGAGCCCTGCGATCTGCGTGGGGTTGAATCCGGTCAGACTGTGCTTGATGAAATAGTAACTGAAACCCCAGATCAGGGTCAGCACCACCAGCACCGACCAGTCCTTCCAATCCGGGTTTCTGTGCATGATTTTAATCTGAGAGGCAAATGTAGGAATAAGCCCTGCGGAAACAGGAAATCAGCTGTTTTGGTCAGGCAAGACAGTGGGGTTTAACATAATATTTTAAAATCATGCAACGTTTGAGCACTTTTTCACTCCTTGTACTCAACAAGATCTGAATCCATTTTATACCGAATGAAAATGTCCAGGCCTTTCCTTTTTCTTTTGTGGATGTTGCCTTTCTTTGCCCTGGCGCAAAAATATACCATCCACGGTGTCATCCGCGACAAGGCATCGGGAGAATCGCTGATAGCCGCCGGGGTGTACGACCTCAACTCCCTGGCCGGTGCCAACACCAACAGCTACGGATTTTATTCCCTTACCCTGCCGGCCGGCAAAGTGCGCCTGCGGTATTTTTACGTAGGCTACGAGGAAGTTTTGCTGGAATTTGAATTGAGCCGCGATACGACCCTGGATGTAAAGCTCAGTGCCGGCATACAGCTCGGGGAGGTGGAAATCACCGCCGGTCGAGAGGAGAGCATCGAGCGCACGACCCGCATGAGCACCGTGGACCTGCCGGTGGATCAGATCAAGAAAGTCCCAGCCCTGCTCGGAGAGGTGGACGTGCTCAAGGCCCTGCAGCTGCTGCCGGGGGTAAGCGGGGGCAACGAAGGTACCAGCGGCATCTATGTGCGCGGAGGCAGCCCGGATCAGAATCTGATCCTCCTGGACGGTACCCCCGTGTACAATGTGTTTCACCTGGGCGGTATTTTCTCCGTATTCAATGCAGATGCCCTCAAGAACGTGACCCTGACGAAAGGGGGCTTTCCGGCCCGTTTTGGGGGAAGACTGTCCTCGGTACTGGAGCTCAATATGAAAGAGGGGAACATGAATGAATTCAAGGGAGAAGGGGGACTGGGCCTGATCTCTTCGCGGGCCACCTTCGAAGGGCCCATCGTCAAAGACAAGGCCTCTTTTATGGTCTCCGGGCGCCGGACCTACCTCGATCTGGTGACCGCACCCATCTTTGCCCTGGCGCAATCGGACAGTCAGGACTTTGGTCTCAAACTATACTTCTACGATCTCAATGCCAAGATGAACTGGATAGTGAATGAAAAACACAGGCTTTATCTGAGCGGCTATTTCGGACAGGATGTCTTTGGTGCAGATTTTTCCGAGCGCGAGTCAAACGGTGCCAGCTCATCTTTTGACAATGGCCTGAACTGGGGTAACATCACTACCTCATTCCGCTGGAATTATTCGATCAGTCCGAAACTGTTCGCCAATACTTCCATTCATTACAGCCGCTACCAGTTTAACATCCGTTCCGCCTTTGAAGACAAGAGGCCTCCGGACCGGCAAAAATTCGGGGCCAGTTATTTCAGCGGCATCCAGGACTATTCTGCACGAACCGACTTTGATTATTCTCCCTCGCCCTTTCATGCCATCAAATTTGGCGTAGGAACGACCCGCCACCGCTATTCTCCCGGAGCCTCCCAGTACGACCTGAGCTTTTCAGATGTCACGATCGATACTGTACTTGGGGATAAACCCATATGGGCTACTGAGTCCTATCTGTATTTTGAAGACGACATGAAGTTTGGACGCTGGGGACTCAATGCAGGCCTGAATGCCAGCAGCTTTTATGTGCAGCAAAAGACCTACCCATCCCTTCAGCCCCGATTGTCTGCCCGGTATTTTCTGACGGACAAGACCACACTCAAGGCATCTTTTGCGACCATGACGCAGTTCATCAACCTGCTTTCCAATGAAGGTGCGGGACTGCCCTCGGATCTGTGGTTGCCTAGCACCAGAAGGATCAGGCCTCAGGAGTCCTGGCAGGCAGCACTGGGTGCAGCGCGCGTCCTGAAAGGCGAATACGAACTCAGCGCCGAAGCCTACTACAAATCCATGAACCACGTGATCTCCTACAAGGAGGGTGCCAGCTTTTTGTTCAGCAACGAAGGCTGGGAGGACAAGATCACACAAGGCAGGGGAGAGGCTTACGGACTGGAACTTTTTGTTCAGAAAAAGAAGGGCAAACTGAATGGTTGGATCGGATACACCCTGTCCTGGAATTACCGCCAGTTTGATGAGATCAACAGCGGCCGGAAATACCGGTTCCGCTACGACCGCAGGCACGACTTTGAGATCGTGGCCAACTACGAACTCACCAAACGCTGGACCCTGTCCGCTACCTGGCAATACGCGACCGGCAATGCCATCACACTGCCTTTGCTGAAATACCAGACAATCGACAATACGGGCTGGGGCATCACTCCGGTCGAAGTCACCGGCAACAAGAATGCCGCTACGATGCCGGCCTTTCACAAGCTGGATCTGGGTGCCGAGTACAAAATGAAGAAACGGGGATTCATCCAGCACTCCCTGGTCTTCTCTGTGTACAACGCCTATGCGCGCGCCAATCCTTTTTACATCGTGACCGATCAGGATTACGATCCGCAGACGGGTCAGAACAAAACCGTGTTCAAGCAGGTGTCCATATTACCCCTCATTCCCAATGTCAGTTATCAGTTTAAATTTTAATGTCATGAAAAAGTCTTTGATTGCATGTCTTGCTCTAATTGGAATGATCTTTAGTTCCTGCGAAGATTTTTTTTACAAGACGATCGACATCGAGTCAGAGGATTTTCCGCCAGGGATTGCACTCTCGGCGATCTGGAAATTTCCGACCAACGACGACAATCCGCTTATCGTCTCTGAGGCACTGGCCGTACTCGACCGTGCGCCCAAACTGATCCCGAAGAGTACACTGACGATTTACAAAAATGACGCACTCGCGCAGGAAATAGAAATTACAGATGGATTGGGCTCTGTCAAAAGTTTCAGCGCAGATCCCGGCGAAAGGGTCAGGATCACGCTGGAGGTGCCGGGGTACCAAAAACTGGAGGCGGAGCAAACAGTACCAGACAGCACCAGGATACTGGATGTTAAATTTACAAG
Organism: Bacteroidota bacterium; assembly: GCA_029572935.1. Taxonomy (GTDB): domain Bacteria; phylum Bacteroidota; class Bacteroidia; order Chitinophagales; family Saprospiraceae; genus Vicinibacter. The sequence goes on from JAKQHM010000030.1 coordinate 6,968, forward strand.
AGACACCACGGTCAAACTTTTCGGCCTCGAGGATATAGACCTGTTTGAAGTAAGGATACAGGACGATCCGGGCAGGCCAAACTATTACCGTGCTCAAGCCCGGTACATTTTCGATCGGGGAGCGGCCGGACTCGATACCAGTCATTTCATCGCACTTACGCCTGAATTTGCCAACCGCGAAAACCAAAGCGATCTGATCAGCGATGAAATTTTCAACGGCAGGGAGTTTGTACTGACATTTTACGATTTTGGAACCTTCAGTACCGATCCCAAATATGTATTTCTGGAACTGATCCAAGTGACGCGCGATTATTACCTGAACAGGGAAAGTCAGGCATTGTCGGAGATCGCTAATGGGAACCCATTTGCAGAGCCGGTTATCCTGCATCAGAATGTACGCCAAGGACAGGGGATCTTTGCCTTGTCCTATGCCACCGAATGGCTGATCCTGAGGTGAAGTTCGGGAAGTCCAGGATAGAAAGGAAAAGAGGAATTCTATTGGTGGATTGGTATTTTTACTAATTTTAGGCATCTAATTAAAAAGAAATTCAAATGAAAACCTTTTTCTCCTCCCTGGTGATCGCAGTCCTGATCACAGGCTCTGTAGGAGCACAGTCTCCCAGAAAAGTTTTATACGAACATTTTACACAGGCTTCCTGCGGGCCTTGTGCCTCCGTCAATCCCCAACTGCACCCGATCCTGGATCGCAACAAGGACAAGCTGGTCCGCATCACCCACCAGGTCAGTTGGCCGGGGGTGGATCCTATGAATAAGGATAATCCGGGCGAAGTACAGTCCAGGGTTTCTTATTACGGTATCACCGGAGTGCCATCTTCCCGCATGAATGGCCAGGTGGCTCAGGTTACTCCGACCATTGCAGTCAATGATGCCACCATCGCCGCGGCAGCCGCCATTCCTTCGCCTTATGAGATCGAACTGACTCCGGAAGTTCAATCCAATGTTTCCGAACTGAAGCTCAAGGTGCGTGTAAAGCTTACCGGCAGCTTTTCGGGCAGACCTGTGCTGCGCGTAGCTGTGCTGGAGAAGATCATCAGATGGCCACAGGCTCCCGGGAGCAATGGAGAAAAGGAATTTCACCACGTGATGAAAAAATTCCTGCCCGGCACCGCCGGTAGCTCCCTCAGCAATCTGACATCCACCGGAGAAGAAGTTGTTTTCAATTTTGATTACAAGTTTGACAAACTCTATGACTTCCGTAATCTGGAGGTGGCTGCATACATACAGAACGAAGAGAACAAAGAGATCATGCAGGCCGAAGGTACAGAAGTGGAATTTCCGAAAAAGTCAGGTCCAGATGTCACTCTCCGAAGCGGCAGCCCTGGATTGGCAACTGATTCTGATATTATTTGTGGAAAATCCACCACGCCCAGGATCAATTTCATCAATATGGGTGATCAGACCCTTACTTCCGTTCGGTTTGAATACAGTGCAAACGACGGCACGGTCAGCAGCTATGACTGGACCGGAAGCCTCACCTATTTGAAGGAGACCAACATTACACTGGCTTCCGTAGAGATTCCTGTTTTGAAAACGCATGCAAACTCCATCCGCCTGCGTGCGGTCATGATCAATGGGACAGCGCCTGCAGCGGTACCTGAATTTGAAATACCCTTTGAAGCTCCTCCCGTTTCGACGCTCAAGGCAAGACTCGAAATCAAGCCCCTCTCCAAACCGGATCTTCTGGTTTTTGATGTGACCGATGACCAGGGTAAAGTTATTTTGCGGGGAGGACCTTTTCAGGACAACAGCCTGAAAACATTTGAGCTCGATCTTCAGGAAAATAACTGCTACAAATTAAATGTAAACAACCGCCACATCAGTGTCAATGGAACAGCCAGACTGTACAACGATCAGAATGAACTTTTGATCAGCACCACACTCAGTAGCCAGAAGCTTTTTGTAAATCCTTTTACCACTTATCCTCTCGTGGCTGTAGAGGGTCCTGAAGCCTTCAGACCTTTGGATGTAGTGCCCAATCCGGCGTCTGACAGGGTAGAGGTACTTTGGGAATCACGCTCTGCCGGTTCGGCTATACTCAACGTAATCGATCTGGAGGGAAGGATCGTCCATACCAGCGTTTTACAAAGTCCTTCGGGACAGATCCGGTATGAGATACCGGTTCAGGACTGGATCGGGGGGCATTATCTTGTGCAGTTGCGCACTGCGACAGCAAGCTACCAGAAGAGACTGGTCATCGCAAGATGATAAAATCACAGACAAAGTCACAAACAGAAAAGCCGGATTGATTCCGGCTTTTTTTTTGCAATTCAGCAATCAAAAATTTGAATGGGTATTCTGTTTCAACTTAAAATGCCTTCAAATCCTGTGATCTTCCAGGAAGTTATTCTGGGAAAAAGACATTAATTGCTGTTCCTTTTGAAGGAGAAAATGCCTAATAAAAAAAGCAGCCTGTCTAGCAGGCTGCTTTTTTTGTATTCCATTTACTCTGGTTTTAAGACAGAGTGTCCTGAAGATTAAATTTGAAAAATCAATTGGTTATCGGCCTCAATTCATTTTGATTTTTCTCTCATGAGATTGCTCTTCCATCATTCAACTCAATTGTAAAATAATCAATGAGCAATGTGTACGAAGGTTATTCCTCCAGCATTCCGGTGAATACGGCTCCTCCCATGTCCGGATTGACCATGATGTATTTAATCGTTTTGGCGGTTTCTTTGGTGATCCAGAGCTTCATGTCACCGGGATCTCCATTGGCAGGCTTGACGACCACGACATGGCAATCCTTGCCATTGATGTTTTCAGAACCGGTGACATCCACGGTCATCATTTTTTCTGTCATTCTTTGGAGGTCCGTATTGATGATGGCTGTTTTGTACCCCGCACTGAGAGGCAGGCAGGCGATAAGCAGTTGAGCACCCGGTCCATCGGCGTAGGGGGCATCCATGGTGGCGACCTTGAGCGGAGTTTCCTTTCCACTCATGTTCATGTTTCCTTCTACTCCGCTGCCGGAATAGTTCAGATTAATCTGGACAGGTCCCTGGCTGATCTTCCTGTTGCTTTGGGTAAGAGTACCTTTTGCAAACATTCCTTCTTCTCGGATAGCGCCCATGGGAGTTTCTGTGACGCTGCTGATTTTCCATTGGCCACCCTCTTCGCTCACGTTTATTTTTTCTTTGAATTCCATTTTCTGACCCATCAGGTCCACATCTATTTTGTAGCTGTAAGTTCCTGCCATGAGGTCTCTGGAAGGCGTCGCTTTCTGAACCTGAGACAGATCGGCTTTTACAGGTAAAGTTACAGTCTTGACGTCAACGGTTATTTCCTTGAGTCTTTCTGCTACTTCGGGTTTCATGTCTTCCTGAAAGCGACCTCCCAGGTGTTTGGCCAGGAATTTTTCAGCAGCGGCAATAAACGCCATGTTGTTGACTGGTCTGGCGAATCCATGTCCTTCATCCGGCGCGCAGATGTATTCCACTGCGAGATTTTTTTCTCTCATGGCTACCACGATCTGATCAGACTCTGCTTTTTTCACGCGCGGATCGTTGGCTCCCTGTACCACGAGTAGGGGTACCTTGATCTTGTCCACTGAATAGAGGGGAGACTGTCTTTTGAGCTGAGCCTCACCTTCGGGAGTGGTGGGATCTCCCATCCGCTCGTGGAAGATCTTGCGGCCGGCCTCCCAGTAAGGTGGGATGGACTGCAGCAGGGTGATGAGGCTACTGGGCCCTACGATGGAAACCCCGCAGGTATAGACATCCGGTGTGAAGGTAAGACCAGCCAGTGTCGCATAGCCTCCATAAGAACCACCCATGATGCCCACGCGCTTGGGGTCGATGATTCCTTTTTTGATGAGGTGTTTGACACCCCAGGTGATGTCGTCCTGCATTTTATCTCCCCATTGTTTGTTGCCGGCATCGATGAATTTTTTACCATAACCGGTCGAGCTTCTGAAGTTGGGTTGAAGGACAGCATATCCGCGGTTGGCCCACATTTGCGCATAGGAATGATAGCCCCAGGAGTCGCGTGCCCAGGGACCGCCATGTACAAATACCAGAAGTGGAAGATTTTTTTCCGGTAATCCTTTGGGCAGGGTCAGGTATGCCGGTATCTCCAGTCCGTCGGAGGATTTGTAGCGGATCGCCATCATGGGAGACAGATCTCCGGTAGGCATTGTGGGCCTGGGTTTATACAGGAAGGTGGTCTTTTTGGACATCCGCTCATAGAGATATTTGGATCCGGGATCTGTATCGGAGTAAACGGAAATCAACCAGGTGTTTTCATCCTTGGTGCTGTTGTCAAAACCGATCTCCATACCTTTGAACTGCTTTTGGAGGGCTTTGTATTCTTCTTCGTAGCGGGTATCCTTAAAATAAATCCGCTGCTTGTCGTCCTGATAAAAAGTGGCGATCATTTTGTTGGTGAGGTCTGAAAAAAGCGCACCTCCAAAATCCACTTTCTTTGCGGGATCTGATTCTACCAGGACTTCTTCTTTGGTATTGATGTTGAATAATACCAGGCGGGAAAGATCGGTTCCTACATTGGTTTCCATATAAACCTGCTGGCCGTTTTCGTGAAAATTGACCGGACTGAAACTTTCCAGTACTCCGCAGGAGTAGATCTTGTTGAATCCCGTAGGTTCTACCTTCAATAGGTCAGTAGATCCATCGGGATTGGACCTCATGGCCAGTCTTAATTTGTCCTTGCGGTCAAAGATCCAGCCCACCATTCTTTCGTCGTTCTGACGCAGTAATTTGCGCTCACCAGTGGATATTCTGACTTCATACAGGTCATGCCAGGATTCATCGCGGTCGTTGATGCCAACGTAGATGATATCGGGATTGGATTTGGGTACATGGTAAATCATAGCCCTTACTTTTTCCATGTCCGTCAGGTTTCTGGCGGTGGGTACCGATGCTCCTTCGGCTGGTTTTTCTGCCGGATTGACAGCGTACACATGGAAATTTTCGTTGCCCCCTTTGTCCTGTGCGTAGAGCAGGTACTTGCTGTCTCTGGACCAGAAATAAGAGCTGATGGGACGTTTGGTATCGGCCGTCACCGGAATGGCTGCATCAAAAGGCTGATTGGCTTTTTTGACCCAGATATTGCGGGTGCCGTTGTAGGGCTTGATAAAGCTCATGAATTTGCCGTTGGGAGAAAGTTGTGCTCCCGAAATTTCAGGGTCTCCGAAGAAAATTTCGCGATCGATCAGCGGTGGCTGTCCGCCTTTTTTTTGAGCCGACAGACTTACTCCTGTCATGCCGATGGCCAGGATCAAAAAAATCATTTTCATAAAGGTTTGAATTTTTGTGAGGCCAAAGGTAAAGAATATTGCCTGCCTAGGGAAATACTCAGACGAAAGAGCCAATTGGCTTGATGAATCCGTCGATCTGTCCGATCAAATCATGCTGTACGGGTGCAAGTAGGGCGATGGAGGCTCTAGGGAATCACCACAAAATAAAGGGTTGGAGTCACCTCAGAATCAGGAAGAATGGATAATAGAAATATCCCGGATGGGCAAAAGGGAATCTCGTTTTCAGGCCCACCCCGTTGTACCGTTTGACCGTTCATGTCCAGAAGGCTCCAGGAGGACCTTGGGTGTGAAACTATTTTTGCCTGCATGGCAGCTGCGCCAAGCAGCAGTTCCCTGGATTTTTTATCCAGGCGTATCGGATCTGTCGAGCCTGATATTGCTTGTTTTTCAAAGCTGCCTGGATCAAATCCTTTGCCCTGTGGCCTGGCCAGACTATTGAGATCATCCGTGATCACCGTGGAAACAGCGTTGCTCCCTGCATCGATCAGCGGCGAATTATCGACAGGTCGGAAGTCGTTCATGCTGATATTTTGGAATACGGCATTCAGCGGGTCCGTTGCCTTCAGCGAGTGTAAGTCGTATCCCAGGGATTGCCAAAAAGCGAGGGATTTACTGCATCCGTCGTCTGTTTCACAAAACTTGTCCGAAACGTAATTGAAATCACTGCTGATGTTTTTCTGAATATAGGAATTTTTTTGAAGCGCAATGGCGCCCTTCCATGCATGCAGATTGAGGATGACATTGTTGAGCAGTTCAATCCTTTCAGCATCGTCGATGATGTGAATGCCCCAACGACCATCTGAAGGTACCAGAATGGTATTGTGATAGACCCTGACATCGGTGCAGCCTTTCGAAGCATCTCCGTGAAACAAAGTAATCCCGGAAGCTTCATGGTTGTTGTAGATAAGGTTGTTGGCCACGATTGCTCGGCTCAATCCCTGCAGATTCAATCCGGCTCCTCTCTTGTTTTCAAAAACAATATTGTGCGTGATGACGGCGTCTTCGCTGTAACCTGGCGCCCCGCTGCTGAGATCCGGATTGAATTGGATCCCACTGGCTTTGTTGTAGGAACAGGAATTGTGGCGCACAACGGCGCGGTCGCTGTTGTTGGAAATATAGATGCCGTGTTCGCCATGCGATCGGGTACAAATGTTTTGTTCGACCAGAATATCATCTGTATAACCTGTGAAGATTCCGCGGTAACAGCTGTCGCATTCGTTGAGCCGGATGGTGATGTGATTTGCATAAACTGCCCGGATTCCTTCGCGGATCATTTTTTTGATCTTGAACCCTACAATATGGATGTAGTCATTGTTTTCTATATTGATCCCATTGTTTCTGTAGTATCCTGTGCTGATCACCACCTGGTTTCCCTTGGCGAAATAAACGATGGGCTTTCCGGATTGACCGTTCTCTTTGTCGCGGTGATCAAATCCGGTATAGTTTCCATTATACACGAGGACGCTGTCCCCTGCGCGCACGCGATCCGTGGCAGCCTGGATGGTTCTCAAGGATTTTGAAAGACTAAGGCCATCATTGTTGTCGTTCCCGTTCATGCTTACATGGTAGTTGGTTGCATGGGAAATACACATGCAGGAGGCAAGTGTGCACCACAGGGAGAGAACCAGGCGAATCTGTTTCATTTTAAAATTTGTTTTTGTTGTTCATAAAAATCCTGGTCAGAAATTTACACTACACAGAAGTTAAGACCCCTCGTCGTGTAAGGACGCTGTATCGAGTTCTATTGATATTTTGATTTTGATCTACGATCTGATAAGTAGTGGAAGGACTAGCTAAAAAATTGAATAAAAATATGCCTTTATTTTATAAAATGTGATTTAATGTTCTATTGCCCGTTTGAATCCAATGATAGAAAATCATGGATCGCTTGGAATAATTTATCCAAATCCACCCGTTCGATGGGATGTGGTGTTTCATGCAGGTTTGCAAAATGTCCTTGTGGCAGGTGCGCTGCCATTTCAGCACTTTCCTGTTCGCTGACCATACGGTCCTTGTCTCCTCTCAGGATCAGAACCTTATTTTTTATGTCGCGGCAGAAACTCGCATCGATGGCTGGGTTTTGTCCCAGATGTTCCACAAATCGACGGGTTTGATGGACCAGTTTTTCCCAATATTCGCCATGCAGTTGGGTCAGGCCATGCTGCAATTGAGGAATTTCGTTTTTAATTTTCTCAGGATCGAGAAAGCTGAATTGTTCTGAAACCGTCCGAGGATTCCAGTCAAATTTGGTACCGAGTGTCATGATCCTGTTTAATATTTCGGGATGATGCCTTGCAGTATATAATGCCACATATCCTCCCAGACTGTACCCGAATACATGGGGACGACGGGATGGGTCGGAACCGGCCATGTGTAAAAGCTGTGCGGATAAATTCTCTAGGGTAAGATCTGATTTTTCGTGGCTTTTTGCTCCGTGACCTTCGAACTCCAGTATGTGCACATCATAATGTACGGATAGTCGGGACTGAAGTGAGGTCAATTGCGATCCGGCACCCAGGGCGCCATGCATGAGAATGATACTAGCTTTTTTTTGCATGATGGATATGGGTTTTCAGTTTTCTTTGAGAGATTAATTTTTTGATCCATTTTTCAAATTCCACCGCATGAAATAGTATGCCGGCCACACCGACGCAACTTAAAAGTTGCTCCCAGGAGAGAGGACGGGTCTTGAACCATTCGTTCATCAAGGGAATGTAAATGACAGCCAGTTGAAGGAAAAAAGTCAGGATCAGCGCACTGATCAGTTTCCAGTTCGAAAAGATGCCTTGTTTGAAAAGAAAGCTTCTTTCGGTCCGGATGGAAAGGGCATGCGCCAGTTGGGTGAAGGCAAGTACTGTAAACACCATGGTCTGCCAGTTTTCGACTTTATGATGTATGCACCAGGCGTGGGTGCCAAGCGTGAGCCCGGCCATGAGGATGCCGACCCAAATGATGTGATATCCCACCCCTCCTGCAAACAAGCTCTCCTGAGCAGGACGGGGAGGGCGCTGCATGATATCCGCTTCAGCTTTTTCATCCGCCAGAGCAAGCCCCGGTAATCCGTCGGTCACCAGATTGATCCAAAGTATGTGCACGGGGAGCAATGGGATCGGAAGACCTGCCAAAGGTGCCAGGAAGAGGGTCCAGATCTCCGCGCTGTTGCAGGTCATGATGTATTTGATGAACTTGCGGATGTTCTCGTAAATTTTGCGGCCTTCTTTTACCGCGCTTACAATGGTGCCAAATCTATCATCCAAAAGGATCATATCCGATGCCTCCTTGCTTACATCGGTACCATTGATGCCCATGGCTATGCCGATGTTGGCTGCCTTCAGCGAAGGGGCATCGTTGACTCCATCTCCGGTCATTGCAGCAAAATGGCCTTTGGCCTGAAGCGTGCGTATGATCCTCAGCTTTTGTTCCGGGGAAACCCGGGCATAAACTGCAATATTTTCCACTTCGCGTTCAAATTCCTCCTGACTTATTTTTGAAAGCTCCTGTCCTGAAAGGGCCTGCAAATTGTTTTTCAATATGCCTATCTTCCTGGCTATGGCTTCGGCGGTCCGTATGTGATCTCCCGTAATCATCACAGTGTGAATACCTGCTTTCGAGCATCGCTCCACTGCTTCAGTAACATCCTCTCTGGGTGGATCGATCATTGCTGCGAGCCCGGCTATTTTCAGATCGGTCTCTATTATATCCCAGGTAAAATTTTCAGGGATCCGGTCCATGAAACGATAACCAAAGGCAAGCACTCTTTCTCCTTCAGTAGCCCATGCATCTGCCACAGTGACCCACAACCTCACATCTTCGATTTGATCCATGTGAGGTAAAAGGGATTCCAATGCACCTTTGGTCAAAATGAGAAATCGATCTTTAAAATTATGAATCGTGGTCATGCATTTCCGGTCGGAATCGAATGGGATTTCAGCAACTCTTGGATATGCTTCCCGGATTCTGCGATAGGATTCATGGCCATGTACAGATAAATAGGATTCCAGTAAGGCTTTTTCCGTAGGATCGCCCAGTAGCTTTCCTTCCGGGTCCAGCACCACATCGTGATTAAGGGCCATGATGAGATCAAGAGCTTTATGGTTTTCCAGCCACTCCGAACTAAAATCCTGGACACGGGTCACTTTCATTTGATTAAGCGTAAGCGTGCCGGTTTTGTCCGTACAAATGAAGGAAACAGAGCCCAGTGTTTCAACAGCGGGGAGTTTTCGGACCAGCGCGTTTTTACGCACCATCTTGCGGGCGCCATTGGCCAGGGCGATGGTGATCAGGGCAGGCAGAGCTTCCGGTATAGCGGCCACAGCGAGGCTGATGGAAAGCATCAGCATCGGGATCAAACCTTCACCCCGCAGCATGCCAAGGCCAAACAGCATAAAGCAAATGAGCAATATGATCCAGGACAGGTTTTTTCCAAACTGTTTCATTCTTTGCTTCAGTGGGGTCTCTGTTTCATCGCCTTGAAGCATATTGGCTATTTTGCCCAGCTCTGTTTTCATCCCTGTGGCCACCACCACACCCAGACCGCGTCCATGCGCCACACTGGTGCCTTTAAATGCCATATTCAAACGGTCCCCCAGGGGCAGATCTTCCGCATACAGTGCATCCTGAATCTTGGTAACAGGGGTGGATTCACCTGTCAGGGTGGATTCATCCATTTGCAGACTGTGCACTTCCAAAAGCCGCAGATCTGCAGGCACGGTCACACCCGTTTCAAGATTGACGACATCTCCTGGCACCAAAACCGAAGCATCTGCTTCCTGCAATTCACCGTCCCTCAGAACCTGGGTTTTGAGAACAGCCATTTTTTTTAATGCCTTTAAGGCGCGATCCGCATGGTATTCCTGTAAAAATCCCACAATCGAGTTGATCATTACGATCGCCAGGATGATGATGGTATCGGTCAGATCACCCAGGATTCCAGAAATTACTGCGGCTCCGATCAGAACCAGGATGATGAAGTCGCCAAACTGACTCAGAAACATCAGCCAGGCAGGAGTTCCTTTCTTTTCTTTTAAAAGGTTGGGTCCATGGATCAGCAGTCTTTCATGCGCCTCTACAGACGAAAGACCTTGAACTCCGGTTTTCAGTTGGTTCAGAACTTCCTTTGATTCGAGCTGATGCACATGCATGAGTACTCTTTATTGGGCATGATTCCTGGCAGAGTAAATCAATTCCAGAGATCTGTAAAGATACTCATTTGAATTATTGATTTCGTGGATCAGATTGAGTAAAGATGAAAAATCCAGTTCATCTTTTCGATGAGCGGACATTTGCACCATCAGTTTGCTCAGGTTTTGGTTGATGTCCAGTATCAATCTTTTGATAGAAGCGGGTGGATCTGTTTTTTCCTGAGTCTGGTCCTGCAGGATGAGCTGGATGTGTCCGTACAGATCGGATTGCAGGGCGATCAAGGTTTGATTGAATTGGGAAAGTTCTTCCACGCCGCTGTATTGGATGGATTCAAGATTTTGGAGTACATCCTTGATGTCTTTTGCGGACAGCGTGGCATACCGCACTGACGCGGTCATCAACTCCAGTTTTTCTGCTTCGGCTTCGCTGAGGGTCAGATTTTGCAGGCTTAGTGAAAATCGCTTCACCTCGTTTTCATATTTCTTCAGCGTTTGGTAGTTCAGTTCATTTTCCTCATTTTGCTCTGATGAAGAAATGAATTGCTGGTTTGTAAAAATCGCCTGTTGCAGGTATTGTCCGATTTCCTTTTGTAGCGCAATGAAACCCGATGTGCTTTCATCCGGACTTACCTCTTTGATGAATTTAACCAAATCGGTCTCTCTGGGTGAAATGATTCGATTGATTAAACTGGTGAATTTTCCGAGGAAAGGAAAGATAAAAAGAATGCCGAGAAAATTGAAGCTGCTGTGAAAAGCCACCAGGGAGAAAAGTGGATCATGGATCTGTAATATAACGGAGATAAATTGACTGATGGGATTCATCATAACGAGGGCAATGGCTGCGCTGATCACATTGATGTAAAATTGTGCCCATCCTGTTTTTTTCTTGATGGTATTGCCTTTGAAGGTGCTGATCAGTGCAGTCATGGTGGTGCCCAGATCGGAGCCTATCACCAGATAAAAGGCCTGATGAAGATCGATCATACCTTCCGAAAGCAAGGAGAGAAAAATGACCATACTGCCGGAGCTGGAATGTATGGCTGCAGAAAGGACAAAACCAAAGAGTAGGAACAGCACCATAGGCCTTCCGTTGAGTAAATTGAAGTCGATGTGTTCTGAAAAAACAGCAAAGCCATCTTTCATATAAGCCAAACCCATGAATAAAAAGCCAAATCCCATTATGAAACCAAATAACCGGACCATGGATTTTTTTCTGAAAAATATCAGACCCAATCCTCCCAATGCCAGAATGGGCAAGACGACCGCCTGAATATTAAATTTAAATCCAAGCAAGGAAACCAGCCAGCCTGTAAAAGTAGTTCCTATGTTGGCTCCGAGAATAATCCCGATCCCGTTTTCCAGGCCCAATATCCCCGCACCTGCAAACGACATCACCAACAGGGTGACGAGTGTGCTGCTTTGCAGGATGGCCGTTATGACAGCTCCGCTCAGCAAAGCTTTCAGGGGATGATGGGTGTGTCTTCTGATAAAGGACTTGACACTTCCGCGGAGGAGTTGGCTCAACGATTCTTCCATGAGTCCCATCCCAAACAGGAAAAGCCCAAGACCTGCCAGAAGTGGCCACAACTGTATGAGTTCAATATTCATAGGAGACGGAACGAAGGAATGAAAGAATTAGGGTGCTAATCAGGCTGTGCATGAAAGAGCCAATTGAATTAAAGAGCTTCGAATACCTTTTTGCCAAAGCGATCCCGGATGGCGCGATCCAGCATTTCGCGGTGATCGGGATGGGCTATGTCTCTCATCGCTTGAGCGCGTTGTTCCAGGTTTCTTCCGAACATTTCAGCCACGCCATACTCTGTGACGATATAATGGACGTGGGCCCGTGTGGAAACGATACCGCCCCCTTGCTGGATAAAAGGTACGATTTTAGATTCGCCCTTGCCGGTCAGAGAAGACATGGCTATTATTGGTTTTCCACCTTCTGACATCGCGGCACCGCGCATAAAGTCCATCTGTCCCCCTACGCCTGAAAATTGATAGGTGCCGATCGAGTCCGCGCAAACCTGCCCGGTGATGTCCACTTCGATGGCGCCATTTATGGCAGCCACCTTTGGGTTTTTACTGATCACATAGGCGTCGTTTACGTAATCTGATTCCAGGAAGGCAAACAGGGGATTGTCGTCGATAAAATCGTACAGCATCCTGCTGCCTACTGCAAAGGTCGAGATGACCTTTCTGCGGTGCTTCTTCTTGTATTTGTTGGTGATGACGCCTTTTTTAAGTAAACTCACCACACCATCCGAAAACATCTCGGTGTGAACACCCAGATCCTTGTGATGGTCGAGTTGGCTCATTACAGCATCGGGAATACTTCCAATGCCCATTTGCAGAGTAGCTCCGTCTTCGATGAGGGAAGCACAATGTAGGCCTATGTTCCTTTCCACCTCATTCATCTCCTTCGCGTAGATCACCTCCGGCAAAGGATCCTGTGTTTCTACCCAGCGGTTGATTTCACTCACATGCAGGAAGCCGTCTCCATGCGTCCTGGGCATGGATTGGTTGACCTGTGCAATCACCACCTTTGCCGATTTTACGGCTGCAAGGCTGATGTCCACCGATACGCCCAGGGAGCAATAACCCTGGTGGTCGGGTGGGGACACATGGATCAAGGCTACGTCCAAAGGCAGTATTCTTTTGTGAAATAGTTTTGGTATCTCGCTCAGGAAGACCGGTATATAGCTGCCCATCCCATGGTTGACACTTTCCCTGATGTTGGCAGACACAAAGACCGAGTTGAAATAAAAAATTCCTTCGTATTCGGGTTTTGCCAGGCACATTTCACCCAAAGTCGTCAATGATACGATCTCGACTTTTTTGAGCTCACCGGCCCTTCTTTCTAGGGCTTTGAGCAAGGTCTGGGGTGTAGCAGCACTGCCTTGTACGAAAACTCTGTCTCCGGACTTCACGGCCTGTACCGCTTCGTCCGCACTCATATAAGTAGGCTTGTAAAAGTTCATCTTGATCTGCAAAATTAGGAAAAATCGCGGACCCGGTTTCCACATAGGGTCCGGCTATGCCAAAAGCATGAAAGAAACCACGCACAACACTGGAGCAAATCCGATGTTATTTTAGAAAATTTTTATAATCTGACTCATGACATGCAGAGGACTGATCATCTTGATACGCAATCCGGAAAAGGGCAAAGTAAAAACCAGGATCGCTGCGGAGGCCGGTGAGGACAGAGCCCTCGGGATCTACCTGAATTTGCTGGCTATTACCAGACAGACGGCACTCGGATTGGATTGTCATCGTTTTCTATATGCTACGGAACACATTGCGGATGAGACCTGGGATTCAAAGGATTTTATAAAAAGAGTACAACGAGAAGGAGATCTGGGAGAGAGGATGTTTGCTGCTTTTTCAGATGTCCTGACAGATTGTCAAAAGGCATTGATCATCGGTAGCGATTGTCCCTGGTTGAAAGCAGACCATTTACTGCAGGCATTTGATGCACTCGACTCGCATGATCTGGTCTTGGGTCCTGCCTCGGATGGAGGATACTATTTGCTGGGAATGAAACATCCTGAGGCATCCTTGTTTCAGGGGATCAGCTGGAGCAGTGAAAACGTATTGCAGGAAACCATCCATGCTGCAAACCAATCCGGACTGAAGTATTTTTTACTGCAAACCCTGAGCGATGTGGATCATCTGGATGATTGGAGGGCGTATGAGGAAGGACTGAGAGCGCAACATCAATAGAGGAGGATGGTTTTTCCTCTTTTTAGTTTCATTCATTTCATAAAAGCATGGATCCTTCAGGAGGAGATGCGGAGAGTCGGCCGATGGCTTATTTTGATGTTGAGAGAATTGGCTATAAAGCACATCTGATTGGCTTTTCCGTGCAAGGCCTGGGCCAGTTCCGGATCGGATCCCGCGCGCAGAATAACAGACGGATTCAATTCAATTTTTTCAAATTTCCCGGAGCCCTTTTCATCGATGCGAAGAGTTGCAGTTGGGAGATCATGATATGATTCTACAATCAGTCCAGCGTCTGCGCACAGGTGCAAATACCACAACATATGACAGGAAGCCGCGGCCATCAGCAATAGTTCTTCCGGGTTGTAAAGTCCTGCATCTCCCCTGAAGTGAGGATCGGAGGAAAGGTGCAGATCCTCCTTGCCGGCACATCGGATGGTGTAACTCCGGTCATAAGAGGTATACTGCTCTGTACCCCGGCCTTTGTTTCCGGTCCATTGCAATTCCAGCTTGTAGGGAAGGAGGGACACGTTCTTAGATTTTGATGAATTTATGCATCTGGATCCTGCCTCTTTTATCCAGGCTTTTCAAAATGTAAACGCCCGGATGTAATGGGCTGATATCCATTTCTGTTATTGCTTTGAAACTCTGGATCAATTGCCCCTGCAGGTCCATAATTTCCGTTTGCATGAATGTGTGTTTGCTACGGATAAATAACTTGTCGACAACGGGATTGGGGTAAATATGGATTTCTTCTGAATCAGAAATTTCATCTGAGGCAGAAACACAGTCATTGGTTTCTCCGGGCGTTGGTTTGCTTTGTAAAATGAAAGATCCCACATGGTCCGGACATCTTCCTATGGACCTGTCATTGCCAGGAGCATTATAAGCATGCTCCTGATCTATGGTTCCTTGATAACTCAATACGACATTTCCGCTGTTGGCGGACAGGGAGAAGTTGGTATGCGGATCCAGGTAGACTGCATTTTCTCCGTCAGCCCAGATGATCTGGTACTCACGGGGTCCGATCATTGTGTTTTTCGGGAAGGTCCATTTGGTGGGTTTGGTCTTGTCATCTGACAAGGAAAACAATTCCATGGACAGCGTTTTATCGGTCCGGTTATGGATTTCGATCCAGTCTTTCTGACTTCCTTTTTCATTGCTGATGCCGGAATTGTTGGAAGTCATGAATTCATTCAAAACCAGATCACCGGCTTCGGCGGTTTCTGTCAGGATAGGCAGACTGAAAAATTCGTGTTCGGCCCGTTCCGGCAGAAATGCTCCGGTATTGTTGTTTTCTGCGTACAGATAGTATTGAACCTCTGCTTCTTCGATGGTAAAGCTGTTTCCATAGATCCCGTCTGCAGCTACACCATCCTGGTGCTGTCCATCGTCATACATTTCGATCCTGCTGAATTTTTCACTACGGTCATTTCTGAACCCCAGGAATACCCTCGTGGCATTGGAGACTGAAGTGCTGACAGAAGCCACAGATCCGATCTTCAGGTCTGAAGTAACGGAGGGTGAGCTGAGGACGGGAGCTGCTGCAGACAATACGTTTCTCAGGTAGGCTGCGCGGCCGTCCATAAGTGGAAAAATACCCGGTGAGGTTGGTGCACCATTCAGGCCCGGCGTATTGGCTGTGAGGGAGTTTACAAAATGCTCATAGGTGGAAAGATGGTTGGGATCGTTTTTTACTTCCTCATCGATCTTTGCATGCAATCCGCTGGCAATAGATTTGTATTGGCCATTCAGAAAATTTTCCTGCAAAATGGTACGCATGTGCGCAAAATACATTTTCTGGTAGCCTGGGTCATTGAGCAGTTTGAAAATCAATGGCCAGCCGGATTCATTTTTGTGCAAGGTAAAGGACATCGTCTGCATGGTGGCCGGTGTCAGTGCCGAGGTAATGCCTCCGGGTGTGGCGAATCCGCCAAAACACATGTTGAGATCCCAGACCACGGGGCTCCAGATGGCGGCATGATTGCGGTAGAGATAATAATTTTGACGGAAGGAGCCTGTATAGCTGTCCAAATTGACAGTGACGTTGTTGAATGCCAGCATCCATAAAAAGCGATCTATATCAGCTATGGATTCGAAGGTTTCAAAATGATTGTTGAGCGTATCGGTCAGCTGAATCAGTTCATACCAACCGGTGGCGGATTCCAATTCGTATTTGTTACTGTAAGAGGCTATGTTGTCTCCCAGGTATTCAAGGTTGGGACCATTGCCCAGACCTGATCCGATGGATTCCGGATTGCATTTGATAAAGGTGTATTTGGAACTCAGAAACCTGGGCAACGCAAACCTTTTATCAATATTCTCGGTATTGTTCATCAGTCCGTAATATTCCCCGTTGATCCAGACTTTTGCAAAATTGCTCAAAGGAGCATCCATATATTGACGCAAAATGGCAAATGCCATTGGCTCGCGGATCATGCTGTTGTCGCTCCAGCCGTTACTGAGTTTGATGTCGTCGTATCCCTGATGGTCGTTGTTCTTCAGGTAATCCAGCTTGATGTGCAAGGGATTCTTCAACCGGTTTTTGGAGTAGGTACTGTTGCCTTTGAACTTCACTCCTGGGTTGTTGTATTTCTTGCCATCGATGACCACGCTGTCAGCCTGAATATACCCTTCTTCTCCCGCTTTGGCCGTGTCCATTCTCGTTCTCCAGTCACTGAATGGAAAATAAATATGTATGCTGGCAATATGCGCCGTATCGTAAAAAGACTGAGCCGCCATTTTCTGATGGCCTGTGATCAGAAAGGCAAGGATAAAAACAAGTTTCTTCAGGTTCATCAGGATGAATGCAGTAATGAAAAAATTGTCGTCATTTTGTAATGATCAACTTCTTTAGTGCTGTGTGTCCTTTTGGATCCATAAGAGCGATTAGATAAGTTCCTGCCTGCAATTCGTCCAGTTCGATTATTTCCTGAGCCTGTCTCTGTATTCTGATCCTGCCCAGCGCATCCAGGATGGTGATCCTGAAGTTTGTGATGGGAGCATCCGCTGTCAGGCGAATAAAATCTTGAGCGGGGTTAGGCGTGAAGATCCATTTGACACTTAATTCTGCATCTTTGGTACCGGAAGGAAAATATTCAAAGGGATCAGACAAAAAGGAGGGACACCCATTGCTGTCAATGACCTGAACCTGATACGATCCGTGTTCTGTGGGGCGGTAGGTGGAATCCGTCGCGCCGGGAATGGGGTTCCCATAAAAAAACCATTGGTTGCCCTGTCCAATAGAGGATACCAACAGACTGTCCACCATGCTGATGGAAGGTTTGTCGGGCAAAGGCAGGACGGTGATGAGGATGCTGTCTTTTACCTTGACCGAGCCATCGGAGACCTCTACAATATACCAGGTGCTTTCTTCCGGATTGATGTAGGGATCCGGCTGATCGGAGACAAATCCAGCCGGATTGGAAGTCCAGGCGTAGATATAATTCCCGGATCCACCGGTTACATCCACAAACAATTGCGTGATCTCTCCAAGACAGATGCTGTCGTCGTCGACCCTGACATCTGCCGTAAAGAACATGCCTGAATTCACAGTAATCGTCACGGATCCGGAAGCCGTGCAGCCTTCAGAAGATGTCGCGGTCACGGTGTAGGTGGTGGTTTTGTCAGGCGCAGCCACCGGATTGGCTATGTTGGGATCCGAAAGCCCTTCTGCAGGAGACCAGGAATATTTTATCCCGGTACTACCTGTTGAACTGATGCTGCAATTTAGGTTTGCACTTTCACCGGGATCCAGCATGGTACGCGAGCTGCTTACGGTAGCCACAGGATTTTCGATATAGCATTTGGAATAACGGAAGGCCTGAGGAATAGGCATCATGCCCTGATATTGCCATAATTGCTTTCCTGTGGAATCTACCTCATAAACTTTGGCAGCTGTGGCCAGACACACCAGCAGGTTTCCGTTGGGAAGTTCCTGGCAGCTGCCCATATTGCTGGTATATCCATTGGCGGCATGTCTGAATTCGTAAGTGGCAGGCTGATAGGCCGCGCTCTGTGTCCGCACGTATTTTGTTCCATCCCAGCTTGTTTTGTAATAGTCGAGGGCAGTCTGGTTGTTGGAGACCCCCTGGTTGTTGACTCCGGCCAGATAGCCCGCTCTGGGCCTTCCTTTGGGGACCCAATGGGCATCGTGAACCACTTTTAGGATGGTTGGTCCCGAGGCCCCATACGCCGCAGGATTGCCCCATCGGTACAGAAATCCCCCGCCCACGTCGTATTTGCCTCCTGTATTCTTTTTAGTCTCCGCTCTGCTCAAGGAATGGTCGATCACCCACATTTCATTGAGGAAGTGGGAGGACAATGCGATCTGATCGAGCTCTTCGTTATAGTCCACCCCATTCATATGCACCCAGTCGCTTTTGTTGTTTAGGTAGTTTATATTGAGCATGTGCGGGTTGTCTAAGAAGGATGACACGTAATTGGGTAAAGAAGGATTGGTATTCTGACACAGATGGTCCCACAGATCCCATTGCCAGACGATGTCCGCTGTGTTCAGACCCGTAGGTTTCAGTTCAACCAGTTTTTCGGAATACCTGGCCTGATTGGGTCCGCCCAGGGCTGCAACCTCGGCTGCGGTCTTCAGTTCGTAGACGATGACCAGAACATTCCCATTGGGCATGGGGCAAATATCGTGGTGGGCGCACTGGGTATTGTTTGAGATGGTATAGTCAAACAGCAATTTTCCGTTATAGTCTATTTTCTGGATCCGCCCATGAATGCCACCCCCTCTGAACGTTGAATTCTGGGTCGTTACGGTACGCCAGATGTCTCCACCCGGCACCATGTGGGAGGAATATCCTGTTGCACCGGTCAGTCCGGAGATGGTTTTGACGACCCGGCTGTTGGTATCCAGCAGGGTGATACTGGTTGCTCCTCCCGGAGCGATCATGGTCACGTAGCCCCATTTCTGAGCGGACAGGCTATTAGTAGTCAGAAGGATAAGAAGAAAGGAAAGAAAGCAAATCTGCCGGATCATCAGTTTGTGTTTATAAAAGCTATAAAATTAATGATAAGTTTACAATCTGATCATATGAAAGCCTTTTGGAGGGCTGATGTACTGAATATATTCAGGAATTCTGGAATTTGCTATATTCGGAACCAAACTGAAATTTTAGATTGAAACTGGTCAGCTGGAACTGTGGAGGATCTTTTCGGACGAAATACCGGTCCCTGGACTTGTTTGATGCCGATGTCTGGATTATTCAGGAGTGTGAAAATCCATCCCTTTACCCTGAATCCGAATTATGTAGTAGATTTCAGCAGTACTTATGGATAGGAGACAATCGCCATAAGGGATTGGGGGTATTTTCCTGCCAGGGTCAAAGATTGGAAGCCCTGGATTGGTCAGATCTTTATCAGGATCACAAGCTCAGGTATTTTCTTCCATGTATTTTAGATCAAAACCTCAACATTCTGGCAGTTTGGACCCATCGCAACAATTCGCCCACCTTTGGGTATATCGGCCAATTCTGGAAATATTTACAGACCAATGGTTCAAATTTTCAGAATATCCTGATCGCAGGAGATTTCAACAGCAATGTCCGCTGGGACCTGTGGGACCGCTGGTGGAACCACAGCGATGTCGTTCGCTACCTGGAGGATCGGGGGATCGTCAGCTTGTATCACAGGATGGCTCAGGAAGCTCAGGGG
>JAKQHM010000052.1 GCA_029572935.1 Bacteroidota bacterium
CTGGGATGGCATCGCAGGTTCCGTGACCCTGCCCACCATCTATACCGGCGCTACCTTTGGTATCAATTCCCAGGGTATCGAATATTCCTGGTATGCTGTACCCGAATCAGCAGGTGCAGGCCCTGTGCCTACCTTTACAGATGCCACTGCACCCGAACCGGGTGTCATCATTCAGGGTGCCGGTACTTTCCGCATCTGCCTCACCGAGACGATCGTATACGACGACGACTGCGGCACCATTTCTCCGTCCAATTGCATCAACGAACATTGCGAAATACTGGTGGTGCACCAGACCACTGCTGTGGCCAATCCTTCCTGGACAGCGGTTGGACCTTACTGCGTGGACAATGCCTGCATTGACCTCGATGCCCTGATCACCGGCACCACTGGTGGCGTATTTACAGGCGTCGGTGTTCAGCTCGATCCTGCTCACCCCAACTATAGGTTCTGTCCTGCCGTAGCAGGTCCCGGAACTCATGCAGTAACTTATACCGTGCAGAACGGTGCGGGTTGTACAGCCGTACAAACCCACAACATCGTGGTGTATCCTGAAGTCCTGATCGATTGTCCCAACACCAATACCGACCTTCAGTGTGCCACCATGGCCCTGGGTTCGAACAACAATACCTACGGTCCTTATGCAGGAACCGTTCTTTCATCGCGTTATACCCTGGGCTTCTATTCCCTCAACAGCCTGCTTTGTGCCGGTGCGCCTCAGGGTGGTTTCTGGACTTATTTGACTGGACCGACTGCATCAGCCGGAGCTATTCAGGGATCCAGTTTGTATTTTACCGATCCGGGTTGCTATACAGTTCGCTACACAGTTAGCTCTTATCCGGGAGGAGCAGGAGCATGTACTGACAGCGAAGACTTTACTGTTTTTGTGGGTGAAAGGCCGAATCCGTCCTTCGACCTGCCAGATGCTGTTTGCTGGGATCAAGTGACCTCCATCACTTACGACATCAATACCTTCCGCACCAGTCCGGTCTATACCGGTAGCGTGGTGCGCAATTACAGAAGTACCAATACAGCGGTAGCCAACGTTTCAGCGGGCGGCGTGGTCAGCATCGTGGGCAATGGAACAGCCAGCATCTGTATGGAAGAAGTGATCACCACCATTGATTGTGATGGAGGTACCGAAACCTGTACAGCTGAAGTTTGCGAAGTGATCCGCGTAGTCAACAGCAACACCGTGGTCAATCCGGCCTGGTCTGCATTGGGTCCGCTTTGTATTGATCAGGCATGCCAGGATCTGGATGCATTAGTTACAGGAACTCCAAATGGAGTATTCACGGGTCATGGAGTAGTACTTGCTGCAGGAGGACATCCCAATTATGAGTTTTGTCCTTCCATTGCCGGAGTAGGTACACATGTAGTCACTTATACGGTTGTTTCTGCAGATGGTTGCAGCGCATCATTCAGTAGAAACGTCGTTGTGGCTCCTGCAAGAAGTGCAGCATTGTTGACTCCATTCCGTTCGGGTTGTATTGCGGTCAATGGATTCAATATGATTGAATTTGATCTTACCCAAACTTATTTGGCAGGTACCACCAGAGGAGGAACCTGGACTAAAATTGCTGGTCCTGCCTCTGCGGGTCCATTTAATGAAACTTATTATGGTGAACCCGGATGCCATCAGTTGCGATATACCGTACCTCCGGCTTTCCCGGGAGCAACCGGAGCTTGCGGTCAGATGAGCTTTGATCTTTTATTGACACTTTCAGAGCATCCCGTTCCTTCTTTCGATATGACGGAAGAACTTTGTTGGGATGGAATTGCAGGATCCGTTGTTTTGAATCCATTCTACAATGGTGAGACCTACGGTTCTGGAGCTTCCAGCAGAACGTACAACTGGACAGCCAGTCTGGTCAGTGGTGCTGGTCCTGTTCCTACTTTCAACAACAATGCTATTCAAAATCCGACCCTTACGGTTCAAGGAGCAGGTATTTTTGAAATTTGTCTTACCGAGACTTTGATTTCCTGTGATGATCCGGGCTATTCAGTGAATGGTTGTTCCGAGAATTACTGCAAAAGAATCACCATTCACCAAACCAATGTGGAAGCGAACCCGTCCTGGACGGCCGTTGGTCCATATTGCGTGGATCAGCCTTGCATAGACCTCGATGCCCTGGTTACCGGTACACCTAACGGTGTATTCACCGGAGCGGGTGTAGTAGTCGCTGCCGGTGGGCATCCCAACTACGAATTCTGTCCCGGTCTGGCCGGTCCTGGCGTGCATGCTGTGACCTATACCGTTAACAATGGAGCTGGTTGCACAGCAGTAGAGACCCACAACATCGTGGTCCATCCGGCTGTCACTCTGGCCTGTGCGGATACCCGCGATACCATTCAGTGCGCAACGCGCGCTTTGGGATCCTTGAACAATAACTATGGACCATTCAATGGCACCACACTGACCTCCCGCTACACGATGTCTACGCATGCCCTGAATCAACTGCTTTGCGCAGCCGCGACCAAAGGCGGAAGCTGGTCCTATGTCAGCGGACCAACAGCCACAGCCGGTACCGTTGCCAATGGCGTCCTCCACTATACGGATCCGGGATGTTACACGGTTCGCTATACCGTCAGTTCTTATCCGGGTGGTTCCGGAGCCTGCTCTGCGACTCAGGACTTCACGATCCATGTAGGTGAAATGCCGAATCCTTCCTTCGACTTACCGGATGCGGTTTGCTGGGATCAGGTCAGCACTGTGACATATGATTTGAGCAGCTATCTGACCAGCCCGGCTTACACTTATCCAGTGGCCCGAACTTACCGCAGTACCAATAACACCATCGTGACAGTAAATGCGGGTGGCCTTGTGACCATAGTTGGAAATGGTACTGCTTCCATTTGCATCAACGAAAGAATCACCACCACTGCCTGCAGTGGCGTGACTTCCACTTGTGATGTGGAATACTGCCAAGTCATACGTGTTGAAAACAACACCACGGTTGTTAACCCTGCCTGGTCCCCGCTCGGTCCTCTGTGTATCGATCAGGCCTGTCAGGATCTGGATGCACTCGTGACCGGAACACCAAATGGTATCTTTACCGGAAATGGCGTCGTACTGGCTGCGGGCGGACATCCGAATTACGAATTCTGTCCTGCTTTGGCCGGCGTGGGCACCCACGTGGTGACCTACACCGTTAATTCTCCGGATGGATGTACGGCTTCCTTCAGCAGAAATGTGGTAGTAGCTCCGGCAAGGAGTGCAGTCGTATTTTCGCCTTTCCGTTCGGGATGTATTGCGGTCAATGGATTCAATATGATCGAATTTGATCTGACCCAAACCTATTTGCCGGGAACAACCAGAGGGGGTACTTGGTCTAAAATTGCCGGTCCTCCGTCTGCGGGTCCATTTAATGAAACCTATTATGGTGAGCCAGGTTGCCATCAGTTGCGTTATACTGTACCTCCAGCTTTCCCAGGTGCAACCGGTGCATGCGGGCAAATGAGTTTTGATCTGTTATTAACCCTGTCAGAGCAACCAGTACCATCTTTCGATCTGGCAGAAGAAGTATGTTGGGATGGTATTGCAGGATCTGTTGTTTTGAATCCATTCTACAATGGTGAAACATACGGTTCCGGTGCTTCCAGCAGAACGTACAACTGGACAGCCAGTCTGATCAGCGGCGCAGGCCCGTTACCGACCTTTAACAACAATACCCTTCAGAATCCTACGCTTACTGTCCAGGGTGCTGGCACTTTTGAAATTTGTCTGACAGAAACTTTGATTTCTTGCAACGATCCGGGTTATGCTGTTAACAATTGCTCTGAAAACTACTGTAAAAGAATCGTTATACATGCCAACACAATCGTTGCCGATCCTTCCTGGACCGCGGTAGGTCCTTATTGCGTGGATCAGCCCTGTGTGGATCTCGATGCATTGGTGACAGGTACCACAGGAGGAGTATTCTCCGGTACCGGTGTGATCGTGGCCGCCGGTGGTCACCCTAATTATGAATTCTGTCCGGGTCTGGCCGGTCCGGGCACACATGCCGTGACCTACACCGTTCAGAATGGAGCGGGTTGTACAGCGGTGGAGACCCACAATATCGTAGTCTATCCTGCTGTGACCCTGGCTTGTGTCGATACCCGCGATACCATCCAGTGCGCCACCATGCCGCTCGGACCTAACAACAATACTTATGGGCCTTTCAACGGAGTGACGCTTACTTCCCGCTACACCCTGGGCAGCCACAATCTGACTGATTTACTTTGTGCCACCGCTACCCGCGGAGGTACCTGGTCTTATCTCAGTGGTCCGGCTGCTTCAACAGGAGCTGTAGTCAACAATACCCTCCACTTTACCACTCCGGGTTGCTACACGGTGCGTTATACCGTCAGCTCCTTCCCGGGTGGAACCGGAGCATGTCTGGCTACTCAGGACTTTACGGTTCATGTAGGGGAGCGTCCAAATCCGTCCTTCGACCTGCCGGATGCAGTCTGCTGGAATCAGCTGGCCGGATCCATTACTTATGATATCAACAATTTCCGTACGAGCCCGATCTATGCCGGTACCGTGTCCAGGAACTACAGAAGTACCAATACCTCTGTTGTGACGGTCAATCTTTCCGGACTGATTACTGTGGTAGGCAATGGTACCGCCTCTGTCTGCATGGAAGAGCTCATCAACACCAACGCTTGTGGTGTGGCCACCACCTGCCGTGTGGAGGTTTGCGAAGTGATCCGCGTGATCAACAGCGTAACCATCAACAACCCTGAGTGGGGCCCGCTCGGTCCGCTCTGTATCGACATGGCTTGCCAGGATCTGGATGCGCTCATCGCAGGTACCACAGGAGGTGTGTTTACCGGACGTGGAGTCAGGGTGGCCGCCAGCGGACACCCCAATTACGAATTCTGTCCTGCCCTCGCCGGTATCGGAATTCACGTGGTGACCTACACCGTTAATTCTCCTGATGGTTGTTCCGCAACCTTCTCCAGAAACGTAGAGGTGAGGAGAGGTTACATACCCAACATCGGTGGCGATCGTCAAAGAGGTTGCTTTGACTTCAGTGCGTCCGATCCGTTTACCGATTTCGATCTTTCCGAATTCTATCTGGACAGCACTTACAGGGGCGGAACCTGGTCTCTGGCTCCCGGATCCGCTTTGGGAACCATTCGCAATGAGACATTGTCCGGTTTGCCGGGTTGCTTCCAGTTGGTTTATACTGTTCCGCCATCCATTCCGGGTGGTACAGGTGCCTGTGGTGAAATGCGCGATACAGCCTGGTTGAGATTGATTGAAGAGCCTCAGCCAGACTTCGACGTTCAGGATGCGGTATGCTGGGAACCGGGTGCAACAGTGACCATTACGCCGTTCCTCAATTCAGGTACCTTCGGCACCAATGCCACCATCAACAGAAGCTGGGCCCTTAATCCTTCCAGTCCTGCAGGTGTCAGCATCAACTCAACTACCGGGGTGGTGACCATCGGACCTTCTGCACCAGTGACTCCGTCTACTTTTGCAGTTTGTCTGACTGAAACCTTGACTTATCCTGCATGTGGTCCTTTGCCTTCCGCAACAGTTTGCTCCGTGACCAAATGCCACCAGATCAAGATCGAATCCGGAACTCCACTGATCTCCTGCTTCACGGCGTCAGCTGATTCTGTATGCGTCAATACTCCAATCATTCTGACTCCGCTTCAAGCTCCATTTGATGGAATCTGGACTTCCGGCGATACCACAGGCGGCAAAGCGACCCTGGTCAGAAACGCAAATGGTACAGCTACTTTCACTCCGAGAACCTGCGGTTCTTTTATAGTAACCTATACACGTTCTACTCCAAACGGATGCACCAACACATGTAGCAGGACCATCCGCACCGACCTGACCCCGCCACAGATTATCCTGCCGGGTACAAGAGTAGTGGAATGCGATGGTACCTCCCAAACGACGGCCATGGCTAACTGGGCCAATACAGCCGGGTTTACAGACAACTGCCCTGGCGGATCCATCAGATGGCAGGTTTACGACCGTAGATCGGGTTGCAGCCAGTTCACGGGTACTTATGTTTTTGAATTTGAAGCAATCGATTTCTGCGGAAACAGAAGGGTGGCATACGATACTTTCCGCATAGTGGACAGGATTGCGCCGGTCATTACTCCGGGTGCCAACCTGACCATCAACTGCGGCATACCAACTACCTACGGACAACTCGACGGATGGCTTAACACCAATGGAGGTGCGACTGCCACCGATGTATGTTCCAGAGTCAGATGGACCAACAATTTCAACAGGAATAGCCTGGTGCTCGAGTGCAACAACCCATTGGGTACTCCGGTCGTATTCCGCGCTACAGACGAGTGTGGAAACTTCAGTGAAGTAACCCACCGCGTCTTCCTTATCGACAACAACAATCCGGTCTGGAATGTACGTCCGGTAAACCTGACCATCGAATGCGACGGAACCAACGATCCATATAGCCAGATCAATGCCTGGGTTTCCAGGGTTGGCGACGGAGTGGCGGTTGACTCATGTTCCACACAAATATTCTACTCGCACAATTATACCGGACTCACTCCGGGTTGCAGCCGACTGACCGGTTCTGCCCTTGTGACCTTCACAGCACGCGACTTCTGCGGAAACAGCGTGACCGCGCAGGCTACCGTTACCGTGGTGGACAGAACCGCTCCTGTAGTGGTTTCTCCTGCCAAGGATACCGTTGTGGACTGTGACGGTGCCGGCAACATCACTGCCTTCAACACCTGGATCCGCAACCGCGCAGGTGCACGCGCTCAGGATGTCTGCACACCAAGGCCGACAGGTTCTACTGGTGACATAGGCATTCTGCGCTGGGATACCCTCCGCATGCGTACAGAAGACGATTGCGGTCTGACCAGAAGGTATACCTTCATGTTCACCGCTACCGACAGTTGTGGCAACACATCACCTGCCACCATCGCGCGCTTCATCATTCAGGATACTACTGCGCCGACCTTCGTGGTTCTGCCACAAAACCTGACAGTGAGCTGTGATCGTTTGGGCAATGAAGCCGCACTCAACAGCTGGCTGAACAATAACGGAGGAGCCGTAGCTACGGATGTCTGCAACAACGGACCGCTCAACTGGAGAAGAGAACTCATTAGAGAACTCGACCAGTGCAGCAATACCGCCCGTTATACTTATCGCTTCACAGTTATGGACTCTTGCCGCAACAGCACTTTCCGTGATGCGGATTTTGTAGTCGTGGATGTGACTCCTCCTGTGATCACAGGTGGTTACAACAAGCTGGTAGAATGCGATCAGTCCGGTGCCAACAACGATGCACAAATATTGTCCTGGCTGGATAGCCTGGGTGGTTTGAGCGCAACGGACAACTGTTCCGATGCAATCAACTGGAGACACAACTTCAGCGATAACCGCTGGGTGCGTGGTTGCGGAGATACCCGCTTCCAGGATGTCACCTTTACAGCTACCGACGACTGCGGTAATTTTGCCACCAGAACCCTCAGAGTAGGTACTCAGGATACCACCGTTCCGGTATTCTTCAATTGCCCAAGACCACCGATCGTCGTAGCTGCTGAAACCTTCCATTGCGATGCTTATGTCAACTTCTCTCCTGTGGCAGCATTTGACAATTGCAGCACGCCGGTGATCAACCAGATTGACAGCACGGGATTGAAATCTGGAAGCAGATTCCCGGTTGGTACAACCGTACTGGTATTTGAAGCAGTGGATGGTTGTGGAAACCGCGATACCTGCACCATGAAGATCATCGTCAATGATTATTGGGATCTGCCAACTATTACCTGTCCGGCTCCCGCTACCTTCTCAGCTTCTCTCGACAGCTGTGGAAGAACGCTGACCGCTGCTGATGGCATCAATCCGTCCAACATCACGGATAATTGCCCGAATACGGTAGTGACTTTTGTGGTGACCGATCAGAATGGCCAGGTGGTCAACAGCGGCTTTAATTCTGCTGCAGGCACCTTCTTCCCAGTCGGTGTTGACACCATCACCTACTGCGTGTTTGACCAGCCCCTGCTAAAGATCACGGAAGTAACCCAGCAATTGGGTACCCCGATCGCGGGCGGCACCATCACCATCGGAAGAACCAATCCGGTTCCGGCATTCATCTCCTCTGATTTGATCGACGGGGACTACCTCGAGATCGGAAACTATGGTGGTGGCGTTATTGACCTGACCTGTCTCAGTATTGAGATCGTCGGTCCTGCCGGATCCATCTGCGATTATACGATACCGCCGATGTTCCCTCTGAAACCCAGAAACTTCCTGGCTCCGGGTCAGGTGGCTGTATTCCATGTTGGAAGCGGTACCGACGTTCCTGCCAGCAGGTTCTGGCATATGAACTGTACGCAGGCCGGCATCAACGATCAGAGAGCTTATATCCTTCGCCTGAATGACCGCGTAATCGACGTAGTCGCTACCAACGGATTCAATCCGGTGGGCCGCGGTACGCTAGCAGTGGTGAAAGCAGAGGACTGGGCCGGTGCTACTGATCCACACTTCTGCCGTGGATCTTACTACAGAACCAACCACATCGACAATAACAGAAGTTCGGATTTCGAACTGGCTGAATCCTGCAATGCTGCTACCATCGGTAGCTGGAATCCGGGCAACAAATTCTCCAGTGCCAATCTGGATACCGCTTCTGTTCAGTCTATAGTGCATCCTGCCGTCTGCTGCAAGGTGCCTATCACCATCACAGACAATCAGGCTCCGATTTGCGGACGTTACGATACGCTCTCCAGCGGCATTCCGACCAACCTGAATGTGGCATTCGCTCAGGGCGTATGCTTCAGCTCAACCGTGACCATCCCCAACAACTGTAAGGTAGGCGACATCCGGATCCTGAATATGACCGGATCCAGCAGCCAGAACCTCGGCGACTGGGAAGTGACGCTCGTCAGCCCAAGCGGAACCCGCGTAAAGTTGTGGGAGAATGTCTGCAACGCTGCCACTTCCTTCAACCTGAACTTCGGTTCTTCTGACAACAAGGGGCTGAACTATGGCAGCGTGAACGGAGCTCCATGTACACCTAACTTTGGCAATGGAGGATTCTACCAGCCTCAGGAAAGCTTCCTGAAGTTCTTCAATGAACAGGGCCAGGGAACCTGGAGACTGGAGATCGAAGACAACAGCTGCAACACCACAGCCATCACCAACGTGCTGACCAACTGGAGGCTGCAGGTATTGTGCAAAGCTCCTGCCGTGCTACGCGATACCACCATCACCGCCGACTTCAGACAATGCAATAAGAAATTCCTTTGGTATCACCCGCTGATCAACGACAACTGTACAGGCGGTACCGTAGAGATGACCTACGTGACTACTTGTACTACTGCCAGAACGGGAGTGGTAACCACCGTACTTGGACCGATCACACGCGTTGTGACGGCTGGTGCCTGTGATTCCCTGGTTCTGCCGATCGGTACAACCAAGATTTCTTACCAGATAACCGATCGTTCAGGTAATACCGGAATGTGTATGTTTAATGTGAACGTACGCGACATCAATGGTCCGATCATTCCTGTCTACAAGGATGTGACAGTCTCCGCGGATGCAGGCGAATGCGGTAAGTTCTTCTATTTCGTACCGGATGCCAACGACTCCTGCGGACTGGATACCGTATGGGCCAATCCGCCAAGCGGCACCTTCTTCAAGGTCGGAACAAATCGGATTTGCATCTACGCCATCGACAAGAGTGGAAACAGGGATTCCTCCTGCTTTAACCTCGTAGTCAATCCGTACATACCCAACTCCAGTGAACTGGCTTGTAACGACAAGATCAACCTCTCACTCGACGCAAGCTGCCGTGCTGAACTGACGGCTGACATGATCCTGGAAGGTGGTAAGCACTGGTGCTATGACCAATATGAAATCATCGTCACAGATGACCGTGGGGTAAGACGTTCCAACATCTTCACCTACGCAGATGTGGGCAAGTGTTTCCGTGTGACCATCCGCGACCCACGCTCCGGCAACAGCTGTTGGGGTGAGGTTTGTATCGAGGACAAGCAAAAGCCGGTTCTCGAATGTCCAAGAGACACAGTGGTCAATTGTATTTCGACACTGGATCCGTCCATACTCGGTACGGCCAGGGTGATTACCTGCGAACCATCCGCTACCATCAACTACTGGGATGAATACACCGAGCTCGGCGAATGCGCTTTCCCTTATGTTGCGCGTATCGTTCGTTACTGGACCGTGGAAGACGAAAATGGAAACCGCGATACCTGCGAACAGAGAATCGATGTAGAGCGCTTTGATCTGGCTGACATCAGGTGGCCGCGCAATTACGACGATCTCGACCTGCCACATCTGGAATGCGATAAGAAGATCAACGACAAGGATATCAGTGCTCACTTCCAGGCTTATCCGTACTGCGTGGATGGCTATCTGTTGGATTCAGCCATCTGGAGTGCTACAGGAGGATTCTATCCTTCACCTGCAGGTGACCTGGCCGGAAGACGACTGCCAAAATCTTTGGGCTGGAACTGTCTGGAAGTTGGTCCTTATCAGGGCCATCCGAATCCATATCCTGTGTATTACGATGCGCACCCGGGTTGGACTCCACAAAGTCCATTCTGCTGGGGACCTGACGAAATTGTAAAATGGATTGGAACCGGTGTTCCGACCGTAGATGGAATCGACCTCTACACCAGAGGACGTTGCGCCGTATCCATCCGTTACGAAGACGAAGTATATGAGATCTGCGACGACAGCTACGAGATTCTCCGCTACTGGAAGATCCGCAACATGTGTCTGCCGGTAGTGGCCGGACAGAATCCGATCGAATACATCCAGGTGATCAAAGTCCTCGATAAGAAAGGTCCTGAGATCGTTTATCCTGATACGATCGCCATCTCGACCACCAACAACAGCTGCACCGCCATCTGGGATCTCGCTGAGCCCTGGATGAAGGACAACTGTTCTGACGATCTGAGTTACAGTGTCAGAATGTGGGCTGGCAGATCCATTCGTTATGCCAATGGCAGATGGGCTGTGATCAACATCCCGATCGGTCTACACAAAGCAGAGATCACTGCTCAGGATGCCTGCGGCAACAAGACCGTAAAAACCATTATGGTCAACGTATTCGACGGCATCACGCCTACTCCGGTCTGCCGTACCTTCACTACTGTCAACATCACAGGCAACCAAAGCCCGGGTGAAAACTACGCCCGCGTGGCAGCCGAGGCCTTTGACGAAGGTTCTCACGACAACTGTGCCAACCACTTGTTCTTTAAAGTGATCCGCATGGCTGAATTGCTTGGCACCAACAACGGATCCAACTCCAACAACACAGTAGCCTGCGGTGGCAGAAACGGAGACGACAATTCATCCCTTGCGGGCAACCAGGTTTACTTCGATGATTACACAGACTTCTGCTGTGCAGACGCAGGTCAGAGGGTCATGGTGGTCCTTCGCGTGTTTGACGTGGATCCGGGTCCCGGTCCTGTGGCACCTGCCCGGATGACCAACCGGACGAGCCCGCTGTTCGGCAGATTCAACGACTGCATGGTAGAAGTGGAAGTACAGAACAAGAACGTACCGACCGTAGTGGCACCGCCAAATATCGTGGTGAGCTGCTGGTTCTGGTTTGATATAGCTAATCTGACCGATCCGAATGATGCTACCTTTGGTAGAGTGGTGACCGATCTTTCCGACAGGAAGAAGGTGGTGACCCAGGATATCGTATGCCGCAAGTACTGCGAGCGCAATGACATCACCGGTTACCCCGGATTCGTACAAACCAACACCGTACCGAAACCTGCTCCGAATCAGGCTTGTGACTACTACTTCCAGTATTTTGATACTGCACATTGGGATCGCAAGTACGAACTGACCTGGGGCTTTGACGGATATGCACTCAACAGCTGTAACGTCAGTCCGACCATCACGGTCAACGACCTGCGCGAATGCGGTCAAGGTATCATCCAGCGTATCATCAGCGCCCAGGGTCCGAACAACATCAACGTGACAGCGATCCAGACGATCTATGTGGTGGATTGCGATCCGTTCTATGTTGACTCTACTACTTGTAATGATCCTCGCTTCAGCGATGTAATGTGGCCAAACGGAGTCTGCACGCAGACACCGGTGACCATCAACGGTTGCGGATCCGACATCAGTCCGGATAACCCACAATTGGGACGTCCTCAGATCGTGAACAATGCCGACGACAACTGTGCCCTGATCTCTATCGAGCATGTAGATGAGGTATTTACGATTGAACCGGATGCCTGTATGAAGATCATCCGTAAGTGGATCGTGATCGACTGGTGTCAGTACGATCCGTTCATCGACCCGAACAAGGGCAGATGGGAGCGGATCCAGATCATCAAGGTACGCGATCAGGATAAGCCTGTTGTGAGTTGTAACGTAGGCCCATGCGAACCCGCCAGCATCAACAGCAGCCTGGGTATCTGTGTCGGCCACATCAGCCTGACAGCGATCGCCGATGACAACTGCAGTCCGCTGGATTGGCTGTTGTGGGAGTACAAGATCGACGCCTTCAACGATGGCGTAGGCGTACACGGAGGCTATGACTTCCGCGTGGGCTCACTGACCCGCAGAGCATTTGCAGCAGGAGACACAGTCGAATACAGCCACAATCCATTCGCGGATAATGCGAAGAATCCGTTTGATGCCAGCGGTACCTATCCGTTGGGCATACACAAGATCAGCTGGTTTGTAGAGGACGGCTGCGGCAATGTAGGAGTATGTGAGACCTTGTTTGAAATCAAGGACTGCAAAGCTCCGACGCCATACTGCTACACTGGTGTGATCACCGTGCCGATGCCATCCAGCGGATGTGTGGATGTATGGGCCAAAGACCTCGACCTGGGCAGCTTCGACAACTGTACAGCCAAGGATAAACTCCTGTTCTACTTTGACGGAGACAAAACCAAGCAGTCCATCACCGTATGCTGCGATGATTTCGTAGCAGCAGGCGTAAACGATGAGCTGAGACTGGATGTGGAGATGTGGGTAGAAGACGAAGAAGGCAACCGCGATTACTGCAAGACAGTGGTGATCGTACAGGATAACCAGGGCATCTGTCCGGACAATGCAAACGGCAAGGCCCGGATCACAGGACTGATCTCCGATGAGAAGGGAGAAGCCCTCAATCCGGTAGAGGTGAGCCTGTATCGCAATGGCAATATGTTGTTGCAGCGCTCTGGCAATCCGTTCCTGTTCGGAGATCTGACGATGAATGTGGAATACGAACTCGTTCCGGACAGGAATGACGATCCGCTCAACGGAGTATCCACACAGGATATCGTGAAGATCCAGAAACACATCCTGGGTCTGGAGGCGATCGGTTCGCCGTACAAGCTTCTGGCAGCAGACGTCAACAACAGCAACAGCATCACGGCAGCGGATATCGCTGAGATAAGGAAACTGGTACTGGGCATCACCAGTGAGTTTGCAAAATCCAGATCCTGGTCCTTTGTACCCGGCGATCATGTGTTCTCTGATCCGACTGCACCATGGCAGGCACCGAGAAGGAAGACGGTCATGCTGGACAACAGCAAATCCGTGAACTTCATGGGCTTCAAGATGGGAGACGTGACGGGCAATGCCATCGCAGGACTGAACGGCACAAGCCAGGTAAGGACCAGCGGAGCGCTTCACTTCGAAATGGATGAGATGAACCTCGTGGCCGGTGAGAACTACCGGATCGCGATCCGCTCATCTGACTTCGAAATGATCTCCGGCTACCAGTACACGCTGAGATTCGATCAGCAGGCACTGGCCTACACAGGATTTGAGGCAGGAGCACTGGGACTGAATGAATCCAACTTTGGTCTGATGAAACTCGATCAGGGTGTGATCACGACCAGCTGGAACTCCAACAAGGCAGAAAGCTT
The DNA here is from genome assembly GCA_029572935.1 of Bacteroidota bacterium. Classification (GTDB taxonomy): domain Bacteria; phylum Bacteroidota; class Bacteroidia; order Chitinophagales; family Saprospiraceae; genus Vicinibacter. The sequence continues at coordinate 13,846 of JAKQHM010000052.1, forward strand.
TGGCAAGGATGAGGTGTTGTTCACGCTGAACTTCACAGCACTGAAGGCTGGAAAGTTGAGCCAGATGTTTGCGATCACGAGCGACATCACGCGAGCAGAAGCATACCACGTAAGCGAAGCAGTACGGGATGTGCGGATCGGGGTGCGGACTCAGGACGGGGTGGTGGAATCCAGCCTGTTTGAGTTGTACCAGAACGAGCCCAACCCATTCACCAAGCAGACCGTGGTAGCCTTCAGACTTCCTGAGGCCGGTCAGGTAAAACTGACGATCTACGATGCAGCCGGAAAAGTGGTTCGCGTCTATGAGTTTGACGGAATCAAGGGTCTGAACCAGATCACGATCCATCGCTCAGAGGTGAATGCCTCCGGAGTGCTGTACTACCAGCTGGATGCACAGAATCATACAGCCACCAAGCGAATGATCGTCGCCGAGTAAACCGACTGAATTACAAAGCCTTAGGGCTTTAAGATAGTAAGAGCCGCCTCTCTGCAACGGGGGGCGGCTTCTTTTTTTGCCCATTTTTAAGGTTCAGACTTAGATCGGGATATATTGGTACATTCAAGTATATTTGCCCGACCGAATCTAAACGGCAGTTATGAATCACGTACCTTTCGATTATTTCCCGGTTGTCATCCAGTTTTTGGTGGCAGTCGGATTTGTTGTTCTGACCTTATCGGTGACCCATTTACTGGGTCCCAAAGCAAAAGGAATCCGGCACGACAACAGTTTTGAGTGTGGCCTGGACAGCGTGGGAAACGCCCGGAATCCGTTCTCCGTCAAGTATTTTATGACGGCCATCCTGTTTGTTCTTTTTGACGTGGAAATCATTTTTCTTTATCCCTGGGCCGTAAACTTTAAAAAGCTTGGGTGGTTTGGATTTATTGAGATCCTGATCTTTTTAACCCTTCTGATGGCAGGATTTTACTACGTGATCAGAAAGGGGGTACTTAGCTGGGAAACAGCAGAAGAAAAAGACTGATCTCACTGATCCAATAAAAAAAATTGAAACATGAGCAGTAATATCAAAATGACCGAAGCACCTCCTGGATTGGAAGGTCAGGGTTTTTTTGCCACTACGCTGGACAGTGTAGTGGGACTAGCCAGGAAAAATAGCATCTGGCCACTCCCTTTCGCCACCTCCTGCTGCGGGATCGAGTTTATGGCTACCATGGCCTCGCACTACGATCTGGCCCGCTTTGGTTCTGAAAGGCTGAGCTTTACTCCCAGACAGGCTGACCTGCTGATGGTGATGGGTACCATCGCTAAAAAGATGGGACCGGTATTGCGCCAGGTTTACGAACAAATGGCAGAACCCAAATGGGTTATTGCCGTGGGGGCCTGTGCATCCAGCGGAGGAATATTCGATACCTATAGCGTTTTGCAGGGTATCGACCGCATCATTCCTGTCGATGTCTATGTGCCGGGTTGCCCCCCAAGACCGGAACAGATCATTGACGGAGTGCTCCGGATCCAGGATCTGGTGGCCAAGGAAAGTGTGCGGAGAAGGCATTCCGAAGAGTACAAGAAATTATTGCAAGAATATCATGTAAAATAATGGACCCACTGAGCCATGATCAGATAGAATCACACATCAGAACCCAATTGGGCGATGTGTTTACCATCATTCCCGACTCATACGGGGTTTTTACGATGGAAGTACCCTTGCAGCAGCTCTACAGAGTGGTGCAGTTCCTTTTCAAAGATGAAGCCCTTGGCTTCAACTTCCTGACAGACCTTTGCGGGGTTCATTATCCCGATGATCAAGGAAGAGAGCTCTGTGTGGTCTACCATCTGCAAAATATGAAGCGCCAAACGAGGATGCGCATTAAGACCTTTGTGTCTTCAGAGAAACCGGAAGTGCCCAGCCTGACCGGTATCTACGCTTCGGCAAACTGGATGGAGCGAGAGACTTACGATTTTTACGGGATCAGATTCCTCGGTCATCCGGATCTCAGGAGGATCCTGAACATGGATGAAATGGTGGAATTTCCCATGCGCAAGGAGTTTCCATTGGAAGATCCGCTGCGCGAAGACAAAGAGGATTTTCATTTTGGACGATAGAACAGCAAGAGATTAGTGCGATGAAAACAAATTTGGAATACAGGGCGGAGTTTTTGAATCCCGATATGCCGGAGATTCCTTATACAACGCTGAATTTAGGCCCCACCCACCCGGCCACGCACGGGATCTTCCAAAACGTCCTGAAAATGGACGGGGAAAGAATAGTCAGCGGAGAACAGACTATTGGTTATATCCATCGTGCCTTTGAAAAGATCGCAGAGCGAAGACCCTTCTATCAGATCACTCCTCTGACAGATCGCCTGAACTACTGTTCCGCACCTATCAACAATACAGGTTGGTATTTGACCGTGGAAAAACTACTGGGCGTAAAAGTTCCAAAGCGGGTGGATTACATGCGGGTCATGGTCATGGAGCTTGCGAGAGTAGCCGATCACCTGATCTGCAACAGTATTTTGGGAGTGGATACAGGAGCACTGACCGGCTTTACCTACGTCTATCAATACCGCGAAAAAATATACGAGATCTACGAAGAGATCTGTGGTGCCCGCTTGACCACCAACATGGGAAGAATAGGCGGTTTTGAACGGGACTTTAGTCCCAAGGTTTTTGAACTCACCCGCAAGTTTTTAAAGGAGTTTCCTGTGGTCTGGAGGGAGTTTGAGTCCCTGCTTTCCAGAAACAGGATCTTTATGGATCGGACCATCGATACTGGGGCGATATCAGTAGAAAGAGCGCTCAACTATGGGTTAACCGGACCTAACCTTAGAGCTTGCGGAATCGATTATGACATCCGTACGGCAGAGCCCTATTGTTCCTATGAGGATTTTATTTTTGACGTACCGGTGGGTACTACCGGTGATACCTACGACCGGTTTGTGGTGCGCAATGAAGAGATCTGGCAGAGTCTGAGTCTGATCGAACAGGCCCTCAACAAAATTGAAGCAGAGCCCGCAGGTGTTTTCCATGCCGATTCAGACCATTACTATCTGCCTCCCAAGCAGGAAGTCTACAAAAATATGGAAGCTCTGATCTACCACTTCAAGATCATCATGGGTGAGATTGAAGCCCCGGCAGGAGAAGTATATCATGCTGTGGAAGGCGCCAATGGCGAACTCGGTTTTTACCTCATCAGCGACGGTGGAAGGACTCCTTACCGCTTGCATTTCAGAAGACCTTGCTTTATTTATTATCAGGCTTTTCCTGAAATGGTAAGAGGTCAGATGCTTTCTGATGCCATCGTGGTCATGAGCAGCCTGAACGTAATCGCCGGAGAACTGGATGCCTGATTTTAAAAATATGGAAAAAGAATAAAGCAAGAACCAAAACAAATGAAAACCCGGCAAAACAATCTCTGTAAATGGCACGAGGAAGTCATTCTGGGATGCCACATTATGAATACATAACCACACAGTCATGTTCTTTTCAGAAAGCAGGATAAAAGAGATCGAGGAGATCAAGAAAAGATACCCCGAAGGCAGACACAAATCAGCTTTACTTCCGGTATTGCACCTGGCTCAGGCAGATCACAGCTGGTTGTCTGTAGATCTGATGGACGAAGTGGCCCGGCTTTTAAAGCTTGAGCCCATTGAAGTATACGAGGTAGCCAGTTTCTACACCATGTTTCATCTGAAACCGGTAGGCAAATACGTCATTGAAGTTTGCCGTACAGGTCCCTGCTGCAATGTAGGAGCTGAAGAATTGATTCATCATATGGAAGACAAACTCGGAATCCGGATAGGAGAAACTACTTCTGACGGTCTGTTTACCCTCAAGACGGTAGAATGTCTGGCAGCTTGTGGCACCGGACCCGTGCTTCAGATCGGACCTGAATACCACTATCACGAAAACCTTACTCCGGAAAAGTTTGATCAATTGATTTCTGAACTAAGAGCAAAGGCTTAAAATGGGAAAGAAAATATTACTGGAACACGTCGATGTACCGGGCATCCAGACCCTGGAGGTCTACCGGAAAATGGGAGGCTATCAGGCAGTTGAAAAAGCACTGAAAAGCATGAATCCCGATGAGGTCGTGGAAGAGGTTAAAAAATCCGGTCTCAGAGGAAGGGGAGGAGCAGGATTCCCGACCGGGATGAAATGGTCCTTTCTGGACAAGAAATCAGACAAACCCAGATACCTCGTTTGCAATGCGGATGAATCGGAACCCGGTACTTTCAAAGACCGGTATCTGATGCAGCGCATTCCCCATATGCTGATAGAAGGAATGATCTGTTCTTCTTTTGCATTGGGTGCCAGAACCTCCTATATCTACGTTCGCGGAGAAATGATGTACGTCATCCGCATACTGGAAAAAGCCATCGCGGAAGCATATGCAGCCGGATTATTGGGAAAGAACATACTGGGATCAGATTATTCCCTTGACCTCTATGTACAACCCGGTGGGGGTGCCTACATATGTGGTGAGGAAACTGCATTGCTTGAATCCCTGGAAGGCAAAAGAGGTAATCCTCGCAACAAGCCTCCTTTTCCGGCAGTATGGGGATTGTATGGTTGTCCCACGGTCGTCAACAACGTCGAGACCATTGCGGATGTACCCTGGATCATCAACCACGGTGGCGATGCATACGCAGCCATAGGTATTGGAAAAAGCACCGGTACCAAACTGATCTCTGCCTGCGGAAACATAAAGAAACCCGGAGTATATGAAATAGAACTGGGCGTACCAGTAGAGGAATTTATTTACAGCGATGAGTATTGTGGCGGAATCACAGAAGGACGCAAACTCAAGGCGGTCGTTGCTGGAGGATCCTCCGTGCCGATTTTGCCGGCAGACCTGATCCTGACCACGGCAAATAACGAAAAAAGATTGATGACCTATGAATCGCTCAGCGATGGGGGGTTCGTTTCCGGTACCATGCTGGGATCCGGTGGTTTCATTGTATTTGATGACCGTCAGTGTATCGTGCGCAACCTTTGGAATTTCTCCCGCTTCTACCACCATGAGTCCTGTGGACAATGCAGTCCCTGCCGGGAGGGCACGGGCTGGATGGAAAAAGTACTGCACCGCATCGAACACGGTCATGGAAAAATGTCAGACATCGACCTGCTGGTAGATGTAGCCAAAAAAATCGAAGGAAAAACCATATGTCCGTTGGGTGAAGCCGCAGCCTGGCCCGTCGCCAGTGCAATCAGGCATTTCAGAGCTGAGTTCGAAGAACACGTCCGGAATCCGGATTCCTGTCTTAAAAAACATTTACACAGGGAAGCTGCCCTGGCCCATTGAATCAAGTATTCTCAACTGTAAAAATCCTGACCAAACTGAGATCCCGTAAACGAAAATAAATTCATCCTGAATAAAAGCGGAACATGAGCGATAAACTGAAAGTCACCATAGATGGTACCACGATAGAGGTGGACAAAGGCACCACGATCCTGCAGGCGGCCCGCATGATTGGCAAGAATTATCCTCCCGCCATGTGCTACTATACTCCTCTTAAAAATACAGGTGGAAAATGCCGCGTATGCCTGGTGAAAGTAGCGCAGGCATCGGAAGCCAATCCCAGACCCATGCCCAAACTGGTAGCCAGCTGCCTGACTCAGGTAGAGCAGGGTATGGTTGTGGAAAACGAAACCTCTCCAGAGGTTTTAGAAGCACGCAATGGGGTTGTAGAATTTCTTCTGATCAACCATCCGCTCGATTGCCCTGTCTGCGACCAGGCAGGTGAATGCGATCTTCAGAATCTTTCTTTTGATCATGGCAAGGGTATCACCCGGTACGAAGAAGGCAGACGGGAATTCGAAAAAATAGACATTGGATCAAAGGTCCAGTTGCATATGACGCGCTGCATCCTGTGTTATCGCTGCGTTTATCTGGCTGACCAGCTTACCGAAAAAAGGGTGCATGGAGTGATCAACAGGGGAGATGTATCCGAAATCAGCACCTACATTCAAAATGCCATTGAGAATGATTTTTCCGGCAACATCATCGACGTATGTCCCGTAGGAGCGCTCACCGATAAAACCTACAGGTTTAAACAAAGGGTATGGTTTTCCAAGCCATTTGATGCGCATCGCAATTGCAGCAAATGTTCTGGTAAAACTGTACTTTGGATGAAAGGCGACGACATCATTCGAGTGACTTCACGCAAGGATAAGTTTGGCGAGGTGATCGATTTCATTTGCAACGAATGTCGTTATGACCATAAGAATCCTGCCGATTGGGTCATCGAGGGGCCCCGCCATATAGAGGACACCTCCGTGATTTCTGCCAATAAATACGAACTGCCCGTGGTTTCACCTGCAGTAAATGTGGACGCTAAATTTGTTTCAGAATGAGTATCCTCGTCTTTAAAATCATATACATATCCGTCATTTTTGCTCTCTCCCTGGTCATCGCCATGTATGCCACACTGGCCGAGCGCAAGGTCGCTGCATTCCTGCAGGATCGTTTGGGCCCCAACCGGGCCGGACCATTTGGGATCCTCCAGCCTCTGGCAGATGGTCTGAAACTCCTTTTCAAGGAAGAATTCATTCCTGCCAGGTCTGATAAGTGGTTGTTCATGATGGGCCCCGGGTTCTTTATGATCACCGCATTGATGACTAGTGTGGTCATTCCTTTCGGTTCAGATGTAACCATTGACGGAGTGACCTATGCCCTCCAGGGCACTGATCTGAACGTAGGTTTGCTTTATATTTTTGGAGTCGTCTCTTTGGGTGTGTACGGAATTCTCATCGGCGGCTGGGCCTCCAACAACAAGTTCTCCCTGCTGGGTGCCATTCGTGCTGCTTCACAGAACATCAGTTATGAACTGGCCATGGGATTATCCATCATCGCACTCGTGATGATGACCTCCAGTCTTTCGCTGAAGGAGATCGTGGACCAACAGGCGGGCTGGCAGTGGAATATTCTTTATCAGCCTCTTGGCTTCCTTATTTTCCTGATCTGTGCCTTTGCAGAGACGAACAGAGCACCATTTGACTTGCCGGAGTGCGAAACAGAACTGGTGGGTGGATTCCACACGGAATTCTCATCCATGAAACTTGGATTTTACCTGTTTGCAGAATACATCAATATGTTTGTCAGTTGCGCCATTCTGGCCACGCTGTATTTCGGCGGTTACCATTTTCCGTTTGTATCCTCCATGGATCCCGGTTTGACCAAGACCATTCTGCAGGCAGTCGTGTTATTCGGAAAAATATTCTTCTTCATATTCCTGTTCATGTGGGTCCGCTGGACACTTCCCAGGTTTCGATATGACCAGCTGATGAATCTTGGCTGGAAGGTTTTGATTCCTTTGGCCGTTGTCAACATCCTGCTGACGGGAGTTTTTATCTTAATTAAAGCCGGTTGAAAATCATGAGTGTAATAAAATTAACGGATCGAATCAAGGTGATGGAGCGCAAGCCCATGAGCTTTGCAGAGCGGTTGTACCTCCCTGCCATTCTCAAAGGGATGTCCATCACCATCAAACACCTGTTCAGAAAAAAAGCAACCATCCAGTATCCCGAACAAAAAAGGCCCATGAGTGAGGTATTCAGGGGTCTTCACGTGCTGAAGAGGGATGAGAAGGGTGCGGAGCGCTGTACAGCTTGCGGACTGTGTGCACTTGCCTGCCCTGCAGAAGCCATTACCATGACCGCAGCAGAACGCAAGCCTGAAGAAAAAAATTTGTACCGCGAAGAAAAATATGCCGCCGTTTATGAGATCAATATGCTGCGCTGTATTTTCTGCGGTCTGTGTGAAGAAGCCTGTCCAAAAGCCGCCATATTCCTGCAGAATGACAAGATGGCTCCAGCCAGCTATGAGCGGGAGGATTTTATCTACGGAAAGGACAGATTGGTTGAACCGTTTTTACTGAACAACAAATCATGATTGACAAGATATTTTATGTGCTGTCGGCACTGACCATCATCTCTGCCACCCTCGTGATCATTTCGCGCCATCCGATCAGGAGCATTCTGTTCCTGGTGCTTACTTTTTTTCTGGTGTCCGCACATTACGTGTTGCTCAATGCCCAGTTTCTGGCCCTGGTCAACATCGTTGTGTATGCGGGAGCGATCATGGTTCTCTTTCTATTTGTGGTCATGTTCCTCAATCTGAACGAGGAAATGGTGGAGGTGAAGAGTTATCTGCCATGGTTTGCTGCGGTCATATCGGGTGGCTCCCTCATGCTGATCGTCACTTCTGCTTTGGAAAAAGCTGTGTTGACCTCGCCGCAACTGGTAAGCAATTACAACATCGGACTGGTCGAAAACCTGGGCTCCGTATTATACCGGGAATATCTCCTTCCTATGGAGTTGAGTGCAGTCCTCTTTTTTATTGCAATGGCCGGTGTGATGTTGCTGGGCCGTAAGGAAAGAATATCCGAATAAATAAAATTATGGAAAATCAGATACCTGAAATATTCAACGCCATTCCCCACACTCACTATGTGTTGCTCAGTACCATCCTGTTTGTGGTGGGGCTCATCGGCGTGATGATCCGCAAAAATGTGATCATCGTATTCATGTGCATTGAAATTATGCTGAATGCGGTGAATCTGATGCTGACTTCCACATCCGCTTATTACTCACATGCCGGGGGACAGATCATGGTCTTCTTTACGATGGCCGTGGCTGCCGCTGAGGTAGCTGTGGGATTGGCGATCATCGTGATGATTTACAAAAACCTGCATTCGACCAACATTGACGTTTTTCAGCGCCTGAAAGGCTGATATCATAAGCTCACCGAATAAACGAAAAACATGAATTCCGAATTTCTGATCCATCTTATTCTTTGGGCCCCTTTGGTGGGTTTTGCCATCAATGGAATTTTCGGATCTTCCTTTTCAGGAAAGACAGCAGGCTTCATCGCCTGTCTGGGTCCCCTGACTGGTTTTGTATCCACGGTCCTGCTTTGGTCGGGATTTGATCAGACCATTCAGATCAATTACTACAGATGGTTTGGCACCCCGGATTCCTTTTCCGTGGATTTCAGCGTCATGGTTGACCAGCTCACTTTGTTGATGCTGTTTATTGTGACAGGTGTCGGTACTCTGATACACCTGTACTCTGTAGGCTACATGGAGCATGACAAGGGATTCGTCCGGTTCATGTCCTACCTGAATCTTTTTATTTTCTCCATGTTGCTTTTGGTGATGGGTTCCAATCTCGTGATGTTGTTCGCAGGTTGGGAAGGAGTGGGATTGTGTTCATTCCTGCTTATTGGGTTTTGGTATAAAAATCCAGATTACAATAAAGCAGCCAGAAAGGCTTTTGTGATGAACAGGATCGGAGACCTGGGTTTTATGTTGGGTATCTTTTTGCTGGGCTTGGAATTCCGCACTTTGGACATCCCCACTTTGCTCAGCAGTATGGAGCATATAGAAAGCGGTGATCCGAAAATAATCCTCATTACGATCTTACTTTTCATTGGTGTCACTGGTAAGTCTGCTCAGATTCCTCTTTTTACCTGGTTGCCCGATGCCATGGCAGGTCCAACGCCTGTCTCCGCTTTGATCCATGCGGCTACAATGGTGACGGCAGGTATTTACCTGGTGGCCAGAATGAGCGGATTATTTAATCTGGCTCCATTTACTTTGGATGTGATCGCCTGGGTGGGCCTGGCCACGGCTTTTGTAGCCGCCACCATCGCACTCAGACAAAATGATATCAAAAAGGTTTTGGCCTATTCAACGGTCAGCCAGCTTGGTTTTATGGCTGTCGCTCTGGGTTGTGCCGCCTACAGTACAGCTATTTTTCACGTCATGACCCACGCTTTCTTTAAAGCTCTTTTGTTTTTGGGAGCCGGCAGCGTCATCCATGGTTTGCATGGTGAACAGGACATCAGTAAGATGGGCGGCCTCAGGAATGCCATGAAGTCAACCCATCTTGTTTTTCTGATCGGAACCCTGGCCATCGCAGGGGTACCTCCTCTGGCCGGCTTTTTCTCCAAAGACGAAATTCTGGCGGCAGCATTCAGTCACAGCATATGGTATTTTGTGATCCTGGCCTTGACGGCTGTTTTGACGGCCTGGTATATGTTCAGACTCTATTTTGCTACTTTTCACGGATCTTATCGGGGCAGCAAAGAAACAGAAGCCGGCATTCACGAATCCGGATTGGTCATGCTGGCTCCCTTGTTTGTACTTGCCTTCTTGTCTGTGGTAGGAGGATTTGCTGGCATGCCGGAAACCATTAGTTCCAAACACCTGGTATCTGATTTCCTCAAGCCGGTGGTGGCGGATCATGCGCATTCCGTGTCCCACAGTTTTGAATATATTTTGTGGGGTGTGACCCTGGTATTGCTTGTCCTGATCGTATGGCTCACCAATAAAATGTACTCGGTAAATAGTGCTGAAGTTTTTCGCTCCGGCTCCGGATGGGTGGGCAGGATCCTGGAAGGAAAATACTACCTGGATGAAATATATGAAACCCTGATTTCCGGTCCTCTGAGATCCACAGGTACCTGGTTTAAAAATGTAATGGATCCGGGTGTCATTGACCAGGCTGTCAAATTACCCGGTCTAGTATTCAGGAATGCGGGAGTTGCACTCAGACCTCTGCAATCCGGGATCATCAGCTGGTATATGATCAGCATCGTTCTGGGATTGTTGGCGATGATTTATTTGTTCCTTTTTTAAGCGTAGATGTAATGAGTCCGATACTTTTATTGATACTGTTTTCGATCTTCAGTGGCCTGCTGATCTGTGTGGTGGATCGCAAATGGGCACCCCACCTCAGCCTTGCTACCAGTGTGATCAGCTTACTTTATTATCTTTTTTTGCTGATTGATTTTGAACCATCAGGAGGAGCTGCCCATCTGTTTCAGGCCAACTGGATTCCAGGTATCAATGCTTCTTTCAGTGTCGCCCTGGATGCACAAAATGTGCTGCTTCTTTTGTTGTCTTTTCTGGTTCTGCCCATGGGTATCCTGGCTTCCTGGAGTGATACTGTGCAGCGCAACAGGGAGTATTACGCGCTCATGTCCTGGGGTTCTGCTGCATTGACGGGATTTTTTGCCTCTCAGAATCCATTTTCCTTTTATCTATTTTTCGAACTGGCTCTTATCCCCTTTTATCTGATCGTATTGCTGTACGGCGGAGCATACAGAAGGCCTGCTGTCTTTAAATTTTTTCTGTACACGGTCTTCGGCAGCTTTCTGATGCTGGCAGCCATTATTTATCTCTACGCTGTTGTTCCGGATACGGATATCAACTGGGCGACGGCTGTGGCTGAAAAGCTCGGACCTGACAATCAACTCTGGATTTTCGGTGCCTTGTTCATCGCATTTGCCATCAAATCTCCGCTTTTCCCATTTCACACCTGGCAGGCGGATCTCTATTCCGAGGGCGATCGCCCTGCAGTCATGGTGATTGCCGGCGTGCTTTCTAAAATGGGTGTCTTTGGATTTATCCGTTTTTATGATTTCGTGCCTTCTGCACTCGAATCCATGCGCTATGTGATCATCCCGCTCTGTATTATCGGGATTCTGTATGGTGCACTGGTTGCCTGGAGACAGACGGTCATGACCCGGATCCTGGCTTATTCATCTTTGTCCCATATGGGCATGATCGCAGCTGCACTTTTTTCGGGAACCATGGTCGGTATGCAGGGCTCCCTGTACCAGATGTTTACCCATGGAATCCTGGCAGCCAGTTTGTTTTTTGTGGTAGACGCCATTATAAGAAGAACTGAAAATACCAGTGTTTATGGCTCAGCCGGATTGGCGCAGGCAAATCCGCGTTTGTCTGTTTACTTTTTTATCATCGTACTGGCTTCCATAGGGCTCCCGCTGACCAGTGGGTTCATAGGAGAATTCTACATGCTTTGGGGACTCACACAAACCAATATCTGGTATGGTGCTTTTGCAGGAGTCAGCATCATTCTGGGAGCCATATATATGCTGCGCTTTTATCAGAAATCTGTCTTCGGAGAGATGCAATCAGATAAAGTGAGAAATTTTGGACATCTTATTTTGGCCGAAGATTATGTGTTGGTGGTAGTAGTGATTCTGGTGCTGAGTTTCGGATTTTTCCCCGGCACCTGGATGGATCTCACCCACCAGGCATTTGCTCAATTGATTCAAAAATAAATTCAAAGAGGATCTATGCTATCAATGATCGTACTTACAGTGGCAGGGGTGCTGGCCCTCTTTTTGGGTTTCACCAAAACAAAATCACTGATTTTACCGGTGGCCATGCTGGGCGTGCTGGCTTCTGCTGCAGCCTATTATTTTTATCAGTCCCTATGGGGAGAATGGTTATTGGGGATGATGGGTACATTTGGTTCTCCCTCCGTTTTCGTAGGGCTCCTGCTGGCTTGCACTTTTGTGATTCTTCCTTTCCTCAATGTATACAAACTCAGAGGAGGAGGTGAACTGGGAGATTTTACAGGCATTATCCTCTTTTCTGTCATCGGTGGCATGATGATGGTGTCGCATCAGGACCTCATGATTTTATTTCTGGGAATCGAAATTCTCTCCATAGCCATGTATATTCTGGCAGGAGCAGACAGGAGGGTCATCCAATCCAATGAAGCGGCCATAAAGTATTTTATCATGGGTGCCTTTGCGAGTGCCATTTTTCTGTTTGGGGTGGGTTTGTATTATGTATCCACCGGTTCCTTTAAGATCTTCGACGTCAAGATCATTGCCCCTGAATTGTATTCTATCAGTATACTCGTGCTTTTTGCGGGGCTTGCTTTTAAACTGGCGCTTGCTCCTTTTCACTTTTGGGCGCCGGATGTATATCAGGGTGCACCTACTATTTTTACCGCCGTCATGGCCACTTTGGTTAAAATTGCTGGATTCGGTGCCTTGTTTCAGTTGTTCCGCTATCATGCCGGATTTGTATCCGAATGGATCTACTGGATGATGATTTTGCTCGCCTTACTGAGCATGCTCATTGGGAACATCATGGCTTTTAGTCAGACCAGCGTAAAAAGATTATTGAGCTACTCGGGAATCGTCCAGGCAGGCTTTATTCTGATTGGTTTCCTCCATACCCGGATAGAGAACACCTGGATGGTGGCCTACTACCTGGTGGCCTATGTATTGGCATCTTTGGCATCTTTCTTTGTGATCTATTTTGTTGAAAACAAAAAGGGTTCCGATGATATAGGCGAATTCAAGGGACTTTACTATCAAAATCCTGTACTTGCCGTTGTGTTCACCATTGCCCTGGTTTCATTCGGGGGTGTGCCACTGACAGCTGGATTCATGGCCAAGCTGTTTGTTCTGAATCATGCTGCCGGTTTTGGATCACCTGCTTTGGTGCTGGTTTCTCTGGTACTGGCTGTGGCATCCATGTATTACTACTTTAAGTTGATCAATCAGTTCTATACCTCTGATGAGTCAGGAGTAAAATCCTGGGACATTTCCTGGGGATACAAAGGTATGCTGATCGTATTATCTGTCCTGACGCTGTTTCTGGGTTTATATCCTTACGGCATTTACCCCTGGATCAGTTGATCTTTGTTTACTGGGACCTACTTATGACCTTAGGTGTTTTATGAAGAGTTCCCTGTTTGATTACATATTGGAAGTATTTGGCTTCCGTTTTAAATAAGGAAAGTGCTATTCGGAGAACAGGAAATACAGGAGCCGGTCACCCCTCAGGCTTTTTTGTGGAGTTCTGAGATAGTGTCACAGGATGATACCTGGTCTGCTATGGAATCTGTTTTGAAATCACGCAGGTTTCCTCACTGTTCTTTGATCCGTGGCTCCCAGGGCACTGGTGCACTGGCCGTTGCACTTAGTCTGGCCCAGAACCTTCTTTGCAGGGAATCCGAAATCGCCTGTGGTCATTGCTCCGGTTGTTACAAAGCCGGATTGTTGATCCACCCGGATCTGCATTTTTCCTTCCCTGTTTTTGGGGCCGGTGAAATTTGTCTGGACCATTATACTGCATTCAGGTCTGCCGCTCAGGAGAATCCCTGGATGAGTGTACAGAACTGGCTCTCCATAACGGATAGTGAAAACAAACAGGCCAATATTACAGCACGCGAGGCCAGAAGCATCATTGAACGACTCTATCTCAAGCCTTTTGAGGCGGATAGGAATGTTATGATCGTCTGGCTGGCAGAGTTCTTAGGTAAAGAGTCCAATATCCTGCTCAAACTCCTGGAGGAACCTCCCGGCCATTCCTATATCATTCTCATCACGGAAGATCCTGCCGCCATACTCCCCACCGTTCAGTCCAGAACCCAGCAGTTCAGGCTCAAACCGCTGCAGGATGCCGATGTGGCGAATGCTTTGGTGCGCAAGCTGGGAATTAAGTACGACGATGCCCTGAGTGCAGCTCTTTCTTCTGAAGGCAACCTGCCCCTGGCACTTGAATTGGCAGGCAATGAAAGTGGTGGATTCCTGAAGTTCATTCAGCAGATGTTACAGGCAGCTTACAAAAAAGATCCGGCGGAAATGTGGACCTGGATGGAACAGGTCGCTACAGTCAATCGGGACAACCAAAGGCGCCTGTTCGCTTATTTTCTCATGATCCTGAGCCTGAGTCTGAGAATGGGTAATGACGCCTATACCAAAGAACAGCTTCAGCATCCTGTACTCCAATATGCAGATCGCCTGGCCCAGCGCCTTGGGGTTGATAAAATTCTGCAAATCAATGCTTTGGTAAATGAGTGTTCCTATGGGATAATGAGGAATGCAAATATTCGTATCTTGCTGCATGATTTTCTGATCAGTTTGGCAGGGATCATACGATAATATAAATTCATTTTAATTTTCATGTATGGGATGTTCGGGTTGTAAAACAGGTGCCAACGGGATGCCTGCAGGATGTGGGGATAAGGGACATTGCTCATCAGGAGGATGCAATAAACTAAATACTTTTGACTGGCTCACGGCTTTGGATATTGAGGATCCATCCCGCTCCGACCTAGCCGAGGTGAGTTTTAAGAATGGAGCCAGAAAGACCTTTTACAGACTGGGACCCAATCAGAGATATACCACGGGAGATCTCGTGGTAGTCGATACGGGCAGCGGAGGATATGACGTGGGCAGGGTCAGCCTGATGGGCGATCTGGTCAAACTCCAGATGAAAAAGAAGAACTTTAAAGAGGACAGGATCTCATTTGATATTTTGCGCAAAGCCAATCCCAGAGACATAGAAAGAATGCAAGAGGCCAGAGGCCTTGAAAAATCTGCACTCGTCAAAGCACGCGTGATCTCCAGAAACCTGGGTCTGGATATGAAACTCGGAGATGTGGAGTATCAGGCAGATTTGCGCAAAGCCACATTTTATTACACAGCAGACGGCTGGATAGATTTCAGAGAACTCGTCAAGCAATATGTCAAAGAATTCAGGGTAAAAGTGGAAATGCGCCAGATTGGCTCCAGGCAGGAGTCAGCCCGCATCGGAGGGATTGGCTCATGTGGCCGCGAGCTTTGCTGCTCCACTTGGCTCACAGACTTCAAATCCGTCAATACCACAGCGGCCCGTTATCAAAACATAGCCATCAACCAGTCCAAACTTTCTGGTCAGTGTGGCAGACTCAAATGTTGCCTGAATTACGAACTGGATCTTTACATCGAGGAACTTGAAAAGTACCCCTCTGACGTAGAAAAGTTAAAAGCAAAAAATGGGGTGGCCACCCTGGTTAAAATAGACATTTTCAAAGGAGTGGTCTACTACCTGTATGAACCATCCCGCGGCAGAAGTATCGTCATGCCTCTTTTGCCGGACGAAGTCAGGAGGATCAAAGCGATGAACGATCGCGGCGAATACCCTGAGGATATAGTGGCTACGGAAGAGGCAGCACCTGAAGTCAAACCCGAAGACCGGTTCGTCGATGTGACCGGTGCAATTGAATTACCTGCAGAGAAGAAGCGCAAGAAGAAGAAAAAGAAAAAACCCAGACCGGAGGGTCAGGGTTCAGGAGAAGACGGAAATGCTACCCAGCAAGGCCCCCGACCTCCGCGTGATCCACAAAACAGGCCTCCACGCGACCAGCAAAACAGACCTCCGCGCGAGGGTCAAGACAGGCCTCCACGCGACCAACAAAACAGGCCTCCGCGCGAGGGCCAAGACAGGCCTCCCCGCGACCAGCAAAACAGACCTCCGCGCGAGGGCCAAAACAAACCACCGCGCGACCAGCAGAACAGGCCACCACGCGACCAGCAGAACAGGCCACCGCGCGACCAGCAGAACAGGCCACCGCGCGAAGGTCAGGATCGAAACAAAGGTGATGATAACGCTTCCAATATCAATAAGCCTCCTTCCGGCGAATAGGGTCTTCAGTTATAGTGGGTAGAATATTGCGATCCTCAAACTGAAACCAATTGCTGGTTTCAGGGTTTTTACCTTGTCTTAATGAAATTGCAAAATGGAAACAACTGATTTGGCAATCATCGGGTCAGGACCCGGTGGATATGTGGCAGCTATACGTGCGGCCCAGCTGGGTATGAAGGTGACCTTGATCGAAAAATACAATACGCTCGGCGGTACTTGTTTGAACGTGGGATGTATTCCCTCAAAAGCGCTATTGGACAGCAGCGAATTATTTCATCAGGCAACGCATCAAGCCTCCGCGCATGGAATTCAGATCGAAAAGCCAACCTTGGATGTAAGTCGTTTTTTTAAAAGAAAGGAAGAAGTTGTGCAGCAAAACACCAAGGGGATCGAATATCTGATGAAGAAAAACAAGATTCGCGTCATCACAGGCATGGCTTCTTTCCTTGATGCCAAGACCCTGAATATTAAGACCCCGGATGGCAAGGAGGAAAAGTTGATTTTTCAGAATGCAATTATTGCCACCGGTTCCAAACCGAATATTCCGGCTTCTTTCCAATTTGATAAAAAGAGAGTGATCAGTTCGACCGAAGCTCTTTCTCTCGGCGAAATCCCGAAATCCCTCTGCATCGTAGGGGCAGGTGTGATCGGACTTGAACTGGGTTCTGTCTATGCCCGTCTTGGTACACAGGTGGATGTGATCGAATACATGGACCGCATTTTGCCAGGCCTGGATGCCGATTGTGCCCAGGGGCTTCAGAAGTCATTAGCCGGTTTGGGTATCCGTTTTCATCTATCCAAGTCGGTGCATTCGGTTATACCGAATAAAGAGCACGCCTTAATCGACTACTCCAGCCTCGATGGAAAGGAATCCCACTCTCTTAAAGCAGATTATTGCCTGGTTTCCATTGGTCGCAAGCCCTTCACGGAGGGCCTTAAACCTGAAGCAGCCGGGATCCGTTTGGATGAAAAGGGCAGGATCATAGTAGGTGAGGATCTGAGGACGGATGCTTCAAATATTTTCGCAATCGGCGATGTGATCAAGGGGGTCATGCTCGCTCACAAGGCTGAAGAAGAAGGAGTCTATGTGGCTGAGGTTCTGGCAGGTCATAAACCACATATTCATTACGATCTGATACCCAATGTCGTGTATACCTGGCCGGAGCTGGCTGCTGTGGGGGCCACGGAGGAACAGCTCAAGGAAAAAGGAATTCCCTACAAAGTAGGTAAGTTTCCCTATAAGGCGCTGGGAAGGGCCAGGGCAAGTATGGACCTGGATGGATTGGTCAAAGTACTGGCACATGAAAAATCGGATCGCTTACTGGGCGTTCACATTCTGGGAGCAAGGGCCGCTGATATGATTATGGAGGCCGTGGCTTTGATGGAATTTGGCGCATCTGCTGAAGATATGGCGCGCATCTGTCACCCCCATCCTACCTATACTGAGGCAGTCCGCGAGGCTGCGCTTCAGGCAACCGCCAACCGGGCCATTCACAGCTGATTCACCAATTCGGGCATGCGGCCTGAGAAGGCCATGGAAGCACCCTGCAGTGCTTCAAACCGGAATCCAATCGAGCTGTAGTGTTCCAACGTACGAGGAAGTACGTATTTTAACTTTTCAAAGGTCTTGATGGAGTCGTGCATGACGACTATGGACCCTTCACGGGCATTTTTGAGTATATTGTTTAGACAATCCTCACGGCTCAGATCGGGATCGAAATCTCCGCTCAATACATCCCACATGACAATCTGATAGTGATGTTTGAGGAACTTGACCTGAGAAGGTCTGAGGCGTCCGTAAGGAGGTCTGAAAAGCTTGCTGTGGCACAGTCTCGCAGCTTTGCGGATGTCCAGAATATAATCCAGATTGTTGGTAGCCCAGCCCGAAAGGTGATGATGGGTATGACTTCCGACTGCATGCCCTTCTGACTCGATCCGGTCGAAAATCTCAGGATTGCGCTCCACATTTTGTCCGACGCAAAAAAAACTGGCCTTTGCATCAAATGCCGCCAGGGTGTCCAGCACCCAGGGAGTGACTTCCGGAATGGGGCCATCGTCAAATGTGAGAAAAATCTTCCGATCCAAAGTGTTCACCCTCCAGATGAGATCCGGAAAAATGTCCTGTAGAAACCTTGGAGTGAAGCTGAGATACATGAGGTTCGTTGACGGGGGATTAACTATTTTTACGCCTTTGAGCGAATTCAACACAAAGCTAAGTCCGGCTTTCTTGCGTGCTGTTAATTCCTGTATAAT
Organism: Bacteroidota bacterium; assembly: GCA_029572935.1. Classification (GTDB taxonomy): domain Bacteria; phylum Bacteroidota; class Bacteroidia; order Chitinophagales; family Saprospiraceae; genus Vicinibacter. The sequence goes on from JAKQHM010000052.1 coordinate 32,302, forward strand.
AGTTTATTAATCAAAAAATAACCCTTATTACCGATGAGTCCTGTAAGAGTCAGATTTGCTCCTTCCCCGACAGGGGCCCTGCACATTGGAGGGATACGCACTGCCTTGTACAATTACCTTTTTGCACGTCAGCAGGGAGGGACTTTTATCGTCAGGGTGGAAGATACCGATCAGGCACGTTTTGTGCCGGGTGCGGAAAATTACATCCTGAGGTCTCTGGAATGGGTTGGTCTGATCCCGGAAGAGGGTCCTGAGCAAGGTGGTCCGTATGGGCCGTACCGCCAGTCTGAACGCAAGGAAATCTATATGGATTACGCCAGAAAACTGGTGGAGGCAGGTCGCGCTTATTATGCTTTTGATACGCCCGAAGAGCTTGAGGCGATGAGACAACGTCTGGCTACTCCTGAAAATCCAATGCCGCGCTATGATTTTCTTTCCCGTATGGGTATGAAGAACAGTCTGACACTGACGGCGGAAGAGATGGCAGCAATGAGGTCTAATGGAGTTCCAGAGGTGATCCGCCTCAAAGTACCGGAAGGAGAAAAAGTAAAGATCACAGACCTGATCCGGGGAGAAGTGGAGTTCGCGACTCAGGAACTCGATGACAAAGTTTTGATGAAATCGGATGGTATGCCCACCTACCATATGGCCAATGTGATCGACGACCGCCTGATGCGGATCAGTCATGTGATCCGCGGAGAGGAATGGCTGAGCAGTACCGCACATCACGTTTTGTTGTACCGCTATTTTGGCTGGGAGGAGGAAATGCCGCAATTCGCCCACCTTCCATTGATACTGAAACCGGAGGGAAATGGTAAGTTGTCAAAAAGAGATGGTGCCAAATTTGGATTTCCGGTTTTCCCGATGGATTGGAAGCCAGAGGAAGGAGAGCATTTCGAGGGCTTCCGGGAAACCGGTTTCCTGCCTGAAGCTTTGATCAACTTTCTGGTCATGTTGGGCTGGAATCCCGGTACGGATCAGGAAATATTCAATCTGGAAGAGCTGATCCAAGCGTTTTCAATAGGAAAAATCGTCAAATCAGGCGCCCGGTTTGATTATCAAAAGGCCAAGTGGTTCAATGCTCATTATATACAGAATCTGAAACCATCTGAGGCCGTTTCACTTATTCAGGAAGAATTTCTCAAACACAACAGGTCGGTTTTATCGAAACAGGCCGCCGATATATTCGACATGTACCGCGAAAGAGTTACCCTTTTGCCCGAGTTTTATAGTTCAGGCCTTTTTGTAGTGCAGGCTCCTGATGCCGTGGATCCGGACTTTCGAAGCAAAAAGTGGAAACGTGAATGGAATGCGGCATTTCTGGATCTGGCAGATCAGCTTTCCTGCACTGATCCTTTCGAAAAAGAAAGTCTGGAACCCATGTTCAAGAACTTTATGCAGACCCATGGTTTGAAAATGGGCGAATTTCTGCCGGCAATCCGCGTCATGGTTTCCGGAACCCCGATGGGTCCGGATGTTTACCTGATGTTAAAAGCCATTGGGGCATCGGAGGCAGCTTCCAGAATCAGAAGAGGCCTGGAAATGTTGGCTTAATTTTTTGAAGTTCAAAATAAATAATCAAAATGAAGATCAAGTTTTGTGGCGCAGCGGGAGAAGTGACGGGAAGCAGTCACCTGATCACCCTCGATGACGGATTCACAATTTTGTTGGATTGTGGTCTTTTTCAGGGCGAGGTCCGTCATTCGGATCAAATGAATGCGGATTGGTTGTTCGATCCGAGGGAGATCGATCTGATGATCCTTTCTCATGCGCACATCGATCACTCGGGACGCATACCCAAACTGGTGAAAGACGGATTCAAAGGAGATATTTACTGTACACATGCCACGAGAGATCTCTGCTCCATCATGCTCATGGATGCCGCACACATCCAGGAAAAGGACGTGGAGTACTACAATCTGAAACTGGAAGATAAAAAAAGCCGGAACAAAGGATACAAGGGTACAAAGCGAGAACCGCTTTTCAATTCCAAAGATGTGGTCAAGGCCATGGAATCCTTTATCGGCATGAACTACGACCGCCTGGTCGAGATCGCACCCGGCATACACCTCATTTTTACGGATGCTGGACATATCCTGGGTTCTGCCAGTGTCAACCTGCGAATCAAAAGGGGAGGTGATGATCTTCGTTTTGCCTTTACAGGAGATATCGGACGTCCGGATCGGCCCATCCTCCTGGATCCTCATCCGATGATCCCATCCGATGTGGTCATATCTGAATCCACGTATGGAGACCGTGACCATCTGGAAAAACCTATGGAGAAACAGAGGTTTCTGGAAATCATTCAGGATACCTGTGTCCACAGAAAAGGGAAAGTAATCATTCCGGCGTTCAGTCTGGGCCGCACCCAGGAGCTCGTCTATTTGCTCGATCAGATTGAGCATGAAGGTTTGTTGCCTGATATTCCCGTATATGTGGACAGCCCTCTCGCAGTCAATGCCACCGAAGTGTTTAGGGCTCATCCGGAATGTTTTGATTATGAATTGCATCAGTATATTCTGAAAAATCCGGATCCCTTCGGATTCAACAGACTCTATTACATCCATGACGTGGAAGAATCCAAAAAATTAAATGATTCAAAAGAGCCTTGCATCATTATTTCTGCCGCAGGTATGATTAATGCAGGCAGGATCAAGCATCATGTTTTCAACAATGTAGACAAAGCACAGAACACCATACTTTTTGTTGGGTATTGCTCACCGGGCACACCGGGTGCCATCCTGAGGGAAGGTGCAGAATACATCAAGATGTTTGGATCGATCAAAAATGTCAATGCCAAGATCGAAATAATGGATTCGTTTTCTGCACACGGGGACAGAATGGAGATGCTTCATTTTTTGCAGAATCAAAAGAATACATCAGTCAAAAATTTCCTGGTGCATGGAGAAAATGAATCTAGGGAAGCCTTCAAGACCCTTTTGGAAGGAAACGGCTTCAATCCGGTTCATTTACCAGAACTTGGAGAAGTGGTAAAAATATAAAATTGGATCTGGACTAGCCTTCCTGCTTCAGTTCGGATCATTGACCGATGTATCGCACAGGGTCTTCGGGTTTCTTGCCTTTCCAGATTTCAAAATGAAGTTCGTGTTCTCCGTCACCGGCAGGACGGCAGGTCCCGATATGGCTTCCAGCCTGAATTTTCTCACCTGGTTTGACCAATACTTGTCTTAGATTTGAATACACCATGTACAGGTCTGCCTGCCTGGTCATGACGATATAACTGCCATTGGGCATTTCCCGGATTTGTACCACCTCAGCATCTTTGGCAGCAGAAACAAACTGGTTCCTGGATCTTATGTCCACACCATTGTTCTTGATCCGGAGATTCTTGTTGTTGGGGTCAGACTGGGTTCCAAAGCGCGTAATGACCAGACCATCGTTCAAAGGGAAAGTCCACCCCGCTGAACGGGATTGAATGTTTTCCAGAACTGAAATTTTTTCAGGGGGACTGGCCTTGATGCCGCTGTTGATAATGGATTCGAGCTTGTTCATTTCAGACTCGTAATGCCTGATCTGGTTTAGGTAATCCTTTTGTTTTGATTCCGAACTACTCACGAGTCGCTTTTGTTCTTCCAGGTCTTTTTGCAGTTTCAGAATTTCGCTGTCCTTTGAACTCAAAAGATTTTTCTGCTCCTCTATTCTTCTTTCTATTTCCTTTCTCCTTTCCAGAACGCTCAATTGAGATTTACGAAACTCTTCGTATTTTCTTTTCCTTTCCCTGTTGAGTTGCTCAGTCCACACCTGATGCAGAACGATCGGTTGAAGATCGGATGCACCGCTGACACCATAGGAAGGATTGACGGACTGCTGGTACATCCATTTTTTTCTGAGAATGGCATAGTATTCTTCTTTAAGGCGATCCAGTTTTTCAAGACTTTCCCTGTGCTCGCTTTGAAGTTTTGCAAGTTCTTTCTGGAGTTCTGCGAGATCGAGGTTTATGGTACCCAGCAATTCTGTTCGGTTGGCTACCTGTTTTTGCAGGATCTGTATGTTTTTCCAGGCTGATGCCTGATCGCTGAGACTCTTTCTTAAAATCTCTTCTGTTCGGCCGAGTTGTTTTTTGAGAAGGTTTTTCTTTTCTGCAGGCAGCTGATTCTGGCCATTCAGGATGAGCATACTGCCCAACCAAAAAAGAAAACTGCGCAAAAGGCTCCCTGAAGATTCAGATGCAAAATTTCTCATAGCATTTTATCGCGGGTATAATGGGAAGGGATGTTTATTTTAAAAGCAGGATGGGGATCTTCTTTGATCTCTGACCAGTTCAGACGCATGGACAGGAAGTCCTCCCCTTTTCTAAAATTTATCTGCCAGAGCTGAGGTATTTTTTTATCAGCAAAGGATGAATATCCATTGACCCTGGCCTGAAACAAGGCACCCTGACCGTTGAATTCAGTCAAAACAGGATGGTAGCCCCTGGATCCAAATATGCTGCTCCATTTCAGGCCCATCGTATCTGCAGAGAGCATGATATTTCCTTCGCTCATTTTATCCAGCTTGTACTGGAATCCATCGGGAAGACAGCTGCCCCTGAGCAGCAGGTCTTGCAGGCATTCGAAACTGCCCGTGCTGGTGTATTGAGCTGCCCATTTTTCGACTGCAACGCGGTCCCACAAATGGTTGATCCGGTCCAGCAGGGTGACACTGTCCATTCCTATCTGTATTCTGGAAACTTCAAAGCCGAATTTTCGCACAGCAATCTGTATCAGACTGTCTTTTTTCCAGATGAGTTGCACCTGCACCGATCCGCTGTAATCCGGATGATCGATGTCAGCCGAACCCTTGAAAAGCAAAGCTTGCCACGCACCTTCTACCTTCGTACTGGATATAAGCGACGCTGCATCAGCTGTTCTGGATAGATCCCCATTTGCCATCCCTTTTTTGGAACTGGAACAAGAGGATATTCCAAGCAGACTGCAGACCAGAAAGAAGAATATCAAAAATCTGTAGATCATTAGTCTAGTTTCAAATTATCGGGATTGAAGATATGGGGTTCTTCGGAAATGGCTCTCGCCTCTTCCAGTAGTTTTCGAGACTGATCCGTGTTACCTAGTTTGTGGTAAATTTTTGCGGCTAGAAGATAATTGTCTACTGATTTTCCCAGGGTATTTGAAAGACAGACATCGATTTGATTGGCAGCCTCCCTGAAATTTCCACGAATCAGCATTATCTCTGCCAGGATGCGGCTGTAGTGATATACAGGCAGTTTGGATTTTTTGATTTCCTCCATGGTGCTGACTTCGTAAGGCTGACCGGTTCTGGCCTTGTGCAAAAGCAATTCAGCTTGTACGTAATCTCTGGAATCTGCAATTTCCAGAGCCTTATTCCAGCTTTGTTCCGAACCGGACTGATCCTTGAGGACTGCCTGTATTTTGGCCAGCAGGACCAGGCCACTCGCCCTTCTGATGTCCTGTTTTCGAGCCATGATCAGATACTGGTTGATCTGATCTTTTGCCTCATTGGTTTTTTCGTTGCGGTAAAAGGCTTCTGCCAGTGCAAAATAGGGATAGGCCTGATTGGGATAGAGTTCAAGAACCTGATTGGCATATCGAATCAGGCTGTTCCAATGATTGAGCTGGTACAGGGTGAATAAAAGATGATCCCATACACTATAAGGCACCTGCCCCAGGCTGCAAGACTTTTTGTAATAGCCGGCTGCAGGTAATATTTGATTGGTTTGAAAGCAGATGTCTCCCATCAATGCATAAGGCTTGGGATCTCCCGGATATACCTCAGACAGGAGCCTCGCTTTCTGAAGCAGTTGTTGTACCTTTTCAGAGGGGCTGTTTTCATTCAGATCCTGGGTGGCAGGGATCAGGGATTGTATTCCCTCATCCAGCGACCATTCCCGCGACTTTATTTTTTGTTCAAATTGCTCTGCATCGGCCTCTTTGTTTACGGGCTCTTCAGCGGGCCTCAACAGAGGGTGATCTGGTTGTACAGCCCTCAGGCGATCCAGTGTTTGACTGTATTCGCGGGTCTTCCCTTGTTTTTGGTAGATCTCTGCGAGCGCTGTATAGAGTTCGGTGTGTCTGGGATAATCTCCGATCGATAGGTTCAGGGATTCAATGGCCTGCTTCGTTTTGTTTTGAAGCAGAAGTAAATCGACCTTCCTCAGAATAAGTGCCGGGACCGGTCCGAACACCTGGTGTGCCAAATCCATCATATGCAGGGCCTGCACTGGTTTTTCTGCTCTCATATAATAGAGAGCTGCATTTTCGTAAAAGTTGTAATTGTTGGCTTCCAGCCGTGCAAGTTGCTGGTAACATGCGGCTACCTGATCATTGCGGCCCGTTTTTTCGAGCAGGTTGGCCTTCATTACCAGAAACCACTTGTTTTCAGGTTCCGCTTTAGTGCTTATGTCTATGCAGATCAGGGCTTCTTCCATCCGGCCGGACTTGGCATAAATCCGGGCCAGATAATAATTTGCCGTGCCGCTCACACCGGGTTCATAACGGAGTTTTTCGAGAATGGCAATCGCTTTTTCGGGATTGCCAATCTGCTCCTCCTTCATTGCATCGATCAGGTTCGATTCGTATTCCTGAGTCTTATTGGGCTCTTGGGCATGCAGCTCCGGACTGAATACCAGTAAGGTCGCGAACACAAGCCCTGACATCCAGATGGCAGTCCTTTGGAGCAGGGGTTTATAGGATTTACAGTTCATTGTTTTGGCGAATTGGATCGGATCAGGATGTAACGAAAGTTTCTGTTTGAAGATTTTAATCCACCACCGTCACTTTCAGCATATTGGTCCTGAGTTTCCGGTGCAGAGGCATGGTGCCGGTGTTCACTATGTGGTCTCCGCATTGTACTTTCCCATCCCGCTTCAAAATCTCCACGGTGTCGTCAATGGTATCGTCAGTCGAACTCATTTTGTCGTAGAAGTAGCAACGAACGCCCCAGACCAGACTCAGGGTACTGAGCATGTGATGGGCACTTGAGAAAATATAGATGGGACACGGAGTACGGTAGGAAGATATTTTAAATGCCGTAAAGCCTGAAACTGTCAACCCCACGATGGCTTTGGCACGGATTTCCTCAGCTGTCTTGGCAGCATTGAAGCAAACCACATCCGACAAAAAGGTCGAGGACTTGTCCGAAAGTTTGGGTTTTCTTCTGTTGAGGGTACTGAAATGATGCTCTGCTTCTGAAATGATCTTATTCATGGCTTCCACCACCAGACCGGGATGTCTGCCTACGGAGGTTTCTGCACTGAGCATCAGGGCATCGGTCCCATCCAAAACCGCATTGGCCACATCGGTGACCTCTGCCCGTGTGGGGGAGGGATTCTGGATCATGCTGTCCATAAGCTGAGTGGCGACGATCACGGGTCTTGACCTTTGAATGCACTTGGCGATGATCATCTTTTGGATGGAAGGCAGTTTTTCGATGGGGATTTCCACTCCCAGGTCACCCCTGGCCACCATGACCGCATTGCTTGCTTTGATGATGGAATCAATGTTTCGAATGGCTTCCGGCTTTTCAATTTTGGAAATGACCTTGGCAGGATGTCCTGCTTTGCGGACGCGTTCGATCAGATCTTCCACATCCTCTGCCTTACGGACAAAACTCAGAGCGATCCAGTTGACAGGTTGCGTAAGTATAAAATCCAGATCGGCCAGATCCTTTTCAGTCAGGGAAGGCAGGGATACCTGAGTATCGGGCAGGTTGACGCCCTTGTTGGAAGACAGGATACCTCCATACAGGGTCCTGAGTCGCACCGTGTCCTTTCCATTGGTGTCCTCCACTTCGAACACCAGCTTCCCATCATCTACCAGGATTTTCTCTCCGCGACGCACGTCCCGGGCAAAGTGATCGTAGCTCATATAGACCTGATCCATGGTTCCGATACATTCCTCGTCCTTGAAAGTAAGGATATCACCGGGATTCAACATCAGGGCATTGTCCTTGATGGCCCCGATCCGGAGTTTGGGCCCCTGGAGGTCAGCCATTATACCTACATGGGTATTCAGGGACTTATTGATTTCCCGGATATGTCGGATCACCTCACCATGCTGTTCGTGGGTCCCATGGCTGAAATTCAATCTAAAAACCGATATGCCCTTGATCACCAGTTCTTTAAGAGTTTCATAGGAGCTGGAAGCAGGCCCCACAGTGGCTATGATTTTGGTGTTGTGATAAGGCATTGAGACTATTTTTAGGCCATGAATAAACAAAGACAACAATCCGGCAAGGGTACCCGGTTCAGAATATAAACAAAAATTTGTCCGAAAGATATATCCAAGGAGTTAGGGAATCATTAATTTTGCGTCCTTGTTTAAAAATAAACTCATTTAAAAATGTCAACAATAGCAGAAAGGGTCAAAAAGATCATCGTGGATAAGTTGGGCGTAGACGAAGCAGAAGTGACCAACGAGGCCAGCTTCATCAATGATCTGGGCGCTGATTCATTGGACACCGTTGAACTGATCATGGAATTCGAAAAGGAATTTGACACTTCCATTCCGGACGATCAGGCAGAAAAGATCCAGACCGTAGGCAATGCCATCGAGTATCTGGAGGCAAACTGCAAATAAGCGGTTTTCTTTTCGGACTTAGCCGTATCTTTAGCGGGTCAATCTGGGCGCATTCACGTCAGGTTGGCGTATTTGAATTCAACCATCTTTATTTATGAGGCGAGTTGTAGTTACTGGTATTGGCGTTTTGACACCCATCGGAAACAACCAGCAAAGCTATTTGGAAGGTTTGAAGGAGGGCGTTTCAGGCGCTGCTCCGATCACCAGGTTCGATGCATCCCTGTTCAAGACCAGGTTTGCCTGTGAGCTCAAGGGCTTTAATGTCGAAGAGCACCTGGATAAAAAAGAAGCCCGCAAGCTGGATCCTTTTTCACAATACGCCCTTGTGGTGGCAGAAGAATGCATGAAGGACTCCGGTGTGGAAATGGACAAGGTCAACAAACTCAGGTTTGGCGTGATTTGGGGCAGCGGAATCGGTGGTTTCTACACATTGGAAAACGACATTTCAGAAGCTGCCTTGCTCACGGGCGCGCCCAGATACAGCCCTTTCCTGATTCCCAAACTGATTTCCGATATCGCTCCGGGCCATATTTCCATCAAATATGGACTGATGGGTATCAACTATGGTACGGTTTCAGCCTGTGCCTCCTCCAGTCATGCCATTTCCAATGCATTCGATTACATCCGGCATGGCAAGGCAGACCTGATGATCACGGGTGGCTCTGAAGCTGCCATCACCAAGGCGGGTGTAGGTGGCTTCAGCAGTATGAAGGCACTCAGCGAAAGAAATGACGATATGGCCTCTGCATCCCGTCCTTATGACAAAGATCGGGACGGATTTGTGCTGGGAGAAGGCGCTGGTGCTATCTTGCTGGAGGAATACGAACATGCCCGCGCACGAGGTGCAAAAATTTATGCCGAACTGATCGGTACGGGTCTTACAGCAGATGCCTATCACATTACCGCTCCCCATCCGGACGGTCTCGGTGCTCAGGGAGCTATGGAGCTGGCCCTGTCAGAGGCAGGCCTGAAACCGGAAGATATCCAGTATGTGAATACCCATGGTACTTCCACTCCACTGGGTGACATAGCGGAAGTAAAAGCGATTCAGAAAGTTTTCGGCGAGCATGCCTACAAACTCAACATCAGCTCCACCAAATCCATGACGGGACACCTTCTTGGAGCCGCCGGAGTGATTGAATGCATTGCCGGTATTTTGGCGCTCAACCACGACTTTATTCCACCTACCATCAATCATTTTACCGACGATCCAGAACTCGACCCGGGCCTCAACTTTACTTTTAACAAGGCGCAAAATCGCCGTATTGATGCTTTCCTCAGCAATACCTTCGGCTTTGGCGGTCATAACAGTTCCGTGATTTTCAAAAGATGCTAGGGTACATTTTCAGGATCGTAAAAAGAGCCAATCTCAAATATTTTTCAAGAGATAAGTTTTTTGCTGAAAGACTCAGGGAGATCATCGGCTTCACGCCCTCCAATCTTTACCTTTTTAAACTGGCCTTTTTCCATAAGTCCACCCTCAATAATATGAATGGCTCCAAGGCCGTGGTCTATCAATCCAACGAAAGATTGGAATATCTCGGCGATGCCCTGCTCAGTTTTGTGGTAGGAGAATATCTCTTCAATACCTATCCCAAGGCGGACGAGGGTTTCCTGACGAAAATGCGATCAAAGATCGTCAAGAGAAAAACCTTGAATGAGTTGGCCGTTAAAATGGGGCTCGACGGGATGATGGCCGAATTTAACCAAACGTCTATTTCTTCATCCATGTTGGGCAATGCACTGGAAGCGCTCATCGGAGCTATCTACCTTGAAAAGGGTTTTGAATTTGCCCGGCATTTTGTTTTGCGACGAATTCTGAAACGTTATATCGATATTGCAGTCCTGGAGTCATTTGACGACAATTTCAAAAGCCAGCTTCTGGAATGGTGTCAGAAACACAGCAAGGAAATTGATTTCCGCATCATTTCCAAATACAAGACAGACAAACGGGATCGCTTCAAGGTCGGAGTCTTCATCGACGGAGAGGAAATCGCATCTGCTGAGGATTACAATAAAAAAAGCGCAGAGCAAATTGCTGCTGAGATCGCCCTGGCCACGCTCAATATTTAATGTCTTAAAATCTTGGCCATGATCCTGGATCGGGTAGAGCGGCTGTCAAAAGACAGGAGAGACAGAATTTATCAGGGCACCGATCTCCTGGACAGCTGGATCCGTCAGCTGTTGTCCCAGGGTACTGAAGTTTTGCGAAAAGATCCCCATAGGATTGAAGACATGGCTACCCGTGCGGTCGATTATGGCATGCCGGCAGTAGGACGCAGACTGAGACTGATCCCTCACAGAATGAGCCAGGATCTTCATTGGTCTGATTTTGTCATGGAGGAGATTTCCTATCTGCTACTGGTCATTCGCGCAGTGCGTTCCTCTGCTTCAGAATCATTGGTCCATCCGGAAGATCTGATGACCGCTTTGGGCGTGAGCCTCAGGAAACAAGATGTGATCAACCACACCGAGCCAGTGGAGGATGACTGGCTTTATTTGGGCAGCAGAAAGGAGACCGAAGAAAATATCCTGGTGAGCCGAAATTGGTTTTTCGGTCTTAATCACCAGAGGTATGCTCTGTTTCTGGAATTTCAGGTCAACCGTTTTGTCAAACTTCGCCAATTTAACCTGGGTAAAATGTACTACGGATATGTTCACTTTTACCCGTCCGCCATTCCCCTTCGGGTCACCGGCATTCCGGAAGCCGATCGTCCCATTCCTTCTACCGTTTCTTTCAAGCCGCATATTGTCCGGGATTTTCAGGAAATAGCATCAAAGGCATTTATGGCCAATCCCTTCATCAGACATATGCCTGCCTGTCTCGCACGTGCCCGTGTATACAGTTCCGCGGAGGGTGCTTTTTTGGCAGATGATTCTGGTGCAGGACTAGTACTGGATGCAAAACCAGAAATTTTGCAACGCACCAGGGCTTATTGCATGGATCGGGAACTAATCCTGCTGGGGGAATATCTGGACAAACATTTCACCCCCATTTCTGTTTTCTCGCAGGGCTTTATCGAAAAAATCTGAATTTTGGATTCACTGACACAAATGGTATTGGGTGCAGCTTGCGGTGAGGCCGTATTGGGCAGAAAGATTGGGAACAAGGCCATGATCTGGGGGGCGGTAGGCGGCACCATACCCGATCTGGATGTAATGTCCAATGCATTTATGGATGGTCTCGATGCATTGATGTTCCACCGCGGGCCCATGCATTCCCTGCTTTTTGCCGCACTGGCTCCCTTCCCCCTTGCCTGGTTGGTGATGAAGTTTTATGATGCAGGCTGGTACAATTTAAAATCATACAGGCGTGTGGGATTTATCAGCGCCCTCGTTTTCTTTTTACTTGTCGGTTTTGCCCTGCAAACCGCCTTTTTACTTTTTGCCGGAAAAGCAGGTCTGGTATGGTTGCCTTTGATCCTTTTTTCCTTGTTTCTGATCATTCGCAGAATGCGTAAAGACTACCTGGGCCGGGATCAGGAATTTCCACAGGCAAGCTATAAGGACTGGGTATTGCTGTTTTTCTTTTCCATTTTTACACACCCCATTCTGGATGCCTTTACCACTTTTGGCACTCAATTGTATTGGCCATTTTCGAATACCAGAGTTTCCTTGTCCACCATCTCGATTGCAGATCCAATTTATACCCTGCCGTTTTTATTTTCCGTCGTTTTGTGTGGATTTTATCCACGAGGGGCCAGGGAGCGCAGGTTCGCTGTGTGGACTGGAATTGCAGTCAGTACGCTTTATATCTCAGCTACCGGCATCACCAAAATGAGGGTAAACGATGTATTCCGCGAATCCCTGAAAAGGGAGAATGTACGATCAGATCAAATGATTACTGTTCCCACCATTTTCAACAATCTTCTTTGGTATGGCATAGCCCGGCAGGACAGCAACTACTATTGCGGATATTATTCCATCCTGGATCCCAAACCCGAGGTGCTTCATTTTATGCAGGTACCCAAGGGACAAGAGCTGGGGGGCTCCCCTCAGGCAGTCAAAGTGGCAAATCAACTGGAATGGTTCAGCGACGGATTCTGCAATGTGGTGGCCAGATCTCATGATACTTTGCAGTGGAATGATCTGAGATTTGGTAGTCTGAATTTCCGATTTGACAGACCGGAGGATTTTGTATTTCATTTTGATCTGTTGCAAAGAGACAGCAATCTGATTTTCTTGCCAGAGAGGAAAAGGCCCGCCACCACGGAGGATCAGATGCAACGCTTTTGGCGAAGGGCTTTTGGTTCGCCGGAATAAGCAAACAGATCATTCCTTACAAAGGACGATCCTGACTCATCTAACACTTCGTGGTACATTTTCAATCTAATGCAGTGCTGAGCAGAGTCTGTCAGAATGAAAGCCTGTAATTAAAGGCCGTAATAAATGCCACCCGGATAGTAAGGTCAGACTTAATGCAGGCTGAAAAGAACTTTTGCGATGCCTACCCTCAGCAAAACATGCGGATCTTTCAGTGATGGTGCCAGAAATACCGGTCTGCTTTGAAGCAACACAAGACAACTAGAAGATCAGACCGTCATGATCTCCTTCTCCTTGACCTCTATGATCTTGTCCACACGTGACGAAAAGTCGTTCACCATGTTTTGAATCTCTTGCTCCTTTGCTTTTGCCAGGTCTTCGGATAAACCGTTTTTTTGTTCTTTTTTTATGAAGTCCAGTATTTTATGCCGGCCGGAACGTATGCTGATTTTGGCTTCTTCTCCATAATGCTTGGCCTGTTTGACAAATTCCTTTCTTCTTTCTTCTGTGAGAGGAGGAATCATGATGCGAATCATCTCGCCGTCGTTCTGAGGAGTTATGCCCAGGTTGGCTGCGAAGATGGCATGTTCCAGTTCGCCGATCAGCTTTTTTTCCCAGGGGGTGATGGTGATCGTTCTGGAATCAGCCAATCCGACATTGGCCACCTGATTGATGGGAGTAGGAGAGCCGTAATAATTTACGAGAATGCCGTCCAGAAGATTGGTGGATGCTTTCCCGGTACGAACCCTCTGCAGTTCCTTGTGCAGGTGTTCGATTGCTTTTTCAAAGTCGCTTCGGGCCTGCTTAATATGGTTTTCAAGTTCAGCGGACATATAGGTTTGTTTTAAAACGGCTGCAAATTAAAGCAAACGACTTGAAAATAAGCTAATAAATGGAGCACTTTCCTGTGGGATTACTCTCTGGATCCTCCGACGTATCTCAGGATCAGGAAAATGAGCATCACCAGTGAGGACAAGGCTGCGGCTACATAAGTCATCGCAGCCCATTTGAGGGCATCTTTGGCTCCATCGTATTCTGCTCCTTTTGCCACTCCGGTTTCGTTGATCCAGACAAGCGCTCTTTTGCTGGCATCAAATTCGACCGGAAGGGTAATCAGACTGAACAGGGTCGTGATCATAAAGGCAATAATGGTGATGAGCAGCAGGGTTGGGAATGTGTTGGCCAGCATAAACGCAAACATGAGTAAGAACTGCTGGGCCATGGATGCTACCTTGACCACCGGAACCAGTTTGGATCTGAGTTGCAGCATGGCATAAGCCGTATCGTGCTGTACGGCATGCCCGCATTCGTGTGCAGCTACGGCTGCTGAGGATACGGATCTGCCGTGATAGACTTCAGGACTCAGGTTCACGGTTTTATCCAGAGGATTGTAATGATCGCTGAGGAATCCCTGTGATTCCAGAACCCGCACGTCGTGGATGCCATAGTGGCGTAGCATGTTTTCTGCTACTTCTTTTCCGGATTGGCCGGATCTGAGACCTACTTCGCTGTAATGCTGGAATTTGGATTTCAGCACATTGGATACCAAAAACCCGATTCCGGACATCACCAGAGCCAGGATGTTGAAAATCATATAATCTGCATTCAGGATCATAAATTCGTCAATTATTCTGTGTTTTAAAATTCAATAACCATGTAAACAAACCTGAGCCAAAAAGATTTGCCTAAGCTTCTAAAAATTTTGTTATAATCTTTCTATTCGACTTTTCTATGCTCAGGAGAGTCTGTTTTTTCCAAAATAAGGCACCAAAGCGTCCGGAATACGGATACCTTCAGGGGTCTGGTGGTTTTCGAGCAGCGAGGCAACAATCCGAGCAAGGGCCAGCGCGCTGCCATTCAGACTGTGCGCCAGTTTTGTGTCGCCCTGTTCTGATTTAAAGCGCAGTTTCATCCGATGGGTCTGAAATGTTTCAAAGTTGGAGACGGAACTCACTTCGAGCCATCTTTGCTGGGCAGCGGACCAAACTTCGAAATCAAAAGTCAACGCAGAGGCAAAGCCCATATCGCCCCCGCAGAGCCGGAGGATCCGGTAGGGTAATTCCAGTTTTTGAAGCAGTCCTTCCACGTGTTGCAACATTTCCATCAGAGCATCATAGGAACGGTCCGGATGTTCGATCCTTACGATTTCAATTTTGTCGAACTGATGCACCCTGTTCAGTCCTTTTACATGGGCTCCATAGGATCCCGCTTCTCTCCTGAAGCAGGGAGTGTACCCGGTCAGTTTGATCGGTAATTCGGTTTCCTTTAGGATCACGTCGCGGTAAATGTTGGTGACCGGTACTTCGGCGGTGGGAATGAGATAAAGGTCGTCGCGCTCGACGTAGTACATCTGTCCTTCTTTATCCGGCAACTGTCCTGTTCCTCTGGCAGAGTCGGAATTCACCAGCAGGGGGGCCTGGATTTCTTCATAACCGGCTGCCGAGGCTTCATCCAAAAAGAAATTGATCAGGGCCCTTTGCAAACGGGCTCCGTTCTGGCGATAGAGAATAAATCCGGAACCTGAGATCTTTACACCCAATTCCATGTCAAAAACCTGATATTTTTTGGCCAGTTCCCAATGCGGCAAGGCATTTTCAGGCAAACTGGGCAAGGGGCCTTCCCAGGTCTTAAAGACTTCGTTTTCCTCTGGGGTCTTTCCAAACGGGACGCTCACATGAGGTATATTGGGAAGGGTGATAAGCTTTTCCTCCAACAGCCTTTGAGCATTCCGGAGGCTTTCTTCATGCACTTTATTCGTTTCCTTGAGCTCCGCCACGCGGGTTTTCAGGTCTTCCGCCTGATCCCTTTTACCGGTTTTCATCAGATCGCCTACCTCTCTGGAAATCTGGTTGATCTGGGCTAAGATCGCATCCATCTCGGATTGGGATTTTTTACGGGTGTCATCCATCACAATGATCTCCTCCACCAGGTCTATGACCTCATCCGGTAAGTTTCTTTTCTTCAATCCTTCCGTTACTCTATCCTTTTCATTGCGCAATATCCTGAGTTCTAACATTTTTCTTAATTTAGGACAATTTTAAGGTGAAATCGGCATTTTTGAACAAAAATATCTGTCTGAATCCAAAAAGCTGTATATTTGCAGCGTAAGGACGACTTACCAAGTCTGATCATTCCTTAGGATTTTGTTTCTTAATTGATTTTTTCTACATCCGTGATTGATTCAGATTCAGGCAGTCCTTTTCGATCATAATTCCTATTGTTTATTTCTAACCATCTTTCCATTTAAATTCGTCAGATCGTGGCAATGTATGACATTTTGCAACTGAACGATATGCTTGTGACTGAACTCAAGGATATCGCGGAAAAGCTCGGAATCACAAACGCAAAAAAGCTCACCAAGCAGGACCTGGTTTATAAAATTCTGGACCAACAGGCCTTGCTCGGAAGCAAAAAGGCCACTGAAGAAGCGGCCCAATCCGGCACGGAAGGTCAGACCGAACCCAGGACACCGGGATACGAAATCATAGAAGACGAAAGAAATATCCGCAACCGCAGAAGGCGGGTGCCCAATGAGCCGGATTCTCCTGCGCGAGTTCCCAAAACCCGAACCGCAAACAAAACCCAGGAAGAATCTCCTGAAGTGCAGGCAGAAGAGAAAACAGAGGTACCCGTAGCTCCCCGTGAAAAACCTCCGGTGGAAGAGCTGGAGCGTTTGAGGCCCATCAAAGCGATCAAACCAAGGCCTGAGAAAATACCGGTTCAGGATACTAAACAGGGAAATGAGACAAGCGGAACTGAGGAAAATGCCCAGGAATCAGAAAATGTCGACAGACCCCTGAGAGTAGATCGTCCGGAAAGAAAAGAGAGGACAGACCGTCCTGAAAACGGCGACAGAGGTGGCTTTCAGAATCGCAGAAGACCCGGCCGTGATGAAAATACCCGTTTTCAGCGGGATCCTCAAAATTCAGAGCTGCCAGAGTCTGCGGGATCAGAGACCGGGTCAGACACTCCCTCCGAGGAGGAGATCGTTCCCCAACCTCCTGCATTCATCGTTGAGTTGGAAGGCGTTGTGGAAGGACAAGGCGTTCTCGAATTAATGTCTGAAGGGTATGGTTTTTTAAGAAGTTCAGATTACAATTACCTTTCCTCTCCGGATGATGTGTACGTTTCTCCCAGTCAGATCAAACTCTTCGGTATCAAGACCGGGGATACTATATTGGGTGCGGTGAGGCCCCCCAAGGAAGGAGAACGCTATTATGCGCTACTGAGGGTTTCGAGGATCAATGGTTTGGAACCCAAAATGATCCGCGACCGCGTACCTTTTGATTACCTGACCCCTCTTTTCCCAAATGAAAAATTCAAACTGACCACCTCTCCGACAGGTCGCGATTACGGCAACAGGATGATAGACCTGTTTACCCCGATCGGCAAAGGCCAGCGCGGACTGATCGTGGCACAGCCCAAGACCGGAAAGACCTTCCTGCTTAAGGATATCGCCAACGCCATCGCGGCTAACCATCCCGAATGCTACCTCATCGTCCTGCTCGTGGATGAAAGGCCTGAAGAGGTCACAGATATGAAGCGCAGCGTAAAAGCCGAAGTCATTTCCTCCACCTTTGACGAACCTGCCGACAACCATGTCAAGGTAGCCAATATCGTCCTGGAAAAAGCAAAGAGGATGGTAGAATGCGGTCACGATGTCGTGATCCTGCTGGACTCCATCACCCGTCTGGCACGTGCATACAACACGGTAGCCCCCTCTTCAGGAAAAGTACTGTCCGGGGGTGTCGAGGCAAATGCCTTGCAAAAACCTAAAAAATTCTTTGGTGCGGCCAGAAAAATTGAAAACGGAGGCTCCCTTACGATCCTGGCCACAGCTCTGATAGATACCGGATCAAAAATGGACGGTGTAATATTTGAAGAATTTAAAGGAACAGGAAACATGGAGTTACAGCTCGACCGGAGTTTGGCCAATAAGCGTCTTTATCCGGCCATTGACCTGACCAAGTCCAGTACGCGCCGCGAAGACCTGCTACAGGACGAGGCTACGGTCCAAAGGATGTTCGTCCTGCGCAATCACCTGGCCGATATGAAGCCGGAGGAAGCAGTAGAATTCATCAAAAAACACATGGTGGGAACCCAGCGCAACGAAGATTTCCTGATTTCCATGAACAGTTAAAAAAATATTTTACGGATTGCAAAGGGAGTATTACCTTTGCAGTCCTTTTTATAAAGGGGCATAAATTTTTAGAGTCATGAAACGCACATTTCAGCCTTCCAGAAGAAAAAGAGCGAACAAGCACGGTTTTCGCAGCCGTATGAAAAGCAAAAACGGACGACGCGTGCTGGCACGCAGAAGGGGCCGTGGCCGTATGAAACTGACGGTTTCTGACGAGAGCAGGTTGAAATAAGCCGTTGAAGCGCTGGATGTGATTTCAGATGAATCATTTCCGCTCCATTTCAGACTCAAGTCCCAAAAGCTGATTGGTCAGCTATTTAAAAGTTCGCAGAGCGCCTTTTCTTTTCCCTTATTACTAAAGTACATTGAATTACCTGACGAACCGGGTGTTCAGCGCCTTGCTGTAGGTTTTTCTGTACCCAAGAAGTCTTTTCGGACAGCTGTGAAGCGCAACCGGATCAAGAGACTGATGCGGGAAGCCTTTCGCAAACAGAGAAGTGAATGGCTGGGTCCCTGTGAGGAAGGATCCGGATGGGCTATGATGTGGATCTGCGTATCAGATCAGGAGCCGGAATACGAGCAGGTGCATCAGGCAGTCCGGAAGTGCCTTAGGAAACTTATAGCAGCCAGGACTCCGGGTTGATCGCAAAGGGCAAATGCAGATGAATATCCCATCATTCTCTGTTGAAAAAGGGGAAAGGGAACCTGTGAAGTTCTTCTTTAAAGATGATCGGGAGAACCGGAAGTCGGGACTTTTTTCCGGTTAATGGATGATCAACGCTTGACCAAAAGCAGGGTTCCTTTCTTCAATTCTACCCTGGATGGATCGATTTCATTCCAGCGCATCAGGTCTTCCACCTGTACCTGGTCGTACAGGGAGGCTATGTCAGAAAGACTCTCCCTTGATTTCACGATGTGGTAAATGTAGTCTTTGGAAGATTCTGCCTGGAGGGCCGGTTTTTCTTCAATCCTGGTGTAACTGCCTGGATCATAGGCCACGGGTTCTACCGGAATCTCTTCGATATCCTGTGGTTGGGGTTGAATGGGCCGGGTAAAGCTGATCAAATCAATGACCCCTCCCGGTAAAAGCTGAATTTCGGTTTGTTCTTCTCCATGGTGGGGAGAAGGCAGCTTGCTGTAATAATCCACAAATTCAATGGCCAGACTATCAGGCAATGTGATGTAGTGTCCTTTTTCAGAGCGGGGTATGATGGCCCTTCGGTAGGCAGGATTGAAGGACCGGAATAATAATTTGTCCATGCCGGTTGCCTTGGCCATTTTATCGATATTGACCTCTTTGTCGATCCGGATGAAGGTGAGCAAACCATAACTGCCAGGTTCTTCTTCTGCCTGAAGGTTGTGAACATCTGCGTAGCGGATCATGTAGCTCAGCCCAATATAGGCAGGAACAAAGAGCTGCGTTTGACGCGGAAGGAGTTTTCGCACCTCCCAAAAGTCGCGGGAGCCAGCTTTTTGCATCGCATCCAGGACTTTATTTTCGCCGCAGTTGTAGGCGGCCAGTGCCAGAGACCAGTCTCCAAATATCTGGAATAAAGACTGCAGGTAGGATGCTGCAGCCTGGGTTGCCCGAACTGGATCGAAGCGCTGATCGACTTTTTCGTCTACTTTCAGTCCCCGGATGCGGGCTGTGGCAGGCATGAGTTGCCAGAGACCACCTGCTCCTACTCCGGATCGGGCAGAAGGGTTGAGTCCCGACTCGATAGCTGCCAGGTATTTTAATTCCGCAGGAAGCTGATTTTCCTGAAGGGTTTTTTCAATGAGAGGGAAATAAAGCTCCTTGCGGTGCAGGATCCTTCTGCTGAATGTTCTGTCAGAAAGAATAAAACGTTTGACCTGGTCCAAAACATCCTGATCCAGAGCTACCTCGACTATGGAATACATGGTCTTTAGCCTGTCCATGATATCCTCTTCTGAGTAGTTGGAGACGATTCTGTCCCTCAGATCTCTGGCGAAGTCAATTCCCAGGACGGCCGCCGCCCGGGCCTTGAGACCACCCAAAAACAGGCATAATACTATAAGAAATCGATACGTCATGGTCGTTCAGAGGGTCTAATATAATACTTATTAATAAACTTTGGCTCCGGAAATGATAATAATTGAACCGGAGCAAGCGGTTATGGAACGACAAAGTTAGGTATGATGTTTTAGAATAAAATGTTAATGATCACAATATGGCGTTAATATATATTAGAAAATATTGTAATATGTAATTTAATTGACTTTTTGATAATTGGGAAAGAGGCTCATGGCGAATAGCATATGGCTTGGTATATGGATTAAGCCTAGGCTTAGGCATTCGCTTTTAGCTTTAAGCCATAAGCATATTCTACAGGCTCATGGCGAATAGCATATGGCTTGGTATATAGCTTAAGCCTAGGCTTAGGCATTCGCTTTTAGCTTTAAGCCATAAGCATATTCTACAGGCTCATGGCGAATAGCATATGGCTTGGTATATGGCTTAAGCCTAGGCTTAGGCATTCGCTTTTAGCTATAAACCATTAGCTATTTGCTATAAGCTATCATCCTTTTCTCCAGGATTGTGGACAAAGCTTAAGCAAATTGGGAATGGCCCCGTTTTATTCGCGGTGTTCCCGGATCTCCAGACGGATGGAATGGATCCCGGGCATGCTGTCGCGGCGGGAATACTGGGCCAGGGAAAGGCTGTATGAACCGGGAGAAGGAAAGGAAAGTTTCTCGCCTAATGATATAAATGCTGTGCATTGATCTGAGCGGCAATTCCCATTGGGTTGACCATCGGGTTTAAGCAATTCCAGAGACAGGAGCTGCACCTGATCCGGTCCCTGGGGAAACCCCGTAGTGGCCTGGACATAAACGTTTTGATGCGATAGGTCGAGCGTGTGGTGCACGTTCAGCCAGAGATCGTACAACTTCTGGGTGTCGCGGATCTCCCAGTCAAACCGGGTACTATCCGCGTAGGTCCAGACCGATCCCGGGATGATTTTTTCCTCCGAGTAGAAGGGTCTATCACAGGAACTGACTACAAGCAGAAACAAAAGGATCAAAAGCCTATACAAGCGATCACCCATGGAAGAACTCTTTCATTCTTTCGAAAAAGCCCTTTTCCTCCACGCCTGGATGGGGCTGGAAGTTGGGCATCTGCCTCATCTTTTCGAGCATGGATTTTTCTTCCGAACTCAGGTTTTTGGGTGTCCAGATATTGACATGAATGAGCTGGTCTCCTTTTTCGTAGCTCTGCACGGAAGGTAAACCCAGTCCCTTGAGTCTGAAGATCTTGCCGCTTTGGGTACCCGGAGGAAGTTTGATTTTTACCGGGTTCGTCAGGGTAGGTACTTCAGCCTGATGTCCCAGAGCAGCGTCTGCAAAGTTGACATAGAGGTCATAGTGGATGTTCATGCCATCCCGTGAAAAAAGCTCATGCGGTTTTTGTTCGATGCTGATCAGCAAATCGCCGGGTACTCCACCGTTGGCTCCGCTGTTGCCTTTGCCACGCATGGACAGCTGCATGTTATCCTCTACTCCTGCGGGGATCTGTATTTCGATCGTTTCTTCTCCCATTTCGACACCGGTACCCCTGCAGGAAGCACAATTGTTGGAGATCTGCTGACCGCTGCCGTTGCAGGTAGGACAGGTGGTGGTCGTCTGCATCTGACCCAGGAAGGTACTCCGCACCTGGCGCACAAAACCACTGCCGTGACAGGTGCCGCAGGTCTTTACCGATTTGGCATCCTTGGCTCCAGAACCGTTGCAGGTTTTGCAGCTGACCTGTTTTTTGACTTTGATCTTTTTGGTGATGCCCGTGGCGATCTCTTCCAGACTGAGCGCGACCTTGATGCGGATGTTGCTGCCTTTCTGACCTCCGCCGCCTCTGCCCCCGCGGGATCTTCCCCCAAAAAAGGACTCGAAGGGTCCGCCGCTGTCGCCAAAGATGTCGCCAAAGTGTTCGAAGATGTCGTCCATGGTCATGCCGCCCTGGCCGCCGTACCCGCCCGCCTGGGGATCGACTCCGGCGTGTCCGTAGCGATCGTAACGGGCCTTCTTATCGGCATTGCTGAGGACCTCGTAGGCCTCGGCCGCCTCTTTGAATTTATCTTCTGCTGCTTTGTCTCCCGGATTTTTATCCGGATGGTATTGCATGGCCAGCTTGCGGTAAGCCTTTTTGATCGCCTCTTCGTTGGCGCTTTTGCTCACGCCCAGTACCTCGTAATAGTCTCTTTTAGTTGCCATGGGTCTGTCAGGGTGTTTTTTCCCGATTCTTTTGAATGATTATTTGCCGACCACCACTTTTGCGAAGCGGAGCATCTTGTCGTGGATCCGGTAGCCTTTCTCTACGGTGTCCAGTACCTTTCCTTTCAGGTCCTCCGTGGGGGCAGGGATCTCGGTGATGGCTTCCTGTTCGTTGGGGTCAAATTCCTTGCCGGTGGTTTCTATGGCTTCTACGCCCCTGGATTTCAGTACGCCCATCAACTTGTTGTAGACAAGGCGGATGCCTTCAGGAAAGATATGGGGGTCATTCTGCTCCTCTGAAAGTCTGCGGGCCCTTTCCATGTCGTCCACGACCGGGAGGATGTCCTGCAGCAATTCCCGTGCTGCCGTATGGATGAGGTCGAGTTTTTCGCGGGTGGTCCGCCTTTTGTAGTTGTCGAATTCAGCGTAGAGCCGCAGGAATTTGTCCTTTTGCTCAGCCAGTTCGGCATTCAGTTTTGCCTTTTCATCTGCGTCGGACGAAGGTTTTATTTCCTCCTGCCCTTCCAGGGTCCCGGTCTGGGATTCGGTATGGGCCGATTTTGTCTCCTCGGGATCGACTGTCAGATTGATATCTTCATTGCTCATCATGCACCACAAATTTGGATGTAATACAACGCATCAATATACTTGCCACTCTTGTTTTTCGGTCAAAATGTCAGTTTTTGACCGCATCTTTTGCCAGATAGTCGTCCAGTTCCTTGATATCGGGATTGGCCAGGATGATGCGGCCATCCGGGCCGATGAGGTATTTGGTGGGGATGCTTTTGATGCCATATAGTTTTGCCACCGGTCCGTCCATCATTTCCTGCTGGAGGATCTGCATCGGCCAGCGGAGCTGATCTTTTTCGATAGCAGCCCGGGCCGCTTCAGGGTCTCTGTCCAGCGCTACGCTGATGAACCGAATGCCTTTGGCAGACTGAAAGACCTGGTTTTCATACCGCTGGTGCAACATGGAGAGAATGGGATTTTCTGCCCTGCAGGGACCGCACCAGCTGCCCCAGAAATCCAAAAGGACGTAGTAATCGCGGTGATCCTGCAGCCGGATGCTGTCTCCCTGCATGCCGGGAGCCGTAAAATCCGGAGCGGGCTGTCCGAACACCAGCATGGG
This sequence comes from Bacteroidota bacterium, assembly GCA_029572935.1. Classification (GTDB taxonomy): domain Bacteria; phylum Bacteroidota; class Bacteroidia; order Chitinophagales; family Saprospiraceae; genus Vicinibacter. The sequence goes on from JAKQHM010000052.1 coordinate 55,616, forward strand.
TTTAAAATAGAAATAGCGCACCAGGAAGACCAGGAGTGCCAATGCCAATGCGAGGTAAAGCGCGTTTTTCAAGTTTAAATTTTGACTAACTAATGCTTAAAAACGGCAAAGGTTGAGCCCGGTCGGAATTCTCTCTATTGATGCACTATTTTATAGCAGATGGCTGAAAGCGAATGCCTAAGCTTAAGCCTAGGCCTAAGCCAATTTCCTCATGCTGATAGCTAAAAGCGAATGCCTAAGCTTAAGCCTAAGCCTAAGCCAATTTCCTCATGCTGATAGCTGAAAGCGAATGCCTAAGCTTAAGCCTAAGCCTAAGCCAATTTCCTCATCCTGATAGCTAAAAGAGAATATCAAATGCTTAAGCCTAGGCCTAAGCCAATTTCCTCATGTTGATAGCTAAAAGCGAATAGCCTAGGCCTAAGCCAATTTCCTCATGCTGATAGCTGAAAGCGAATGCCTAAGCTTAAGCCTAAGCCTAAGCCAATTTCCTCATGCTGATAGCTAAAAGCGAATGCCTAAGCTTAAGCCTAGGCCTAGGCCTAAGCCTAAGCCAATTTCCTCATGCTGATAGCTCATGGCCAAAGGTTCACAGCTATCCACTTTTCGCTTCATCCAATTTAACAGATCCAACAATATACTCTGGTATTTTTCCTCACAAAATAGAATTTTAATTCTTTTACCATTTGAAATGATCTGGTGATTTAAAGTTTCAAGAGTTTCATCGATATTGATTTTCCTTCTTTCAAAGTTAAATTTATCGTATAAAGGCCTGGATTCCAATCAGAAATCTGAATGTTCATATTTTCTGATAAGTTAATGTGTCGAACAAGTCCATTAGAATCCATGATTCTGCATTGAAGAATTTCGCTGGAAGGAATTCCATTTATTTTAAATATATCAGAAGCAGGATTGGGGTGCAATTCTATTATTGGTTTATGAGTGTTCAGGTCATTGGTTGCAGTTATGATATTCCCGTCAGCATCAAACTTCATCAACCAGGTTCTCAATCCACCTATATAAGTGTAACCCCAGGCAATATAACTTTTATCTGAAAGGCTTTTCATACCAGTCCAAAATGTATAGGTTCTGGGAGCACTGTTAGTAATGTTAAATATTTTATTCCAAACAATGGATTTATCATTTTTAATCCTGGTAATAAATACCTCATTTACAGCATCAAATCTTGCTGTTTTTTTGTAACTCCCTCCAATCAGCCAGCCGTCTTCAATTGGAATTAATGTGGAAATTTCAACACTTTGAATCGCGCCAAAATGAAAAGTGACAGAATCTAAAAGTGTTCCATGGACAGGATCCAGCCAGGCCATATAGCCTTTTTGTTTTCCCCCTCCAGAAGGAAAGGACCCATGAATAAGCAACTTATTTTCATCATTCAATATTCCTTTTATTGTGCCATAAGCTGGTAAAAAATCCAATGAGGCAAGTTTTTGAGTAGAGGAAATGTGAAATAATTCATATGCAGAACTATTGTCCTTTCTGGTAATTATATATCCTTCCGGACTGGCAATCAGAGGATCCAATTCAGGAACAGTTGATTTATTATTGTAGGGTAGTATATACTGATTTAAAAAATTAAGATCCCTGTCAAATCGGAAAATAGAAGTGCTGTCTGAATGAGTGAGGTAGGAATAACAGATAAGTTCTCCACCAGCTTCGACATATAGCGGTGTCATGTCCAAGGATGGGTCTGATGGATTCTTTAATTGAGTGACGGACTTATTTTGCATATTTATAATTAATGTTTTGGGGACTGGTCCTGATAAAGGATAAGTTGTATCTCCAAAACTGGGAATAGCGATGCTATTCCAATTGAGTTTCTGAGTGCGTGTATGTGGGTATACCGATGCCGGACCAAAAGACCATGCGTTGAAGTAAAGGATCGAATCTGTAAATTTTTCAAGACATGGATCACCGTAATATGGAATGAGTCCTAGTGATCCATTGCCATTTATATCTGTATCAACACCATAAATTGTGATTATTTCTCCCTGAAATTCAAAAAGTTCGTAAAGTACTTTTGGCTCGCCAAGGCTATCAATGCGAAAAAAAAGACATTGACTGGAAAGGCAATTTGAAAATGAAATGGACATTGCTATGAATTTAAGCAAAAGACTTTTCATCGGGATATTTTTTGTATTTTAATTAATTTTAGAGAGCTTACATTTGTTTTATTCAGATATAAGCTCCCCACAATTCGATATTTTTTAATGCCAAATCAGTTTGCTGGTCTTTTGAAAATTATTTTCTTTGTATTTAATTATATAGACTCCCGGACTTAAGGTTTCCTCAAAATCAAGAACACCATAATTTGAAATTTGCCTTTGTCTGTATAGAATTTTTCCATTGAGATCCAATATCTCTATGTTATTCACTGATTGAGCATCACCGTGGTACATGATCTGGTTCTGATTTCTGAACCAGTAAGCTTCTTTTTCCAAAGTTATTGTATCACTTGCCCTACCTGACAATTCTGGATCTTCCTCTTTTAATCTTGTCATGCATGGGTCACACCCCTTTGTCCATGAGACCAGTTTCTTAAGGTTTACATTATCTGGCGGATTCTGGCATCCCCAGCCGGTGCACCAATCAGGACAAGGATCACTATATTGTGCAATTGGGCTTGGAAGATTCATTGCGTCAGGGGTTATAGTGGAGCTCCAATAAGTAGTGAATCCCGGTGGATAACAGCAGTGATCTCCTACCGCCTTTAATAGTACACAGGTATTGGGTTTGATATTTTTGCAGAATGTAAGCGGGGTATCTCCGATCGGTTCTTCACAATGCTTTGTTCCACATCCGTCTGTGTAGGAGATGTAGTAATGAATTGGAGCGCATTCCGGGCCCCGGCGTTTGATCAAGGCAAAATTCCAGCTGTCACAAGGCGCATTGTCAGTATAGATCATATGAATACCCGGCTCAAAGCTTCCATTGTTTAAGGGAGTGAAGTAGGATTGCGGGTTGGGGTCACAACGGTACCGATTGGGACAGTTGGCGATATTGAATGTCTTAAATATTTGGCATATGGAACCGTCGTCAAATTCAAGGTACAATCTAATTTGATGGTATCCATAGAAACAAAACTGATATACTGCATTGTTTCCAAAAGTCTCATCACAGTGCCTTCCGTAGAAATTGTTGTTGTTCTGCGTTCCATTGCTCCAGATTTCCCAGGTTGTATTAACTATCGGAGCTCCTAAAGGATAGGTAGCGATGAATCTATACCAGCATTGCCCCATGGCAGTTATATTAAAATCGTATCCCGGACCGCAGGTATTAATGGTTTGAGCTGGAAGCTCGGAAAAAAGGAAAGTAAGTAAGGAAAAAAGCAGAGTGTGCCCCCAACTGACATAATGCTTTTTGATCAGTTTAGCTCTGTTGCTCTGTTGCTCTGTTGCTCTGTAATTAGGGAATGTAAATTTAATGTATTTTTCATAATTTAAAGTTTTAGGTTAAGTCTGGTCAAAACTATTTAAGAAACAATTTTTATCCAAACTATTAAACATATAAATATTATGTATATATGTAATTATATTGAAATATAATTATTTGTATTTTTAATTGCAATATCTGGTTTATTGTAAGCAGGTCTGTGATTCTATGTTGAGGTTTAAAATCTCTCTGATGACGAATAAACCGACATGTGCAGACGAAAAAACGTACATTTGCCCTTGTGTCGGATCAAACAGGAGGATTTATGTACGATAGGGCGATATTGCATCTGGATCTGGATTCCTTTTTTGTGTCGGTGGAGTGTCTGAAAAACAGCAGTTTGCGGGGCAGGCCGCTGATCGTGGGGGGGATGAGCAGCCGCGGGGTGGTGGCGGCCTGCAGTTATGAGGCGCGGGCCTTCGGGGTCCACTCGGCCATGCCCATGAAGATGGCCCTGAGGCTCTGTCCGCAAGCGCTGGTGCTGCGCGGGGATATGGACAGTTACAGCAAGTACTCCGGACTGGTGACCGACATCATCGCCGAGGACGCACCCCTGTTTGAAAAAGCCTCCATAGACGAATTTTATCTGGATCTGAGCGGCATGGACCGCTATTTTGGTTGTATGAAGTGGTCGGCAGAGCTGAGGCAGAAGATCATCCGGGAGAGCGGGCTGCCGATTTCCTTTGGCTTGTCGGTCAACAAGCTGGTGTCCAAGATCGGTACGGGAGAGGCCAAACCCAATGGTACGCGGGAGGTCCCTGCGGGTACCGAAAAAGCTTATATCGCCCCTCTGTCCACTGCCAAGATCCCGGGTCTGGGGCAGGAGACCTACAAGAAGCTGAGTTTTATGGGCGTCCGTACGATCCGCGTGCTCAGCGAGATCCCGATGAGGCTTCTGGAAAGGCAGTTTGGCGAGCACGGGCGCAGCCTCTGGCTCCACGCCAATGCCATCGACACCCGGCCCGTGGTGCCCTACCACGAGGCGAAGTCCATCTCCAAGGAGCGTACCTTTGAGCAGGACACCCTGGACCTGCAGCGCATACGCACCCTCCTGCTCGACATGTGCGAAAAACTGGCCTTCGAGCTCAGGGACAGCGGCAAGCTCTGCTCGGTGGTGACCGTCAAGATCCGCTACGCCGACTTCAACACCTTCACCCGCCAGCAAAAGATCAGTTATACTGCCCTGGACCGGCAGATCTGGCCGGTGGTCTGGCAGTTGTTTGAGAAGCTGTACGAGCGCAGACAGCTGATCCGACTCATCGGCGTCAAGCTGAGCGGCCTGGTGCATGGCAGTCCCCAGTTTGACCTGTTTGAAGATACCGGAGAGCAGATCTCCCTGATGCGTCAGATCGACCACATCCGCCACCGCTGGGGCTACGGCGCGGTCAAAAGGGCTGTAATGGGGAAGTAGGCAGAGAGAGCAATCGGTGCATCAAAATAGGATCGCAGTTGCAAACTGCGATCATCGTCTAGGACAGGAAGTACTTGAGACAATGGATGATGAAATGATAAAAGGCACAAGTCTTCCCGCCAAGGCTGGACAGGAAGACTTGCGCCAACAAGGGGTTTACTTCCTATTTCCGCCAACATCCGCTCTCACTCTGTTTCTCATTCTTTTAAAAGTGGTACAAGTCTTCCCGCCAAGGCGGGACAGGAAGACTTGCGGCGACAGGGGGATATTTTAAGGGAAAGTATAAAGTGGAGTGAGTTTTATTTATTAATTTTGTGAAGAGCCCGGTGATCTTATGAATTTTATATTATGAATGGAAAGGTTTATATTTTATCGATCTTTATCATAGGATATACACTTAATTTCTCCTGCCGAGATTCCGGTCCGGATGATTCCGATCCTGTCACGCCAAGGGATAGCTGTATAGTCTATGAGTATATTCTAGATAGCATTTCTATAATCAATGCCTATAATAAGCACGATTCAACTCCTGGTTTTGGGTATGCTACAAAAGTGAATAGGATTACTAATTTTACATCCAAAATATTTTTGATTGAAGATTTACTTCAAATAGTTTTAATATCCAGAGATCGTGATAGTTTTCTTACAGATGAGTTAATATTATATGGGTTTAAAGAACAAGTGGGTTGCTATTCTTTAAAATTAATTGATACCAAATGGAATTATAGAGATCTTCCTGTTGCATATTTTTCTAACAATGATGAGGATGTTGTAATTGACAACTATTTACTTGACACTTCCCGAACCGACAATAAAGTTGAGATAGTATCCATTGATACTGTAAATAGGATTATCGAAGGCCGTTTTGCCTGTACTTTTGTGTTTGCCAATGACAGACCCAAACGTAGCAGATTCAATCTGGATACCATGCGATTTTTCAATGGGTACTTTAAGGGAAAGTATACAGTAGAGTGAGTTTAGTTTATAAATTTTGTGATGAGCCCGTTGATCTTATGATTTTTATATTATGATTGGAAAGGTATATATTTTATCGATCTTTATCATAGGATATGCACTTAATTTCTCATGTCGGGATACTGTTTCTGATGATCAGGATCCATCAATAAGAAGGGATAGTTGTGTGATTAATGAGCAAATTCGGGATTCCACTTCCATTGTAAGTGTCTACGAAGTAGGAGATACTGTTCAGAATTTTGGATTTGCCACCAAGGTTAATAAGCTAAGTTACTTTCATTTGGGGGCAAAAATAAATAGTGAAAGAATACTGATTCATTTATTCTCACGTGATTTTAATGGTGATTTATCTGATCTTTTGATATTTAATTTAAAACAAAGTAAAGCAGCATGTTTTGAATTGGAAATAGATTGCAATTGGCCAATAGAAATGAACAAAATGCAAAACTGTTCAAAGTTTACAACAAATTACGGGGATGCCTTATTAAATACTTATATATTGGATACAAGTCGCAGTGATAATAATATTGAAATAGTTTCAATAGACACTTCTTTGAAAATGCTGGAAGGACGATTTGCTTGCTCATTTATTTTTCCTCAAAATAGAATGAATCTTGATCCCGGCAACCCTGATACCATTAGATTTTTCAATGGATATTTTAAGGGTAAGTATTTGGAGAGATAGGAAATGTAGTTTTTTAGAAATGAACCTGTTGATGGAGTGATTAAAGGCACAAGTCTTCCCGCCCAGGCGGGACAGGAATACTTGAGACGATATAGGAGCTGGAATATTAAGAGCAAGCTATTGATCGAAGTTAAAAAAATGTTAAAATTTAACTAAATATTAAAAAAATATTTAGGAATAATTTATTTTTGAACAAAATTATATTTTATGTTACCACCAACCACCAACCACCAACCACCAACCACCAACCACCAACCAGTAGGTATTTAATTAGGGTTAGGAATCTAATATGGGTAACAGTGTGTTTATTTTTAATTCAAGCCTGTACACATTGGGAGCAAGTCGAAACAGCATCATCAGGAAATTCGATTGATTTAAAACCTCGGACAAGTTGTGAGCCTGATTATAGTGATGGTCGTTTAAATTTTACAGACTCAGCTGAATATATTTGTTTCTTAGATTATTTATATGATTTGACTTATGGAGATTCTACCCTTATCTCAGTAGATTCTATTTTAAACGAGATTGAATCCGATCTGGGTCATGTGTCCTTAAGGAGTCAGGCCTTTGATCAGGATGGTGATTATGATCCTGATTTGTCACAAGATATTTTTTTAGGCGATGATATATTAAGATCTGTACTAAATGAATATTATGAAGTGAGAGTGGGTACAAACATTGTGGTGCATCAATGCCCAACTGCATTGTATATCATAGATGGCAACTCATCGTCTGCCTCTTCATCAGTCACAAAGCTAAGAAATTCAATAAAAGGAGAATTACTCCCATTGTCTGACTTGGATACCAATATGACGGTTATTCATTTTGGAGATGATCAAACTGATTTAGGGCCCAGGAGTCCTTTGTGCGATTATAAGATTTTTATAGATCAAGACAGATGTCTGGATCCGCTCTCCGTTACCATTACTGTTGAATATAGAGGACAATTGACCACGGATGAATGTAGAGGTACAGTCAATTTGGGCGATGGTACCACTATCAATCTCTCCCCTCCGGCAAAAGCTTTTTTAATATCGCACACCTATACTTCTTATGCTGTTTTAACTGTTGCATTTGATTTTAAAGGTGAAATTTTAGGAGTCCCTGATCAATGTAATTATGCCACTTCCCGAAGTGTTGATACCCGGTCAAGGACTTGTGAACAAAAATTGATGACAGTTGAGGTATCAAAAGTTTCGACAGATGGCCAGTATAGACTCATCCAAAGGGTCAGCAGTGACTTTGATGGGTGGGGATATTATGTGGCCAACAAGACCATCGCGCAAAAGTTGATTTCCAGTAAATTCAAATCATACAAGGTGGATCGCATTGATTCTGATATAGAGGCTACTTTTAGGAATGTAAATTGTATTTATCAGGACGATGAGGCTGATTTTGATTTTTGCAGAAATTGTAAGGATGAATTGGCTCGGAGGAGAGAAAGTTGGAGTAGTAGTTACCATGCCAATGGCGATGTATTAGGAAGGGCAAAAATCAGAGAAGGTTCGTTGCAACTAAGTCAAACCCAAAGTCTGCCCCACTGTCAGTAAGATGTTTTATCAAACATGTAAAGTGAAACCATGGAGGGAATTGTAAGGAATTTAGTCATTATATTAATATCGGGTAGCCTAACCCCAGCTCTAATCTGCCAGGAATCCAACTGGAAAATTGATCCGAAAGTGAACTTGTTTTATGGATACACCGGAAACAATGTAACGTACGAAGTAAAGAAGTTTAATTCCGTCAAATTTACATACCGGGCCAACCAGTGGCGAGGACCTGGCATAGATTCATCAAAATTTATCAAACGAGAAGAATATAATGGGATTGTCCAAACAAGAGATTACTTCACCTGGGAGCCGGAGATCAGTCTGCGGCGCCAGTTTTGGAATAAAAGGATGGACGTAGGACTCAAGTTTTTCTACCGGATGAAAAAGGTGGATATCCAATATTACTTTCAGTATCCATTTGATTATAAAAATCCGGATTTTAGTACATTTGAAAATAGCACTTCTGCAAATGTACATTATTTTGGTTTTGGACTCCAGTTTGGGTATCATTTTAAAAGGCCGGATATCTGGATCCGTGCCGGTATGGAATACGAAGCCAATAATAATAGTAATAACTCAAGTGGATACATTAGCACTTTGCTCAGTTCAGAAGGATTTGAATTTAAAAAGGTATTGGATAGAAGCGGCTACAAGTTTGGAATTGATTTAGGCAATGCATTTCGTAATTATAATTTTGAGATCAGCAAGTTTTTTGGTCCCAGGCTCTATGGAGGGCTGAGCGTTAGGTTTAACGCACCTGGTGATGAAGATATCAGTATTTCTGAACTATTTTCATTATTTGACACGAATAAACAGGAATTGTTACAAAAGGGATCTATTGTGATTAAAGACATATTGTTTGGTTTGCATTTTGGATATTTATTGGATTTATAGGTCTAGATTTTATAAGAACATAAATTGAGCATGATTGAATATCGATTTTCATTGATCAATGGAAAATTATTTTCATTTTGTTTGTGGGTGATTCTTCACACAAGTACTCTGGCTCAATGGAAGGGGTTTGACCTATCCATCCAAGGTGGTCTGCTGTATGGATATACAGGGGATAATGTGAATTATTCAGTGAAGAAATTTAACAGCTACAATGCGCGCTCTAATCCTGATTACTGGAAGGGGGCTGAAAGCTTACCAGATGAATTGTATAAATTGAAATATTACGAGGGGATTACAGAAGTTCGGGATTATGTTTCGGCCCGGATGGATTTCCAGTTACGGCGGATTTTGTTTTGGGATCGCATGGATCTCGGGCTGAGGATGGGATATTTTTTCAAAAGAAGAGATTACGATTATTATATTCTTGATCCAATATTTTTAACCTGGCCGGGCAGTTTACTTCATTTTCCTACCACATCGGAATATTTGCATTACCTGAATCTTGGAGTTCAGCTGGGTTTCAGACTGCCTCGATACAAGTCTTGGCTGAGATTCAGTCTGGAGCGCAGTATCAACTTCAATCGGAATGTGGATTTTGTCATGGCCTATGACCTGTATGGGCGAATGGACTTCAGAGTGCGTCACATACGCAAGTCTGGATGGGACAGAAGTCTGCCTTTGACTGTAGAACTGACCCGGACTGTCAGTCAGAATTGGTCGGTAGGAGTAAATGCGAGATTTTTGATGAGGCGAACATCTGATGAAAGTGTAACTGAGGAGTTTGAACTGATCGACACATTTGATCAGGAGGTATTGCAGAGAGGATTATACAGGATGAAGGATATTTTCGTGGGGATCCACGCAAGCTATCGGATATGGGGTAATTAGGGTCAGTGTATGAGCATACCGAGACTGAAATTTTATGTCTGATTTATGAAATTTCGAAAAAATAAAGGAGTCAATGGATATATGAACCTCTACTGGAGAAGTAATTCTGGATAATCAATATTTGGAAATATCGGGCCGTGATGGGGAAGTAGGCAGGAGGAGCAATCGGTGCATGAAAACAGGATCGCAGTTGCAAACTGCGACCATCGAATAGACGTGCGGCGACAGGGATCGGTGCATCAAAACAGGATCGCAATTGCAAACTGCGACCATCGTGTTTTAATAGAGACCAGGAAAATTGTAGTATTGGATTACAGGTAATATGTGCTTGGAGATCGGTATTCAAATTTTAGCTCAATTAAGATACTTGCGTCTACATCAATTATAGTATAGGTACAAGACATCCCACCAGGGCGGGACAGGAATACTTGCGCCAACAGGGAAAAGGAAAGGCACAAGTCTTCCCGCCAAGGCGGGACAGGAAGACTTGCGGCAATAAAAGGAATGGAAAAGGAAAGGCACAAGTCGTTCCGCCAAGGCGGGACAGGAAGACTAGCGGCAATAAAAGGAATGGAAAAGGATAGGCACAAGTCGTCCCGCCAAGGCGGGACAGGAAGACTTGCGCCAACAGGGGCCAACAGGGGGTAGGCAGAGGGAGCAATCGGTGCATTAAAACAGGATCGCAGTTGCAAACTGCGATCATCGTGTAGGAATGGAAAAGGAAAGCAGGAAGTACTTGAGACAATGGATGATGGAATGATAAAAGGCACAAGTCGTCCCGCCCAGGCGGGACAGGAAGACTGGCGCCAACAATGGGTTTACTTCCTATTTCCACCAACATCCGCTCTCACTCTGTTTCTCATTCTTTTAAAAGTGGCATAAGTCATCCCGCCCAGGCGGGACAGGAAGACTTGCGCCAAGAGGGTTATCATGGAGAATTTTTTTTTGAAAATTATTGACATTTCTTTATTTTTGAACCAGCTTCAACTGTCATGACCGTTTTTGGAAATCCCCAGAATTCGGGGAAATGCTTATATTTCAATTTAAATCGCTCCCTATGAATTTGAAAATTCCATTGCTTCTATGCTCGATCAGCTTTTGTTCGTGGCATCATATCAGCTCACAGAGCCAGACGAAAGACAGAATGTCGGAAATCCCGGGTTCAACGGCTGGCAGATTCTACGAAGGGAAGGATAGAGTATTGTACAACTACACCAGCGATTGTACAAAGTCATGGGTATACAAATCCACTGACGAAGGTGAATCCTGGGATCCTATTGTGAATATTTCATTTCCCAAGGAATCCGAGTTTAACTTGAGCTCGGATGGGACACTATTCACCAAGAACCACAACGAGGCTTATTATTCAACGGACAATGGAGACAGCTGGACTCCCTTTCAGACCAGTAATTGGTCCTCGTATAAATATCTAAGTGGTTCCTCGGTGGATAATATTTTTGTCCTGGTTGGTTCAGCAGTCTACAGAAGTACCTCGCAGGGAGCCAATTGGACCAAAGTCATCAACAATGTGAATGGCACTAAAATGATTTTTTATCAGGATCCTTCCACTCAATTTTTATATATCTGTTCTGAAAATGAAATTTTTCAATCGAAGAATTTGGGAATGAACTGGAACAGTTTGTTCAAGGATCGTTTTTCCGGAGTGGAAATGCCAAGGATGATCAGTGGTGCCAACAACCGGATCTATTTGGCAGGTCATGATTACATATGGGTGCTTTCCAATCAGGGGACCCTGCGTACCAAAACCAATCTGGTAAAAAGCAGTCAAAGAATGGTCCATCTTTGTCAGACAGATTCTGGACGATTGATAGCATTTGAATTTTCGTCCAATTATTATTCAGACAATGAGGGAGGAAGCTGGAAAGAATATAATAATTCCAGTGGATTGGTCCTGAATCAACTGTTTCATTCGTCGTTTGGGGTTTTATTTGGGACAGCTGATCACAATTCAGCCATTTACAGATCAGAAGATAGAGGACAAAGCTGGCAAATATCGACCAAGGGGATACAGGGGTCTATGGTTATGGATATTTTGCATTTGACCAAAGACCGTTATTTTGTAATGAATGAAAATGGGTATTATCTCACTGAGGATGGAGGGAGGAATTACATACTGATTCACCAGTTGAAGAGCAGATATTATTTAAATGCTTATTCCAAGTATAAGCTGATGTGTGTTCTTGGGGATCACTTCTTTTATGCTGATGGCAATGAAATATACCGGTATCATATAGTGAATGGGCAAAAGAAATTGATTTATACTATAACACAAAGTGGATTCAACGGAATGGCATGCAATGCTTCCAATCAAATGTTGTTTTTTTCTACGCGTTCGAACTTATATCGCTCTTCGGATTTGGGAGACCGATGGTTTAAGCTGAGGACGCCTGTGACCGTAGAATCCATGGGGCAACCCATCATCACGAACGAAGCTCTGGTGATCAATATCGGTCCAAGCATCTATCGATCGATGGATTATGGTAATCAATGGACCAGGACAGGAGATTTTCCCGATTTTGTTGATGTACTTCATAGTCCATATCCATCCATGATTTATTTTGTTCAGAGGGATAGTTTAGGGTATACCGATCTCTTTCAATCTTTTGATGCAGGATTGAGCTGGCTCAAATCCGATATATCAAACCCGCTTCCCAATAGAGAGGAATTTGCTGTGTGGATCAATAATCAAGGCGATCTTTTTCTGAAAGGTTTTGGGGGTGAAGTATACCGATCTTTTGATATGGGTCAGAGTTTCGCGTTATATCACGATATTGGAGAGAATGAAACCGGAATATTTGTGGGTGATGATCAAAGGCTCTATGTGAAAGGTAATTGCTTTTTTTACAGATTGGCGGAGCCTACCTCTGATCGGAAGATTGCAAAAGGAATTTTATTTAAGGACGATGACCAGAATTGCAACCAAGAACCTACTGAGTCAGCTCAATCAGGAGTTCAGATACGCGTCAGCGACGCCAACTTTACACGATTCCTGTATTCCAATCCTGTGGGGGAATTTTATTTTGAACCTCCTGCTGGTGATTTCGAATTGGAGGCAAGTAATATCAGTAAATATCAGAATTCTTGCATTCTCAAGTTAAATGGTGCCAGTCTGGATTTCACCAAGACCATTGAGCTGGGCTTACAGGAATTGAAAAAATGTTCTGAGCCCGAGGTGGACTTAAGTATTCCATTGCTGAGGAGGTGTTTTGAATCCACCATTTACCTGAGGTATGGAAACAAGGGAACAGACATAGCCAAAAAAGCAGAGGTTGAACTGATTCTGGATCCCTATCTTGTATTTGTCAGATCCAGTCACTCCAATATCCAGGTAAATGGAGACACAGTACGTTTTATCCTTGGAGATTTACCCAGGGACTTTTATGATAGACTGGAAATAACCGTCAAAGTCTCCTGCACAGCCCAATTGGGTCAGAAGCACTGTATAGAAGCAAGAATCGGATCGGACGAAGGATGTATTTCGGAATCTTCAGCTATTATAAAGACTTCCGCGAGTTGTATGGGAGATTCGGTTTTGTTGACCATTTCCAATTTAAGTTCTGTCGCGACGAGCAGTCTGAGATCCTGGAAACTGCTGGAGTTGGATCAAAACTCCATTCAGACCATCGCATCCGGATTTTTTAAACTGAAGGGTTTTGAAAACAAGAGTTTTTCCATTCTGGCCTCCGAACGGGAACAGTTATTTTCTGCCGAACAGGAGGAGTCCTATCCTTATAACAAAGTCAGTCAGACCCCTGTCAGCAATTGTTTGAACCATCCGGGATTCAGGAATTCCATCGATGAGGATGAACCGTTTTATGATCTGGAATGCCGGACCAATGTAGGCAGTTATGATCCAAATGACATCACAGGACTGCCTCATGGTTTGGGACCGGACAAGAGGATTGAAGATCAGCAGGAGTTGGAATACACCATCAGGTTTCAGAATACCGGAACCGATACGGCATTCCATGTAGCCATCGTCAATGACCTGCGGACTACCAATCTGGATCCGGGAAGTATTGTTCTGGGCTCTTCATCGCATCCATACGTCATGAGTTTGGTCAATGGGAACAGCTTGATTTTTTCATTCAACAACATCATGCTTCCGGATTCACACGTCAACCCGATCCAATCCAATGGTTTTTTTAAATATAAAATTAAACCCAGGAAGCAATTGCCCAGGAACATCCAATTGCAGAATAGGGCTTCTATCTATTTTGACTACAATGATCCGGTGGAGACCAATACAGAATTGCATACCATCGGTCTTCCTTTGGTTTCATCTGACACTGATATCACACCCACCGAGGATATTGCATTTTTTTTAAGTCCCAATCCTGTTTTTGATTTTGTCAGATTACACTTTACTGGAGTCGATAGAGGTATATCCAGGTTTGAGATCAGGGATTTATGGGGCCGTAGAGCAAAGTGGGTCTGGTATGATGCAAATAGCCATATAGTGGACATTCGGAATTGTCCGGTGGGAATCTATTTTGTTTACCTTGAAATGGAAGATGGGCGTCGTTTATGTCAGAAACTTGTGAAACAATAAAATCAACTCTTAAATGGAAAAGCTCTATTCATTGCACCATTATGAAAAATTTCAGGTTTTACCTATTCGTTTGTTTTGAAATTGCTATTAGACGTCAATGTATTTTTTAGGTTCCGGGTTCTTATTTGAATTCATTTTCGATGTAGTGCTGAGAATATATAAGAGTGAAGGAAAGGCACAAGTCGTCCCGCCAAGGCAGGACAGGAAGGCTTGAGACAATGGATGATGGAATGATATAAGGCACAAGTCGTCCCGCCAAGGCGAGACAGGAAGACTTGCGCCAACAGAGTATATTAGTTTTAATACATTCAATTGTGCGAATTAATAATTAAGAATATGCGAAGTGGATTACTTATAATTTTTGGGATATGTTTTTATTTTGAAAATTCATTTTGTCAGGTAAAAGATTATGAAGGCAATGTTTATGATACCGTACAAATTGGTAACCAAACCTGGTTAAACCGTAATATCAGATCCAAGTTTTATTCAGACGGAAATCCGATTAAAAACTCAGATTATAAATGCGTAAACGGTGATTGTCTTAACAGTGATACCTTTGGACTGCTGTACAATTTTTCAGGGCTCACAAAAAATGAAAATACAAAAAGAATACAAGGTATATGTCCAACGGGATATCTTATTCCGACACCTAGTGAATGGCATCAACTTATGTTAACTCTAAATGCAGATACTACCTGGCTTTGGAAAGGAGCTTACAATTATGTTTCGAATAAAGTTATCTCCCGTTCATACGGGGGTTCAAATTCTTCGGGTTTGAATATTGTTCCTTCTGGAGTCTTTGCCCTTGGAAATTATTATAATTTTGGTAGAGGCGAGTTTTATAAATTAGTTGAATCAACATTAATCAAAGGTATTACAATTTTTTTTGATGGATCTACTAATGGGACTATCAGAATTGATACTTTTCTGTCTCAAGAAATTGCTAGATCAAGTGAGCAATATCTGCCTTGCAGATGTATTAAGTATTCAGGCTCAACCTCGGTAACAAATCCAAATAACAAATTACAATTTAACATTTTTCCCAACCCTTCTTTAGATGGTAGCATAACATTGGAAGCAGACAAAGAACTAATTGAAAGTAATTTTGAAATACAAATATTTTCCGATTTAGGAGTTATGATCTATCGAATACAAGTCCCATTTTCAAAAAGTATTAAATTATTACTACCTGGAGGGGTATATTATCTGAAGGTCATGGATGGACACCATAATCCGAATTTAATAGAGACCAGGAAAATTGTAGTATTGGATTACAGGTAATATATGCTTGGAGATCGGTATTCAAATTTTAGCTCAATTAAGATACTTGCGTCTACATCAATTATAGTATAGGTACAAGACATCCCACCAAGGCGAGACAGGAAGACTTGCGTCGGCAAGTCAACAGAAGCTGATTGTTCAGTACCTTGCATTAACAAAGCAATAACATAACATTGACAATTTATTGATTTTTATTTTTTTTTGCGTTGATGTAAATTTGTCTGACTGAAAAGTTGATCAAGGCCTGAACACCAAATCAGTGGGTGAATATTCAAATGCCTGCTTGAATCATTTAAGCGACAGCCATCGAACACACCCCGAAATACAAGGTAGGTGGTTACACTTAACTTTTTAAATCTTTATTATGAAATCCATCTATTTTTTTATAGGCGTTTTAATTACTTATTTTATTTTATCTTGTCAGCCAGAAAATTCTGACGTTTTAACAGTTGGGAAATTTTCAAATGAATTGAATCCGCGAAGCAGCCTAAATGTAATATGGGATATTTGCAAGCCTTGTAGCGAATCAGATGCATCGTTTAGGGTTACACAATCAGGATCAAGTAATTCTTTAGAATTTACTCCTTCTTGCGGAACACCTTCTTGTGTAGATGATGGTAGTGGTACTCTTTGTGCTCAGGCCAGGGTGGTTATTACTATTAGTGGCAGCACATTGGATTGGAATCCTTCCACCTGCACATTGAATTTACCAAGTGGTATCAAATATTTTATCAGGCAATACTCTGGCGGCACGTGCCAAACACATGGATTTGATTGGAGCGACTCAACTTGCACATCATCTCCGATGGGCAATATTTACATAAAATCACAGGTGTATCCCTCATGTACTCCATATGTGTCCAACAATACTTGTATTGATGTTGTTCCAAAATAGCAGAATTTTCATGTTTGGATTCATTCATGGATTCAGGTATATTTGTCATTCTTAGTAAAATATCTATACATATGTCTATTGCAAGGAATTGGTCTGCAGTTATCATCTTGTGGCTGAATATTTTTTATTGGGCAAGTGCTCAAAGAACGGTGATCGATTCAAGTTTTGCCGATTTTGGATGGTTACATACGACGCTCAGGCAAACTTATGAAGTGAATACCATCCTGAATTCCAAACAAGACATAGTGGTGGTAACAGGTGACAAACTTCAATTTTTCGACCCTACAGGGAATTCTTTAAATCTAGGATCTTATCCTAATCCTTTGAATTGGACCGGATCAGAGGGGATTTATTTAATGTACGGCGCAAGTTTATCGGAGGATAGTTTTCTATTGCTTAAATATTCATCGTCAATTCCCAGATCTGTCTATGAAAAAGTATCTGTAAGAAGGATTCATACATCCAGTTTATCGGATTCCAGTTTCTTTGACAAAGGAAAACTTGTTATTGGTGATGAATATATATATTCATACACAGGAAATATTTGCAATAATACAAAGGATGGTGATAGTTTCATTGTTCCTAAACTTTTAAAGGGAAGTCAAAAAGAAATTTTGGAATTTGTCAGGGTAAATAATCTAAATGATATTATCAGGCACGAATTGGATGTGACTGAATGGTGCCCGAATGGCGATGATTTAACATATTTTCATGTTTCCAATATTCACTATCATCCCGATGATCATTTTTATGCCGTGGTGAGTTATGAATGTTTTGATTCTCTGGGAAGTTATTTATTGAGATTTAATAATGATATGTCCTTGGACAGTAGTTTTGGAATGCTTGGATATTATAATTTGGGTAGGACTGCTAGATTAAATAATGAAGCTATTTTGATAGAACAGATTGTTTCTGATAAAGATGGCTATTTGTATATGATATATAACGACAATTTAAATAAGCGGATTTTAATTGAAAAAAGAGATCAGAAAGGTTTATTGGTCGATGAATTCGGAGATCGTGGAGTGTTAGTCATTTCCGGATATTTATTTAAAATGTATCATAATTGGATGAACACTGCATATAATGGAAGTTCTAACCAGTTATACTTCTTTGCTTATGATTTCATTAAAAACACTTCGAGACTTTTCGTGATCAACACGGATGGAACGATGGATAAGGAGTATGATAAATCAGGTGGATTTTCAATTGAGGGGATAGTTAAAAATTTAAGCTTAATGTCTGGTGATTGTTATCTTGTCACAGGATCTAAGCACAGTCAATCTCCAAATACTTTTTATTTAGTAAAATATTGCAATAGACTTGTTTCAGATGTAGATGAGACCAAGAATGATATGGTAGATCCCTATATTTTACATAAGAATGGTGAACTCATCATAAAAGACTTTGGTGATGACTTGCAAACCATTGAATTGTACAATTTAATCGGACAGAAATTAAGTAGTTTTCCAATAACAGCTAATCAATCTGAAATTATTTTAAGTTATCATGAAATGACAGCAGGAGCTTATATTTTGTCATTTAAGTATAAAGATGGTAAAATTATTTGTAAAAAAGTCATGGACCCTAGGTAGACTTTTTTGCAAGAATTTGTCAGGATAATTTTACTTGAATGTAGGTTTAAATAACAAAATAAAGTAACAAATCATCCCGTCAAGGCGGGACAGGAAGACTTGCGGCAATAAAAGGAATGGAAAAGGAAAGGCACAAGTCGTCCCGCCTCGGCGGGACAGGAAGACTTGCGCCAACAGGGGGGAAATATTCCTATGTAGTTATTCCAATTCCTCCATCAGCCGATGCACTCCTTCGGATGCACTTGCTGACCAGACTTTCAGGTTTTTCATTTGGCTCAGTTCAAAGTTGACCTGAGGGTTCTTGTCTATGTAATACACCGGGATCCCTGCCGGGGCGTAAGCCATCAGACCGGCTGCCGGGTAAACCTGAAGGGAAGTGCCCACGATCACCAGGATATCCGCCTGTGAGCAGATGAGAGCGGCCTGTGGGAGGAGGGGTACTTCCTCGCCAAACCAGACGATGTGGGGACGCAGCTGACTGCCCAGTGGACAGAGGTCTCCCTGATTCAGGTCCTGCCTCCAGTCCATGACCAGTGAAGGATCCCGGGTGCTCCTCACCTTGAGCAGCTCACCATGCAGGTGGAGTACCTGCGTGCTTCCTCCTCTTTCGTGCAGGTCATCCACATTTTGGGTGACCACCGAGACCTCAAAATTTTCCTCTAATTGAGCAATCCCGGTATGCGCGGGATTGGGCTTTACTTCCAGGAGTTGCCTGCGCCGCTGGTTGTAAAAATCCAATACCAGGGCAGGATTTTTCTTCCACCCCTGCGGGGATGCCACCTCCATCACGTCGTGTCCTTCCCAAAGTCCGTCCGCATCCCGGAAGGTCCTGATGCCGCTCTCTGCGCTGATGCCTGCTCCGCTGAGTATGACTATTTTCTTCCGTTTCATGGGATCATTATTTTCGAAAGCTGTTCTTCATAGACTTTAATTCCCTCGATCCAGATGAGTTCGCTGAGGTCAGCCTGGATCTGCAGCATCCGGAGTCCGTTGTGGATCCGGGCACCTCTCTCTTCTGCTTTCCTTAAAAATCCGGTTTTTTCCGGATTGTAGATCAAATCGTAGGCCAAGCATCCTTCATTCAGCCGCCCGTAGGGAATATCCGGCCAAATGCCAATTTCCGGATACTGGCCCAGGGGACTGGTGTTGATGACGAGTCTGGTCCGGTCCGGCCAGCTTCGGTCTAAATTCCGATAGTTCAAAGGCCCACCTCTGGAAACGGTCCTGTATGGGATGGCCAGTCTTTGCAAGGCCCAGCGAACGGCCGCCGCCGCACCTCCGGACCCCAGAACGAGGGCCTCAAAGTCCCGTTCGGCGGGCAAAAAGTCGAGGAGGGTCATCAGAAAAGCAGGCGCGTCCGTGTTAAATCCCAACCATCCCCTTTCTGAACGCAGGATGCAGTTGACCGCTTTGATTTCCTGGGCAATGGGATCCAGCCTGTCCACCAGGGCAGCCACATCCTGCTTGTACGGGATCGTGACGTTGAATCCACGGTGGTCCCCGTGGTCATCCAGAAATTTCTTCAGTTCTCCCGCCAATGCAATCTCGTACAATTCGTATTGCCTGTCCTGAATACCTGCTGCTTTCCATTTATTTTCAAAATATCTCTTTGAAAATGAATGATTTAGTGTTTTTCCAAGCAAACCAAATTTCATTATTTGTTCCATGATTGATCGGTATGGGCGGCTGCGGGGTTGATAAAATTAGGTTGGGGAAACAATGGGCTTTGTCGATGGGTCAGTGCCGCATGTCGAAAATAAAAGCAATTTCATTACGAAATTCTTCGTAGATAAATTCTTCCTTGTAATTTTGTGTCATCTACTCAACATTTGGCGCTTCTGTTCCATTAATAGTTAAACTTATCAAAAAGCCCTTGTTTCTGATAATGACCGGAACGCGCCGGGTGTTCAAGAGAAGACCGAATTAAAAAATGAAAAAAGAGATGAATTCCAAAAAAGCATGGTTTGTAGTGGTACCGCTCCTGATGGGCCTTTTTTACATCACGAGCCAGTGCAGGCCGTCCCATCCTCCGGGATCCAAAGAGCAATTGCTGCTGCAGCTGATTTACAAACAAAGTCAGAGCTACCACTATCAGCCGCCGGTGATCGACGATGCCTTTTCTGCCAAGGCTTTTGAACAGTATCTCAAAAACCTCGATTCCGGAAAGCGTTTTCTGACCCGCGAAGACATCAAGAAGCTGGAATCCTACCGGCTCAAAATGGATGACCATTTCCGCGAAGGCAATCTGGAGCTCTTTGAAAAGTCCGTTGAGTTGCTGACCGCAGGCATTCGCAAGACCGAAACATATTACAAGGAGTTTCTCGCCCAGAAACCCGACCTGGAGGGCAAGGGTGAAATCGAACTGGATTCCGACAAGCGGGAATGGGCATCCAATGACCGCGAACTGAAGGAATTTTGGCAAAAGTCCATGCGATACGATTTTTTGTCCCGGTATTACGATGCGATGGACACCGACGAGGAAGAAAAGGAAAAGAAACCTATGGATTCCACGATCGCATCCATCCGGACAGACATCCAGGAGAGCATGGAAAACTGGTATAAGAGAATGGATCGCATGACGCGCGGCGATCATTTTGAGGTCTTTGTGAATACCCTGATCCATATTTACGATCCGCATACCGATTTTCTCAATCCCAAGGACAAGGAAGACTTCAACATCAACATGTCCGGCAAGCTGGAGGGCATCGGAGCGAGGCTGCAGACAGAAAAGGAATACACCAAAGTTTCCTCCATTGTTCCTGGTGGTCCTGCCTGGAAGCAGAAAGAACTGGAGGCAAACGACATCATTCAGGGCGTTCAGCAGGAAGGCCAGGAAATGGTAGACATCAAAGGAATGTACATCGACGAGGTGGTCAAGATGATCCGGGGTAAAAAGGGTACCCGTGTGACCTTGAAGGTGAAAAAAACGGATGGCGTGGTCAAGGATATCACCATCGAGCGCGATGAAGTGATCATGGACGAAGGATTTGCCCGTTCCGCCATTTTGTCGCTCGACAGTCTGGACCGTTCCGTGGGCTATATTCGCCTCCCCAGATTTTATGCGGACTTTGAAAATCCCAACGGGGCAAGCTGCGCCAGGGACGTTCAGAAGGAACTGCGCAAACTCACGGCGGAGGGAGCCAAAAGCCTCATTTTTGATTTGAGAAACAATGGCGGAGGATCGCTTCAGGAAGTTGTGGAAATGGCGGGTTTGTTTTTTGAGAAGGGCCCTGTGGTGCAGGTCAGGGACCGCGACCGCGTGAGTCCTTATCAGGATACGGACCCGGGCGTGGAATTTACCGGTCCGGTCGTGATGCTGGTCAACAAAAATTCAGCTTCGGCTTCTGAGATCCTGGCAGCCTGCCTGCAGGATTACAAGAGGGCCGTGATCATTGGCGATGGATCCACCTTTGGCAAGGGCACGGTACAGCGCTTTGTCAATCTGGATCGTATTCCGGGTAACGATCAGTTCAAGCCTTTGGGTGAGATGAAGGTGACCATCCAAAAATACTACCGCGTCAATGGGGGTTCCGTACAGTTGAAAGGAGTAGAACCCGATATCGTTCTCCCCGATCTGTATTCCTATATCGAGACAGGAGAAAAGGAATACGACAATCCCATGCCTTTTGACGAGATCAAAAGCCTGGATCTGAACCAGGATGTATACAAGATCGGCAATCTGGAAGAGGTCAAACGCAAGAGCCTGGAGCGCATCCGGGCGCAGAAGGAATTCAGTCTGGCTGATCAGCAGGCAAAGAAAATGAAGGAACTGCGCGACAAATCCAAGTACCCCTTGAATTACAATGCTTTCAAGGCGGAAATGGACTACCGCAAGAAGGAGGCCAAAAAGTCGGACGAAGATTCCATGAAACCCATCGATGCCATGATGGTAGGCAATCTCAGTGCAGACCTGAACTACATTCAGTCTGATTCATCCAGAATAGGAAGGAATGAGGATTTTCTGAAGAGCATCAAAAAAGACATTTATATTGCAGAGTCTATCCGGGTCCTCCAGGATTGCAGGAAGCAATAAAGAGACAATTCCAAAATCAGTAAATGAGAAGGTCGTACAAACTCATGATGTACGGCCTTTTTTTTTCGGCCTATTTGACCATTGGAATGGCAGCCTGTTCAGTTTTCAGGACTTTTTGTCAGGCTGATTCTTTGATCAAAATATTTTCTAAAGTACTGTTATATATACATTTATAATTTGTTTTGCCAAAGCGGTACCATCCGGACCTGACAGATCAATCAGGTGGCACGATGCTTGACCTGATAAACAGAATGCTCCATCCGGAGTTAATTAATTACGATCAAATTAAAATCCAGAAATGAATTCGAGAACAGGATTATTTTCCACGGCCATCATGGAGGATGCCGAAATGCTTCCTTTCGTGGCTGTCTCTGATGAAGAAGAATCCGGCAAGGACGAGACCTTTGGTGAGGTCATGCCCGTGATGCCGCTCAAGAATACCATACTTTTCCCCGGGGTGATCATTCCCATCACGGTGGGAAGGGATAAGTCGATGAAGGCGATCACCCGGTCCAATGAGCAGGATAAGTTCATTGCTGTGTTGACACAAAAAGACAGCAGGACAGAAAATCCGGGATTTGCGGACCTCTATCAGACCGGCACGGTGGCCCGGATCGTGAAAATGCTGAAGATGCCCGATGGCAGCCAGACCGTCATTTTGCAGGGTCGCAAGCGCTTTACCGTGGATCAGGCCCTGCGCGAAGAACCCTATCTGGAAGCGAAGATCTCACTGAGGGCCTATCAGGCCTCCGAACGCAAGCTAGAATACGATGCCATGATCAAGGCGATCCAGGAGCAATCCAGACGCATCGTAGAACTTTCTCCCCAGATCCCCAACGAGGCACAGTTGCTCTTGCGCAACATAGACAATGACCGCTTCCTTCTGAATTTCATTTCATCCAATATCAACATCAGCATAGAGCAAAAGCAAGCCTTGCTGGAAAACGACGACCTTTTCAAGAAAGCTGAAAGTCTGCTGGTACACCTGAGTCACGAGCTGAAGCTCCTTGAGGTCAAGGATCAGATCGAATCCAAAGTAAGGGGTGATCTGGAGAAACAGCAGAGGGATTATTACCTCAACCAACAGCTCAAGACCATTCAGGAGGAACTGGGCCAGGATCCCCACGAGCAGGATTTATTGGATCTGCAGGAAAAAGCTTCCAAAAAGAAATGGAATAAAAATGTCCAGGAGCACTTTGACAGAGAACTGGGCAAGCTGCAAAGGATGAATCCACAGGTAGCCGAGTATTCTGTGCAGATGAATTATCTGGAAATGCTCATCGACCTGCCCTGGAATGAATACACCAAAGATCAGTACGATATACACAAGATCCGCAAGGTGCTCGACAAGGATCACTACGGTTTGGAAAAAGTTAAAGAGCGGATCATCGAACATCTGGCGGTTCTCAAACTCAAAGGAGACATGAAGGCTCCGATCCTTTGTCTAGTGGGTCCTCCGGGAGTAGGTAAAACCTCATTGGGAAAATCAATCGCCAAGGCGCTCAACAGAAAGTTTGTCAGGATGTCCCTGGGCGGTCTCCACGATGAGTCCGAGATCCGCGGTCACCGCAAAACCTATATAGGTGCCATGCCGGGCAGGATCATCCAGTCCATAAGGAAGTCGAAGTCTTCCAATCCGGTTTTCATTCTGGATGAAATCGATAAGATAGGCAAGGATTTCCGTGGTGATCCTTCTTCAGCCTTGCTGGAAGTCCTGGATCCTGAGCAGAATTCAACTTTTCACGACAATTACCTGGAACTGGAATACGACCTTTCCAAGGTATTGTTTATTGCCACTTCCAACTCCCTGAGCGGTATTCAGCCGGCCCTGCTGGATCGCATGGAGATCATCGAAATACAAGGATACTCTCTGGAAGAAAAGCTCGAAATAGCCCAAAAGCACCTGATTCCTGCCCTCCTGGAGGAACATGGGTTGAAAGCCCGCCAGATCAAGTTGACGCGTGAAGTGGTCACCAAGGTGATCGAGGATTATACGCGGGAATCCGGAGTGAGGTCTCTGGGCAGACAACTGGCCTCTCTGATGAGGCGCGCCGCACTCGAAGTGGCCATGAACAAAGTCAAACAGGTGAGCTTCCACACCGATCAGGTGAAGGAGATCCTGGGCGTTCCCCGCTTCAGCAGCGATCAGTATCAGGAAAACCTACCGGCAGGGGTGGCCATTGGCCTGGCCTGGACCCGTGTGGGAGGAGACATCCTATACATTGAAACCTCAATTTCCAAGGGCAAAGGGAAGATGACCCTGACCGGAAACCTCGGAGATGTCATGAAAGAATCAGCGAGTACTGCAATCAGTTTCATCCGTTCCCACGCCGCGGAACTGAACATCGAAGAAGACTTTTTTGAAAACCACGACATACATATTCACGTTCCCGAGGGAGCCATTCCCAAGGACGGACCCTCTGCGGGGATCACCATGTTGTCAGCCGTCACCTCCAGCATCATCGGAAAACCCATGAAACCCTTTATGGCCATGACAGGGGAGATCACCCTGAGAGGAAGGGTGCTGCCGGTTGGGGGTATCAAGGAAAAAGTGCTCGCAGCCAAAAGGGCTGGACTGAAAACCATCATGCTTTGTGTGGAAAACAAACCGCATGTGGAGGAGATACCTGCCGAACACTTGAAAGGACTTGAATTTATCTACGTGAGGGATATGCACGAAGTGCTTTCTCATGCTTTGGGCGTGTCCAAGTTCTGAAAAGCGACAAGAGCCTAATTATTATTTCAGTTTACAACTGAAAAAGGGTCCGTTTGTTAATCACACAGTTATTTTTGCAGACCAAAAAAATTAATCAATGAATCCATTTGCCCGTACAGATAAATTTGAAAGCAGGCACATCGGCACACTGGGGCCGGACCTGAGTGCCATGCTGAGGACCATGGGACTCGGCAGCGTCGATCAGCTGATCCAGGAGACCATTCCGGATCACATACGCCGTAAGGACGAAATGAAAATTCCTGCCGCACAGGCTGAGTTTGACTATCTCCAGGAGCTCAAGCAGCTGGCCGCTCAAAACCGTCCTTTCAAATCATTTATCGGACAGGGTTATTATGGTACCGTGACACCCAGTGTGATCAGCCGCAACGTCTTTCAGAATCCGGGCTGGTACACTCAGTACACCCCTTATCAGGCAGAAATCGCGCAGGGCAGACTGGAAGCGCTGTTGAATTTTCAAACCATGGTATCGGATCTCACCGGACTGCCAATCGCCAATGCCTCTCTTCTGGATGAAGGCACGGCAGCTGCAGAAGCCATGCTGATGTTTTACCATGCCAAGGCAGGGAAAAACAAGGAAACCTCTCCCCGCGTATTTTTCGTGGACAGGGGCGTATATGGTCAAACCTTATCCGTTTTGAAATCCCGGTCCTGGCCCAATCACATAGAGATCGTGACCGGTGATGTTCTCAAAGATCCGATTCCTGATTCCTGTTTCGGTGTTTTGCTGCAATATCCGGATGCCAGAGGTTCGGTTGAAGATTACACAGCCTTCATTGAAACAGCTCATCAAAAATCCTGTTATGTGGCCATGGCTACAGATCTGATGGCTCTGTGCATGATCAAATCTCCGGGTGAATTGGGAGCCGACGTGGCCTTGGGCAACAGCCAGCGATTTGGAGTGCCCATGGGATTCGGAGGTCCACATGCAGCGTTTTTTGCCGTAAAGGATGAATTTAAAAGGGATATCCCGGGCAGGATCATCGGTGTTTCAATCGACGAGCACGGCAACCGCGCATTGCGCATGGCGTTACAGACCCGTGAACAGCACATTCGCCGCGAAAAAGCCACTTCCAATATTTGCACAGCACAGGCGCTTCTATCCATCATGGCTTCCATGTATGCGGTTTATCACGGCCCGGAAGGCCTGTACCGCATCAGCCGAAGGATCCACGATATGACCGCCAGTCTGGCAGATGCGCTGTTATCTCTGGGATACAAGCTGGGCAGCAATCAGTATTATGATACGATCAGCATTCTCGCCGATTCGGATGTGCGTGCCCGAATCCGCAAGGAATCAGAAGCTGCCATGATCAATTTCTGGTACACGGATGAAGCAGTGCAGATCTCTCTGGACGAAACAGCTCAGGAGGAGACTCTTAAGACCATCGCCTCTGTTTTTGCCAAGGCAGCGGGCAAGTCCAATGCTGTTTTGCTCATGCCTTCCAGCGGACCCAGGATTCAGTCACATCTGATCAGAACCTCTGAATACCTTACTCATCCTATCTTCAATACCAAGCATACGGAATCCGCCATGATGCGGTACATCAAGAGTCTGGAAAACAAGGATCTCTCATTGGTGCATTCCATGATCTCACTGGGTTCCTGTACCATGAAGCTCAATGCCGCTACCGAGTTGATACCGGTCAGCTGGCCTGAATTCAGCGATGTGCATCCTTTTGTTCCTCAGGATCAGGTAGCAGGTTACCTGGCCATGGTCCGCGATCTGGAGGAATACCTCTGCCAGGCAACCGGATTTACAGCTTGTTCGCTGCAGCCCAACTCAGGAGCTCAGGGTGAATTTGCAGGGTTGCTCACGATCAAGGCCTATCACGAATCCCGCGGAGACAAGCAAAGGAATGTAGCCCTCATCCCGGCCTCTGCGCATGGTACCAATCCGGCTTCCGCCGTGGTGGCAGGCATGGATGTCGTGGTCACTTCCTGCGACGAAAACGGAAACATAATCGTAGAAGATATTCGGGCAAAAGCAGAACAATACAAAGATCGTCTGGCCTGTCTGATGGTCACTTATCCTTCTACCCATGGTGTTTTTGAAACAGCCATCCAGGAGATTTGTAAAATCGTGCATGATTTTGGCGGACTGGTCTATATGGACGGAGCCAATATGAATGCCCAGGTGGGCCTCACGAGTCCTGCAACCATTGGCGCGGATGTATGTCACCTAAATCTGCACAAGACTTTCGCCATTCCACATGGAGGTGGAGGTCCTGGTATGGGTCCCATTTGTGTCAACGATAAGCTGAAACCTTTTTTACCTGGTCATCCCTACATGGATTCCCTCAACAAGGGCCAGGCCGTGCCGGCAGTGTCTGCCACGCCCTATGGATCAGCCAGCATTTTGCTGATTTCATATGCTTACATCCGCATGCTGGGACCGGATGGAATGACCCGCTCTACGGTTCACGCTATTCTCAATGCCAACTACATCGCCTATCGTCTGGGCAAACGCTATAAAGTGCTCTACAAGGGAGAAAAGGGCCGCGTGGCACATGAACTTATCCTGGATCTGCGCCCTTATAAGGACGTTGGAGTTTCTGCAGAGGACGTTGCCAAAAGGCTAATGGATTATGGCTTTCACGCGCCCACGCTTTCATTCCCGGTCGCAGGTACCATCATGATCGAGCCTACTGAATCTGAAAATCTCGAAGAGCTGGACCGCTTTTGCGATGCCCTTTTGAGTATCCACGAAGAGATCGATGAAATCGCCAGAGGGGAATATCCTGCTGACAATAATGTGCTGCACAATGCGCCCCATACCGCTGCGGTGATTACGGCCGATGAATGGAACCGGCCTTACAGCCGCCAGAAGGCAGCTTACCCCTTGCCTTACCTATCTCATTCCAATAAATTCTGGCCTATGGTCAGCAGGGTCAATAATGCCTATGGCGACCGCAATCTCATCTGCACTTGTCCGCCATTGGAAGATTATATGAACGGCTGATCCATAGTCAAACCGGACCGATGCAGATCAGCGCAGAATATTGCAGCAGTGTATTTCACGAGGTCATCAAGACTTATCATCTGACGGATGATGTCGATACACTCTATCCATTTGAAGGCGGGCAATCCGATATTCACCATATGTTGATGAGGAAATGCTGGATAGACTGTGTGCAATGGCATCTGGAGGACATCATACGGAGACCTGATTTGCCTGCGCCCAGATTCATCGAAATCAAAAGAAGAATAGACCGGTCCAATCAGGAGCGGACAGACCTCGTCGAAAAAATCGACGACTGGTTTTTGAATGAACTGAAATCGGTTTCTGTAAACAAGGATGCCCGGATCAATACCGAAACACCTGCCTGGGCTCTGGACAGGCTTTCTATTCTGATGCTCAAATTGTGGCACATGGACGAACAGGCCAGGAGGGCGGATGCAGAAGAGCACCACAGGGCGATGTGCAGTCAGAAGTATTCCGTTTTACTCGATCAGAAAAATGACCTCTGTGCCAGTATCAACAGCCTGATGGAAGAACTGGAGCAGGGAAGGGCGTTGATGAAAGTGTACAGACAAATGAAAATGTACAATGATCCCTCTACGAATCCGGAATTGTACAAAAGCAAGAGCTGAAGGATGAAGCTCCTGGTCATCCGGTTTTCTGCACTGGGCGATGTGACCATGACCCATCCGGTCATCAGAAGGGCAATCGAGTTGAATCCAAAAGTTGAAATTCACTTTCTCACCCGAAAGAATTTTTCATTTATCATGGACTCCATCCCGGGCGTAAAGGTCCTGGGCCATGAGTTCGATCCTGGAATCAGGGGGTTTGTACAATTGGTACGCATTTGTTTTTCTCTGCGGATGGAATCATATGATGCAGTGGTCGATTTACACGGAAACCTCCGTTCTGCCTGTATTGGGTGGTTTCTCAGAATGTCGGGCATTCCGGTTTTCAAAATTGACAAAGGACGCAAGGAAAAGAAAAAATACATCGGCACACAGCCTCAAAGCAGGATGAGTTTGCGTCACCATTACCTTCGCTATGCAGATGTTTTCAGAGCGGCAGGAATGAATCTGCCAGAAGAAATAGAAAGTTACGAAACTGTCAGATGGCCCGAAGATCCGGTTCAGGAAAAAGAATTGGATCGGTTGATGGATGAACATGGCTGGCGGGGAAGGCCTCTGATCGGACTCGCTGCTTTTGCACGCCATATCTGGAAGGAATATCCGACAGAAAAATCAGAAAATCTGCTGAAGAAAATTCTGGATGAGGCAGATTCAGAATCTTTGATTTTTCTCATCGGAGGTGGTGATCGCGAAAACCAGATCATGGAGCAATGGCAGAGCCTCTATCCGGATCGCATCAAACTGCTGCATGCCTATATGCCCCTGCGGCTTCAGGTACGTTTTTTTTCCAGATTATCAGTTCTGATGACCATGGATTCGGCCAATCTGCATTTAGCATCTCTTTCGGGTGTACCCAGGATCATTTCCGTGTGGGGTCCTACTCATGCGGATCTGGGCTTTGGTCCGTCTGCAGGTCCCAGACATACACTCGTCCAAATAGATCCCGTGCAGCTTTCCTGCAGACCCTGTTCTGTTTTCGGTAATAAAGAATGCAGCAGGGGAGATCATGCCTGCATGCACATGATTGATGAACAGATCATCGCAGATGAAATTTTGAACTCTGTCAAAGGTCTTTCTTCCGGTAGATCCTGATCGAAATCAGAGTAGGAATCAGGATCCACAACAACATAGTCCCCAATGTAAATGCAGACCCGATCAAACTACTGAAGAATTCTTTATACAGCGCCCCCGTATAACCCATCAGAGCACTGATGTCCAGTTTGAGCATCATCGATATGCGGCACAGATCGATGGGATTGAGGGCGGCCAGAAAAACCACAAATTTTTCCAAGGGGTAATCGCTGAAGTTCATCAGCAGGGTCATGATGATGACGTCATAGAGAAGTGAAAAGTAAAACCAGGCTAAGAGGACCAGACCCAGGCCCCTGGATTTTTCTCTGGACAGGATGACCACCAGCAAGGCGATCGCCGCGCAGGCCACCGAGAGGACCATTGTGATCAGAATGAGGTAGAGTATGGTGCTGCCCGCTCCAAAAATCAGTGCAGGAATCCCAAGACCCAAACCCAGACTCAGTGCCAGACTGATCGATACAGCGATCATTTCGCTCAGGATGATCCGGGTGCGTGCAACCGGAAGGCTTAGCAGGACTTCCTTAAACTCGTATGCATTGAAATAGTAGTTACCTGCGAAAATCATGGAGATAAGGGGCACCACGATGATGACAATGTTCATCAGGCTGAGTACTGCCTTTGTCTGGTTTTCGTCCAGGTACAAAAGAGAGAAGGAGGTCACCAGAAAAAAGAGCGTCAGACCCAGGATCACCTTGTTTTTTATAATATCGATCAGAAAGTACTTGATTATTTTGATCATGCCGGGTGCTTCAGGATGGGTTGAGTATATGGGCTATGGCTTTGCTCAGGCGCGATTCTCCGGACTTTTCGCGCAGTTCTGCAAAACTGTAATCAATTCTTACCTTTCCGTCCTGAAGGTAGTTGATACGTGATGCAAAATCCTCCAGATCACTCAAAATGTGGGATGTGATAATCATTAGCCGTACTGATTTATCAGTGCGGTGAATTTTTCCTTTCAGGATCTCCACAGCGACCGGATCCAATCCTGCTGTGGGTTCATCCATGATGAGTACTTTGGGGCTGAACATAAAAGCGAGTGCGGAATTTACCTTTTGCCGGGTACCTCCGGACAAACTCTTCATCGTTTTATCGCGTATCTGTTCGATTTTAAATTCTTCGTACAGCTCCATGTCCCGATCGGAATCCTTGACATTGCGCACATCGGTGAGAATATCCAGCATTTCACCGACGCGCAGCTGATCGGGAAATCTGCTGATCTGCGACATGTATCCAATATCTTTCCGGTATTCGTATGAATTCAGGATTGACCGGCCCATAAAATGAATGTCGCCCGCACTGGGAAACACAAGTCCCAAAATACATTTGATCAGCGTCGTCTTGCCCGAACCGTTGGGCCCAATCAAGGCAATTACATCTCCCTGGTTCCAGGTAAGATCCACAGAATCCAACGCTCGTACGTTTCCATATTTTTTGTGTAGTGTTTGAATCTGGATCATAAAGGGTAGGGTGTTAGGACCGGAGATAAATCCTGAAGGTCAATGGGGGTGAGAACCGGAATGGCTTTTTCCACTTCATCCAGAATGACGGTCAGGGCACTCCGGAGCAATATCAGAAAGGCAGAATTTTGCTCCACCAGAACGGAATAAAGACTGACAGGATTGTAAGGGATATCGCCAAACTGGTCCTTGTTGAGATCATACCCTTTGTACCGGTCCCAATAATTTGAGTTAAATTTGCTGAGTACCAAAGTACCGTTGCAGGCTACATCGAAGGTGTTGCCCATAAAGTTGTTGTAGGCGATTTGATTGTCCGTACAACTGGCTTGCACTCTGAGGGCCCAGCCGTTTTCCTGAAAAAGATTGGAATCAATAACACAACGGTTGGATCCCTCCATAAAAACCCCGGCAGAATTTCTGATGAACTTGTTGTGGATGATCCGGCTGTCGGTGATGTCTTTTAATAAAATCCCAAAGGAAGAAGGACCCCAGTTGTCCTGAAACTCATTTTGAATCATATCCACCTGGTGTGAATACATCACAGCCACTCCCGCTCCGTTCTTCAGGAAACGATTGTGCTGATAGCTGTTCTGATGGCTGAACATAAAGTGGAGTCCATATCGTATGTTTTTTGTACTGGTATTTTTCTGGATACGTGAATCGGTTACAAATTCGAGATATATTCCGTCCCGGTGTCCGCTGCTCAGGTTGTTGAACACCTCCATGTGGTCGCATTTCCAGAAGTGAATGGCATTTCCCGTGTTTTGTTCCTGGTCCGGAGTACCTTCCACGCTGCAGTTCCAGATCTTTCCATAGGAACAATTTGAAACATGGATTCCAAAGTATGAATTGCGAATGGTGCAGGATTCAATTTTAAAATACCGCGAACCGACGATCTTGATGGAAGCAAAGTCATTCATGGCAGAATAACCGCTGTTGATAAAGGTCAAGCCTACAATGCTGACATCATCTGCACCCACGGTCAGAATCTCATATTTCTTTTCTCCGTCCAGGACCGGATTTCCCATGCCCATCAGGGTTAGACTTTTGTCGAGCACGATGTTGCCTTCCTTGTACAATCCCGATTCGATCCAGATAGTATCCCCACATAATGCTTTCTGAGTGGCTCCTGAAATACTGGTGATACCTTGCTCAGGGCCTACTCTGATACTGCCTGCATGAAGAAAATGGGCTGTACACCAAAGCATCAGACCCATTACGAGCCTGAGTTTAATTGTTTCCAACCAGATCATAAATTTCATTCCAGGAATAAATGCGCAGGCTGCTGTCTTGCAAGACGGATGGGATTTCCTCCTTTTTTGCGAAAGTAGCGATGTTGAAATTCATAGGGCTTTTGATCTTATCGCCCGTGGCATAAACAGCCTGTCCGACTTCCATTAAATCCTGGTCAGTCCCGTATTTTATCGTCAATATATGCGCAAGTTCGGAACGATCGAGAGCTCCGGATTTCATCATCTGAATCATACAACCCAGATCATCGAATTTATACACTCTCCCTTTTTTACTGACGATTTGGGATGCATAACCCTTTTCCATTATTGTCATCTTACAGGTATAGCACAAATCCGTGCCATACCGCATGGGCTCGGGAGTGACGTTGCAGGAGAGAAGAAAAACCAGGAGGAAGAGTGGAAACCATTTCATACTGATGATTTTTTCATTTTCCAAAGATGATAAAAATAAATGCCAAAAAAGACGGTGACCACGACGATCAGAATCCAAGCTCCTACATCCGGCATGGAATACGAGTCAAAATTAAGTAATCTTTTGTGTCCGATGACCGGAGGCTGATAGGACATGCCTGGTACCTTGATGGCTGCATCTTCGGCCAGGTTGTGCCCGTATTCGTATCCCCACCTGTAGAAGTCGTAGAGCGTAAATATGCCGCCGAAAATAGTCATAACTATGTACCAGAAAAGTCCCCTGAGGTAACCAAAATAGGCCACTGCCAGACCGAGGAGTATGTATCCGAATAAAACGAATTTAATGATCACGAACTCCGGGAACATCTCCACGCTGATGTGTCGCATACCGATGTAGTGATTGAGTCCGTTGATGATCTCGATATCACCTTTGAGGTCGTTGTGCCAGATCTTCATCACCAGACCTTCGGGGTATTGCGGTGCGAAGAGGTCGATGCGCCAAATGGGCACAAACAAGATGGCGATAAGGCAAAGAGAAAGGGCTGCGATGAGCCATCTGAAACGATTTTCCATGACCGTCATAACTGTATAAATTTAAATTCAAAAAGAAATAAACCGGGCCAGTTTGGATGCTTCAGGCAGCCCTTGATGAAAATGATTTATTTAGCCGGTGGCAGGAGTACTCCGTCAATGATATAAATCAAGCCATTGGATGCAGGTACTGTGGCGATGACGTTGATGTTGTCGTTGACCATCATCTTGTCGCCCTGCATTTTGATGGTTACATTGTCTCCGTTTGCCATACCGATATTTTGTCCGTCAGATAAGTACTCCTGCTTGTAAACGCCCACAGCCACGTGGTATTCCAATATATTGCGCAGGTCATTCTTTTTTTCAGGTTTTACCAAACCTTCAACGGTACCTGCAGGCAATTTCGCAAAAGCATCGTTGGTGGGTGCAAATACAGTAAAAGGTCCTGCATTGGAAATGTCATCCACGTACTCAGCCGCTTTCAGTGCGGTGACCAGGGTCGTGTGGTCAGGAGATCCCACAGCGATTTTGACTATGTCTTTTTGGGAAACATCGTCCTGCACCGCTTCCTGTCCTCCTGCTTGTGGAGTTTCTGCGGTTTCGGCTGCAGCTTGCTGTGTACCGGGATTGTTGCAGGCCCATGAGAATAGGACCATGGCGAAAAGTATCCATATATGTTTCATAATTCTGATGTTTTTGTTTGAAGCAATTGAAAAATCCGGGAGCGGGCGGCACGGGAATATGGAACCGGCATACCCGCCCCGGAGAAACTTAGTTATGTTGTAATTATTGGGCCGGATTGGCCTTTTTGGCACCAGTTGAGAAGGTCAGGGGCACATTGGATCCCGCAGGACTTACCCGCACATATCCCTGCATTTCCTGATGCAATGCAGAACAAAAGTCTGTGCAATACATAGGGAATACACCCACTCTTTCAGGTTTCCACATCAGGGTCTGAGTTTCACCCGGCATGATCAGCAGCTCTGCATTGTTGGCGCCTTTGACTGCAAATCCGTGGGGTACATCCCAGTCCTGCTCGAGGTTGGTCACATGAAAATAGACGACATCTCCTACTTTAACACCTTCGATATTGTCGGGGACAAAATGGGATCTGATGGAAGTCATATACACATGGACCTCGTTTCCTTTGCGTTCTACCCTTGCATTTTTTTCTCCCAGGGCAGCGTATGGATTTTTGTTTTCCTCCAGCTTGTAAATTTTGGTGCTGTTTGGTTTGATCAGTTCAGCCGGAATGGCTTCGGCGTAGTGAGGTTCGCCGATGGTGGGAAAGTCAAGAAGAAGCTTCATCTTGTCTCCATCTATGGAATAAAGCTGGGCACTTTGCGTCAACTCAGGACCTGTGGGAAGATACCTGTCTTTGGTAATTTTATTGTAGGCAATCACGTATTTTCCCCAAGGTTTTTTGGTAGGTCCGCCGGGTACGCAAAGGTGACCGATGGAATAATAGGTAGGCACGCGATCCAAAACAGTCAGGTCACTCACCCTCCATTTTACGATTTCAGAAGATACGAAGAAGGATGTATAGGCATTTCCCTTGTCGTCAAATTCTGTGTGCAAGGGACCCAATCCGGGCTTTTGCACCTCACCATGCAAAACGGCATCGTATTTCAAAACAGGTATGCCTTCAAATTCGCCGTCAAAATTTTTCTGCTCAATGGCTGCCTGGATCTTTGTGAAAGAAAAGACAGGGATCACCGCTGCCAGTTTACCACTGCCTACGATATACTCACCGGTGGGATCGGTGTCACAACCATGTGGAGATTTGGGACAAGGCATGAAGTAAACCATATCGGGAAGTTCCTTGGGGTCCAGCACGAGCACTTCGGTTTTGATTTCGCTGGTGGCCATGTGCGTTTCTTCATTATACACGTTATGGGCATAACGGACTGTTTTCTTCGTGCCTTTGCCGGATTTTACATATTCCTCTGCTTTTTTCCAGTTGACCGCCATAATAAAGTCCTTGTCCTTCTGTGAAGCATTTACTTCCAGCAATGTATTGGCCTGCTCTGAGTTGTAGCAGGAGAAGAAAAACCATCCGTGGGATTTTCCTTTTCCGGCCCTGGCCAGGTCAAAGTTCACACCCGGCAACATCAGCTGGAAAGCGATGTTCATGTTTCCATTGTTGGGATCCACAGAGATAAAGCTGACAGTACCCCGGAAATTTTCTTTGTAAGACTCAATCGGGACATCCACTTTGTCCCCCATGGGCACGCTGAATCTCGTTCCGGCCACCACGTATTCTGTATTTTCTGTGATGAAAGGGGACGAGTGGTTGCCACCACTGTTGGGGATCTCAATGATCTCAACCGTGCGGAAGGTTTTCAGATCAAGGCGTGCGATCCTCGGCGTGTTGTTGGCATTGCCAAAAGCCCATCTGCCATCATGGATGCCATCCTTTGTAGACAAAGCAGGATGGTGTAAATCATCCCAAGGGACAAAACCATGAGAGGTATTCAGCATGGGTTTTGTTTCTTCGGAATAACCATATCCTTTTTCGGGATCCACGGAAAATACCGGTATCACGCGGAACAATCTTCCGGAAGGGAGTCCGTATACGGACATCTGACCTGAAAATCCCCCGGAAACGAAGTTGTAGAATTCATCGTATTTTCCAGGAGCAACGTAGGCCTTCACAGCTGCGTCTCCCTGGACTGCTGTCTGCATGCCTTTTGGCTTGCAACCCACTGCTGCAAAGAATCCAATCAGGATTATAGCAACAGGTAGTTTTAATGTAATTTGTTTCATATGGACTTGATTAATGGATTAATTTCTATAAGTTGGATATATTATTGTTCGCCGTCATTTTTGCGCATAAATTCCAAAACCTGACGAGCTTCTTCAGAACTGATGTTTTGGTTGGGCATACGTACGAGACATTGTTCCAGAAGTTTTTGTGCTTCTTCATCTTTTTCCAGCATCATGTCCACATTGGTGATCATGTTGATGATCCAGGCAGGTTGTCTTTTTTTAGTGATACCTGCCCAACCAGGACCTACCAGTCTTTCATCTGTCAGTTTGTGGCAGGCCAGACACTTAAGGTCATAAACATTTTGGCCCCCCTTGACCCAATCCTGGTTCAGTGGATTGGCAAGGGTAATGTCCTTGTCTTCCACCAGGGTGCCATGTACCTCCGGCTGGTTTTCAGAGAGTTTTGAAATATCTACCGGGGGAAGTTCTTTTTTTACTCCGCCACTGCATGCGATGAGAAAGAGGGTAACTAGAGATCCGAGAATTGCAAAAATTTGATTTTTCATAACTAAGTTTTTATTAATAATGGATAAACAGGTCTATTATATGAGCCTGGTTCAATAGAAAGCTTGTTTTCGATTTCATTTACTAATAATGGATAACGATATCCATTAATTATGGGCAAAGGTAGCCTGGACTATATATGTAACAATGACAGCTGTCAGTATAAACGATGATATTGATCAGGTATGGTTTCTTATTAAATATTCATTTTTGCGCATTAATGAGACACAGTGGTATTCACGAAAGGATTCAGCTATAGTATCAAAGTACTGATCTATCTGGCTATTCACAAATCGGAGGAAAGGTCCATCGGATCAAAAGAAATTTCGAAGAAGCTCGATATTCCGGTCGCCTTTGTTTCCAAGATTTTAAGAAATCTGGTTGAGGCCGAAATGATCATTTCCCACAAGGGACCACAGGGCGGATTTCGGTTTTTGGATTCCACGCTGGATCTTCCGCTCGCAGATGTCATATTGATCACGGATCAGAGAGATTATTTTACTAAAATCTGTGTACTGCATTTTAACGCCTGCAATGCAAAGAAACCCTGTCCGCTGCACCATCTACTGGTACCGGTAAACGAAGAATTGAAGAAATTTTTTGAAAAAACCCGATTTCGTCAATTGTTGGAGGAGAACAACCAGGAGATACTGGAAAGGATATACAAAAGAACAGAGTAATGTTCAACTGTGATGGACACGGGGAAATAATTCTTCATCCACTTCCAGGGTGGTTCGAAAGGCCACAAAGTGGCCGGCAAACCTATCTATATGTTTTTTCTGAAGAGCGGGAGCACTGAGGCTCATGTATTTGCTCAATTTTTCCCGTGAAGGGCAGTCATACAAGACTGAGTAGGTATCTCCGTCGCTGTCATCTGAGTCCAGTTTTGACAGTCTGCATTTAATAAAATAACCTGTATCCAGCACTTCCGGGATGTGTACCGATTTCATCCACTGAAGCCATTCACTGCACTTTTCCGGAGCTATTTTGACTGTGACGTGGTACATGATCATAAGACAATGTTTAAATGGGTACAAAGTTAAGGATATCCCGGCCAGTCGTGAGGATAATCCCCGATATATGATTATGTTCCTTAATTTTGCGTTTCCAATCCCCCGACATGGACTCCAGACGCATACAATCCGCATTGATTTCTGTTTTCAACAAAGAGGGCCTTGAGCCCATCATTCGCCTGATGCACGATATGGGCATTGTGATGTATTCCACCGGCGGTACCCAGGAATATATCGAATCCCTGGAAGTTCCCGTGGTCAGTGTAGAAACCATTACAGGGTACCCATCTATTCTGGGCGGCCGGGTCAAAACCCTGCACCCTAAGGTCTTCGGTGGTATTCTGGCCATGCGCAATGAAGATCACCTCAGCCAGCTGGCCCATTTTCAAATCCCTTCCATCGACCTCGTCGTTGTGGATCTGTATCCCTTTGAAGAAACCCTGGCCTCCACCGACGACGAATCTGCCATCATTGAGAAAATTGATATCGGAGGTGTTTCCCTCATCCGGGCCGCCGCTAAAAATTTCAAAGACGTCGTCGTGATTGGTTCAAGGCAAGGGTATGCTGCATTAAAGGATATTTTGGGCAACAATGGCATCACCCGAATGGAAACGCGCAAAAAACTGGCGTATGAGGCATTTTCCGTAACGGCCAGGTACGATACCCTTATCCGCGATTACTTTGCAGGCGGTATGGGAAGAATCTCTTTGAGGTATGGAGAAAATCCCCACCAGAAAGCATGGTTTGAGGGGGATCTGGGACTCGAGTACCTACATGGCAAGGAGTTGTCCTATAACAATATACTGGATGTCGATGCTGCCATGAACCTTATGTCGGATTTTAAATCAGAAAATCCGTGTTTTGCCATTTTGAAGCACAACAATGTCTGTGGTATTGCAGTGCGCGATACCCTGGCCGCTGCCTGGAAGGATGCACTAGCTGGAGATCCTGTTTCTGCATTTGGCGGGATCCTGATCTGCAACCGTCCGGTGGATCTTCAGACCGCGACTGAAATTGACAAACTGTTTTACGAGGTCCTGATTGCTCCTGATTTTGATATGGATGCTTTTGGGCTGCTCAGTTCCCGAAAAGCCAGAATTCTGATGAAAGTGATCAGCTGGCCTCAAGGTCGGGTCCAGGTGCGGACGGCACTCTCTGGGCAATTGATCCAGCAAAAGGACAGCGCACTCCCCCGGGAGTCTGACCTAAAACCGGTAACCGTACTTCATCCCGATGAACGCGAGATCCGGGATCTCTTGTTTGCTGCTAAATGCACCAAGCATTTGAAATCCAATGCCATTGCCCTTGTACGAGACAGCCAGCTCATCGGAATGGGTTGTGGCCAGACATCCAGAGTGGATGCCTGCCGACAGGCCATTGCCAAGGCCCTTGCTATGGGATTTGAGACGACAGGCTCAGTTCTTAGCTCTGAGGCGTTTTTTCCTTTTCCGGATTGTGTGGAGCTGGCTGCAGAAGCCGGGGTGACAGCCATCATCCAGCCAGGCGGTTCGGTCAATGACGAAAAAAGTATCAACCGGGCAAATGAACTGGGAGTCAAGATGGTACTCTCTGGAATCAGACAATTTAAACACTAGCATATCCCCAATTGGCGAATCTGACCATCGATATGGGCAATACCCGAATCAAATTGGGTATGTTTGAGCGCAACATCCTGACTGGATGGGCATCTTTTCATTATGATCAGGAAGGCGAATTGATGGCATGGATGGAGGATCATCCCGTGGATTCATCCATTTTATCTTCTGTAAAAAGTGCGGATCATCCTTTGGTAAGAGAAATTCAGACCAGATTCAATCCAAACCGATTTAACGGAAGATCTCCATTGCCTGTTTTACTGCAATACCAAACCCCCGATACTCTGGGGCAGGATCGAATAGCTGCCTTGTGCGGAGGTCAGGCTCTTTACCCGGAAAGGGATTTGTTCATTGTGAATGCGGGCAGTTGCATCACCTATGATCTGCTCACGAGATCAGGTATTTTTGAAGGAGGAAACATAGCACCCGGTATGAAAATGCGATGGCAGGCCATGCACGAGTTTACCGGCAGGTTGCCGCTGGTGGATCCCGATCAACGCGTAGAAAATGACCAAATTTTGGGAAGAAACACTATAGAAGCACTGCTCTTGGGTGTAACTCAGGGAATCCAGGCTGAGATCGATCATTATTTTTCCATATTAAAATTAAAATACCCCGGTCTGGAGCTCGTTATGTCTGGTGGCGACGCGGTCTACCTCTCCGCACTGGAGGGTCGGGCTATGATCCTTGAACCCAATCTGGTCCTGTATGGACTGAACCAAATACTTCAACATTCATGAAAAGAAATTTCCTGTTCCTGGCTATGTTATTCTGCGCGGCGGGAGCCGGCGCCCAGAACTACGAATTTTCACCCTTATCCCGTTTTGGTCTGGGTGACTTGCAAAGATTGAGATCCCCCTTTTCACTGCACATGGGTGGAGCCGGGGTAGCCTATACCCATGCAGATGAATTTAATTTCAGCAATCCCGCTTCTCTCGGTTTCTTGAAGATCACGGATGCGGAACTGGGATTCTATGCCCGCTATAACGAGCTCAGCGATCCCGGAGACAATACTGCAACGGACTGGTCCGGTAATATGAATTACATTCAGCTTGGTATCCCCCTGTTTAATTCAATCAATCAGGCACTGGAGCGAAAAGAGGTGAAACATCCCATGGGAATCAGTCTCGGCCTCAGTCCTTACTCCAATACCGGATACCGCTATGTTGTACAGGACAGTTCGGATCTGGGTGGAAGGACCATCCGCGAGCAGGAAGGCCAGGGTGGATTAAGTAAGTTCATTCTGGGATATGGGTATCGCCACGGAAATTTCGGAATGGGAATTTCCGCATCCTACATTTTTGGATCGGTACAATACAGCCAATCCTACCGCTTTCCAGACCTTCCCGGATCCGCTGGAGATTATTCGCAGGATAGATTTCATGGGGACGGATTTGAGCTGGGCCTGGGATTTATTTATAGTCACCGGGTCAATAAAAAATCCATGGCTAAGGATAAATCCATCAAGGCACAAACCCTCAATTTTGGATTCAATCTGATCCTGCCCTCACAGTTGAATTTTTCACGGGATTTCCTGCAATATTCCAGATTAAATGTGGCAGGAGGTGTCGTAGATACGATCCGCTACGAACAGGATTCCCGCAGTACGGCCAGCACCCCTTTAAAGATCACCATGGGTGTGTCTTACAACCATAAAGATAAAAGGATCTTGATGGCCGATCTGAGTTACGAATCCTGGGGTTCTGCCAGTCTGCACGATTCCGGAAAAGGAACGCTCGCTGATTTTATCCGCATTCAGGCAGGAGGCATGTGGAAACCCTCACCTTCCGGATATGCCAGACTTTTCAACAGGAGTCAATACCGATATGGCATTTTCTATGAAAATGGATACATCCAGTCCGGAGGCAAGGCCCTCATGGGCTATGGTTTGACTGCGGGGATTGCGCTGCCTTTTACTTTTCAGAGACAACTGGCTGTCATCAACCTGGGTATAGAAGCCGGCATGACCGGGATCAGCGAACTCGTTAGTTCCCGTTACATCCGGATCAACGCAGGTGTACGACTCAACGACAATGAGTGGTTTTTGAAAAGAAGGTACAACTAAACAATTTATATCAAACGATCCGGTTTTAGCATCATTCACCCGCGCAACGATCCTGCAGGCTTGCATTTTGAGTAGACCAAAGGGATTATTTCAATCCCAGGCTGCGGATCCTGAAGAACTTGATGATCAGGTACAGCAAAGTGCCCCACACCCCTGCAATGATGCCTATGGCAGCCCCAACAGCTAATCATGTATTTTATCTCCTGATGCCCACAGACTTTTTTTGCCGAAATCTGAATGATAGGCGGAAGGAAACTCTCAATGCAATACCGAGTCGGATTCAAAATTACCTATAATCTTATAGCTCTTTCCCCTTTGAAAGAAGTTGAAATGAATGAAGCCTGATTTTCCGGATGGAAAACAATTCTACAAACTTGATAAAAAAAGTTTACCTGTCAACTTATTGGATGGGCCCATATCACAGAAAAGCTAAATGAGAAAGAGAAACGAACAATCCAAAATTTTTGGATCGTCAAATCTTAATTATTGACAAAGCATCATTATAAACAGGGATATATAATAACATTCCATCTGGCGCCTTCTTTCTTAACGGAATATAAGTGACAATTCCGGTTTTGAACGGCTACATACCCTAAAACAGTTTTCACTGCTGCCATTTCTTCGTCTACCCATTCTTCAGTCAGGGCTTGGCCTGTTTTTGCAGATCCTTGTGTAGATTGGGTTAAAACCCATTGACCTTGGGTATTATGCTCGATCTTTCCCCGGATTTCACCGGTAGAATTTAATTCAGTCTGCAGATCCTTCATCAGCTTATCGGCAAAAAGATCTGTGTGGACCGTCTGGCTAAAAGAAAAACTAAGAAAGGATATCCAAAAACTGAGAACGATCAAGTATTTCATGGCAAATAAATTGTTGTACAAAGTTAAGGAACTTACCCCCATCCGGAGAATTATTTTTAAACGTTACCGGCTAGCGGATCAAAGGATTTTAGGAGATACTGAAATACCCGCCCAAAGTGCCAGCAGGCAGCCTAATATGCTGATGGACGTGTAAATAAGGGCCGTTTGCCATTGTCCCGATCCTATTAACTCAAGGTTTTCAAGACTGAAGGTACTGAAGGTACTTAGCCCTCCACAAAAACCTGCTGCAAAAAGATACCAGGACCAGTCCCGGTTGGGAGACAGAGTATAGCGATGTGCAATAAGGCCCAAAATGAAACAGGCGATCAGGTTGGCGGTCAGGGTGGCGATATAGAAGGACTTTCCCTGAAGGAAATCTTGTCTGCTGATCAGCAATCTGAGCATGCTTCCTGAGCCGCCGCCCGCAAACACCAGCAAGTAATACTGCCACTGCATATTATCCATTTGTACTTTGCAGCTCCCGGTTCCGGTTCAGAAGGTGGATCAGAAAGGAAAACAATATTCCAAAAAGCAAGATCAGTAGCATGAGCATCATATTGCCCCACTCAGTCAGAAGCGCTACCATGACGATCATCAAGGTATTGACAGTTATTAAAATGGAAGTCGCCTGCAGATGGTTATAGCCCATGGATACCAAGACGTGGTGGATATGCTGTTTATCTGCACGGAAGGGAGATTTGCCCTCCCAGATCCGGATGATGGTCACACGCAGGGTATCGTAAAGGGGAATAAACAACAGGGCCATGGCCAACGCAGGTGCAGATGACACCTGCATTTCCGGGGCTGGAAGTGAAGGATTGATCTCGATGAACCGGATGGCCAGGATGGCACAGGTGGTGCCCACAAGCATGGAGCCGGTATCCCCCATAAATATCTGAGCCGGGCTGATATTGTATTTCATGAATGCCATCAGCGATCCCACCAGAGAAAAAGCAATGATGCTGAGTACCACCTGATCAGTTTCCTTAAACCAGTAGCCAAAGGAAGTACATATCAGGATGCCTGTGCTGGCACAGAGGGTATTGATCCCATCGATGAGGTTGAATGCGTTGATCACCAGCAGGATGGTGAATATGGAAAAAATAACGGATGCCCATTCCGGCAATTCTCCTATGCCCATGATTCCGTAAAAACTGGTGATCCGGATATTGGCTTTGAAGACAAGAATCACTGCCGCGAACAATTGGCCCAGCATTTTCTTGTAGGGTGTCAAGGGCATGATGTCATCCTTGGCCCCGATCAGAAAAATAATAACAAATGCAGACAGAATGTACTGCAGATTCCCAAAGACCTCAAATGGGGTCCACAATATGATGCTGAAAATTACTCCGGCGAAAATCCCAATACCTCCCAGGGTGGGTATGCTTTTATGATGGGAAGCACGTTCCCCCGGATCATCCATTAATTTCTTGTACCTCGAAATTTTGATGATCGAGGGAATCGCCATGTATGTAAGCAGGAAGGCCGTAAGAAAGCAAATGATGATCTGATACATGGTTTGGGTCTGTCACAAAGATAATAAACTATCGGCAGTAGAAACAGCAAAGGCAGTCCGT
The DNA here is from genome assembly GCA_029572935.1 of Bacteroidota bacterium. GTDB lineage: Bacteria > Bacteroidota > Bacteroidia > Chitinophagales > Saprospiraceae > Vicinibacter. Next base: position 99,295 of record JAKQHM010000052.1, read on the forward strand.
CTCAGCTCGAAAGGAAATGCCACAATCTCCAAAGCAGATTGAACAAAATAGAAAACAGGATCATCGTGGTGAAGGGAAAATAAAAACGAAAATTTTCCCTTTCGATCCGGATGTCTCCGGGCAATCTGCCCAACCAGTGCAACCAGGGACTGAAAAAGTAAAGCAATACACCCCCGGTCAGCAGAATGATACCGGCCAGGATCAGCCATTTTCCGGATTCGGGGTTCATGGTTTAACAATTTTGACTCCATTGAATTTATTCATGGAAGCAGAAATTCCCTCCAGAGCCCAGCATAGGGCTGCATTCTTGCAGACTTCCAGTAATTCTGATAGATAGGCCTGTTCATTTTCACTCCATTTGCCCAGAACATAATCCACCTGCCTTCCTCTTTGAAAATTGGAACCAATGCCTACCCTCATACGCGGATATTGAGAGGAGCCAAGTTGTGCCTGAATGTCCTTTAGTCCATTGTGTCCACCATCTGATCCGTTGCCCCGAATACGCAAACTGCCAAATTCCAGATTGAGATCGTCCGTGATCACCAGAATCTGATTGGCTTCTACGCGTTCTTTGAGCAACCAGTATCGTACGCACTTGCCGCTCAGGTTCATATAGGTGGTTGGTTTGAAGAGGATCAGGGAGCGACCTTTGAGTCTGGCTTCGGCGCGATGGCAATGTGTATCGTTCTGCCAGGAGGCTCCCAGTGCCGAGGCAAGAGCATCTGCTACTTCAAAGCCGATGTTGTGACGGGTGCCCATATAATCCACATGCATGTTCCCAAGACCAAAAATCAGGTACTTCATAGCCTAAATTTCGGGCAAATATAGTCTGTGCCCAAGCTTTCAATGATCCCTTATTTGCATCTTTGCCCATGTGAATGCAAATCAATGGAAGGACCGACTGGCTTTTGCCAGTAAACTCAACCCAGGCAAACTAATCAACGCTGCTCTGGTTTTCGGATCTTATTTGTATTCCAGGTGGACCGGCGTGCCCGTGTCCAAAGGCCTGCCACTCAGTCTTTCCCTTGAACCCACTACGGCTTGCAATCTGAGATGTCCTGAATGTCCTTCTGGTCTCAGGTCTTTTACCCGACCTACCGGCAACCTGAAGGACACATTATTTGATAAGGTCCTGGACGAGGTGGCTCCTCATGTCATAGCTTTCACTTTTTATTTTCAGGGTGAACCTTTTATTCATTCAGGGCTGTGCAGCATGATCGAAAAGGCCCATAAAAAGGGATTGTACACGATAGTGTCCACCAATGGTCATTTTTTAGATCAGGAACAATGTGAGGAGATCGTGCGGAGTGGACTGGACAGATTGATCGTTTCGGTGGATGGAGCAAGTCAGGAAATCTATGAAACCTATCGCAAGGGTGGCCAGCTGACCCAGGTCACTTCCGGTATTGAAAGACTGATCCAAACCCGTGCGAGATTGAAATCCCGCAAACCATATCTGATCCTTCAGCATATTGTTTTTAAACATAATGAAGATCAATTGGCGGAAATCAAGGCTCTGGCCAGCAAACTAAAAGTTGACAAACTGGAACTTAAAACAGCTCAGGTTTACGATTACGAGGAGGGTTCCGAGCTTATCCCCGAAACGGAGGTCTATGCGCGATATCAGAAGAAGGAATCCGGAGGGTTTGTCATCAAGAACCGACTCCTGAACCATTGTTGGAAAATGTGGCAGGGATGCGTAATCTGCTGGGACGGAAGGGTAGTCCCCTGCTGCTTTGACAAGGATGCTCGACACCAGATGGGAAATGTCAGTGAGGAGCGTCTCGCTGTAATATGGAGATCGCCCGATTATCTAAAATTCCGTCAGAGGATACTCGAAAACAGGAAGGGCATTGATATCTGTACCAATTGTACAGAAGGAGGTTTTTAGCCTCGAATATTTTAAATGATACAAATAAATAGGCCGGTCCCTTATGCTATATTATTTAGGCTGAGGAACCGGCCTTAAACTTTCAATCAGAGGAAATCCCTCTTAATTTAACTGACAGATTATCTCCTGATCATGATTTTCTTGCTGATCCGGATATCGCCGGCCCGGTACTCCAAAAGATAGAGTCCGGAAGGCAGATCTTCTACTTCCAGCTGAATGGTTCTTTCACCTCTCAGGAACCTTTTATGGCATTCTTTTCCCGTAAGGTTGCGCAAGGACAAAATGGCTTCTCCACCCAAAGGAGCATCCAGTTGAACAAGTAATAAATCTGAAGCAGGATTGGGGAATACCCTTAAGGCTTCTCCTAGTTCAGTATCCCGGGTAGATACAGGTCCTACCAGAATACTGAAATTCTCAATGCCAACCCATCCGCCCTTGCCATCGCTGACTGTGTAGCTGAAGCCATCGTAATAATTAGAAGAACCGTTATGAGTATAACTCAACAATCCATCGTTGATGTCTTTCTGGGTAAAGGTGCTGCCATAGGTCAGTTGGTTTCCATTGATTTCAAGGTTACCTTGAGATGGAATGGTGACCAGAGTATACAAAAGATTTGCAGGACCATCATCGGTATCGGTGGTTAGCAAGAGGTCTTGTAGGATGGATTTTTTCTGGCCTGGATCCAGTTTCAGGGGACCATTCAATATAATCTGAGGAGGAGAAACAGTAAGTTCAGCGCAATACTGTAGTGTGAAGTTGCGGATCTCGCCATCGCGGAGGGTATTCCTGGTGACTACTTCAAGTACCCAGTCACCTTTCAGGTCCTCTCCTCGCAATTTACTGAGTGGTTCGAAAGGCATCATGCGGACGTTTCTGTTTGGAGGACAGGTCAATGGAATAGGAGAATCATCGTCAAAACTGCATTTGAAATCCAGCGTCACTGCGCAATTGTAATTGAACAAATTCACTTTGGTCCCCTTAGGACTGACCAGATTGATGTTTACATCGCGGACCACATTGGCATTTATTTCCAGGTTGTTGACGTTCATATCGGCCAGCGGTCCTGAGAATGGGATGGGTACGATTACCGATTTGGTGCGTCCGGGAAACAGGCCCTCCGGGTTTCCGGTAAAAGGTTGGTCCACACAGGTTTTGTTGGTCGTCTGGAATGCATAGGTCTGGGATGCCCTTCCCTCTCCGCAGGCGTTGACAGGTAGCAAGCGCCAGTAATAAATCGTATTGGCTTTGAGCAAAATGGGCAACCTCAGGCTGTCCACCGAAATAAAGGTCTGACTGTACACATTCGTGCTTCCAAAGCGCGGGGTAGTGGCTAGCTCAAAATTGTAAAATTCTGCATTCCGGCTTTTTTGCCAGGTGAACAATGGAGTCTCATTAGCTCCACTCGAGCCGGAAACCGGTGTCAACAGGCCCTCATCCTGAAAATCATTGCTGATCACCTGAATATTCAGTTCGTCGCGGAGTGTATCTCCTGCAGGAGTCACGGCAGCCACTGTCACCTTCAGGTCTGTTTTGTCACTCAGGTTTCTGAGGTCCATGATCAGATTGGTTTGATCGCTTGAGCCTATCGTCGATTTTTCAAACCTGTAAGTAGAACCGGCCGGTAGCCCGCTTTCCACAAACAGATTCAGATCTCCTGTGAAGCCACCAAATGCACAGGTTCTCACATTTACCTTCAGCTCGTCCGGGAGGCAAAGTGTAGTAAGATTAGGCGTTACGCCCATATTCACAGACGGAGTAGTTCCTTCTACGATGACGATGTCAGCATCTGAAATATCAAAGAAAATATGATCGCGTGCTTTGACCACGATCCGTACCCGGATGTTGTTGCCCAGGTCCGGGATATCGATTAGTTCACTGCCATCGTTTTCTGTATTTTCCTTCAGCACAATGGGATTGCTGAAATCCCTGTTTCTGAACATAAGGATGTCCACCTTCTGGCAATTCACAGGCAGTTCATTGGTTTTTGCCACATTCCATGTGATCCGGTTACAGGTATTCTTGATCAGTCTGTGGGTATTGATATTGGGGAAGGTCACAGTGAACGGTCCAGCCTTGTCGGTAACTTTGAGTTTTAAGGTTTCCCAGCTGGCACCTCCTGCAGAGGGGTGGTTATCCCGTACGGTTAGCCGGAAGGTCAGATCTCTGGAATTGGAGGGGAGGACTTCTCTGACATCCACATTTTTGAGGCTTAGAATGGAATTCCAGTTTGGAAATACCCTATTGGGACTGGATCCGGGGAAAAGAACCCTGAAAAGGGGTCCGGTAGCGGTTACTTCACCGACCCTGCTGCCGTAATCGCCATTGTCGTATTGCTCCCAGGAATAGGTAAGGGTCGTATCTTCCATGTCCGTGCCAGCACCTTTTAGTTCAAAAGGTGTTTGAATGGGCAGAAACAGGCCGGAGGGAGTCAAAATTTGTGCAGTAGGATAGGTATTGCTTGTGGTGACCTTTTCTCCGCAGGTCAAAAAGTCGCGAGTGAACAACAATACTTCCTGAAGGGAATGTGTGTGAAAAAAGTTGGGGTGGGGAGGACCACCGGATTCTACGTTGAGCGCTCCGCACAAACCACTGTAGGACATAATGGTAGTACCTCCACCCGGCTCGTAGCGGGAGCCACTTTCATTCCCGTTGCAGTTTGAAAAAGTATGGCCAGCGGAAAACTGGTGTCCCATTTCGTGACAAAAGATCCTTTGGGAAACATAGGCCACATCAGTAGTATACCAGCAGGTGACACCTGCCGCTTTTCCGGAAGGGGAGCATACTGAGCCCAGTGAAGCGATACCTCCCACATCGGAGCAGGTATTGGTGAAAACGTGTCCAAATTCATAAAATCCGGGCGTGATGATCGGGTTTACCACGGAGGTGTTCTGACCCAGAAGACTGCCTCCGACATCAGCGTTTTGGTATGGATCAGTATTGGGATTGAGCCAGATGATCAGATCGTTTCGACCGGTCAGATCCATATGGATTGCAAAATCCTTTTCATAAACAGCGTTGGCATAAGTCAGGGCATCTGCCATTTTTGCCAATGCAGATGAAACGGTGCCCCCTCCTCTTTGGGGATCAGCCCCCCATTCTCCGGTACAGGCCAGGGCAATGCGGTACTTGTGCAAGACCACGGGTTTTACGCCCATGATCTGTTCTACGACGGGCTCTGTCTCAGGATTTTCTTTTGCTTTCAATCTTTCTTCGGGTCGCAGAAAATAACGACCGTTCTCCCCACATTTGAGAGAGTTGCTTTCAGGATTGAGTGAGATGTCGTAGGAGTGGTATACCCCATAATGATTTTTGTCCTTTATGCTCAGGGGTTCAACGATGATGTCACCTTCTTCTGTCAAGATATAGGCTTTCATCCAGCGATCTGTCAGAATCATCCTCATATAGTTCTTTCCGTCTGTACCCTTGTAGGTTTTGATTTCAGGGTATTTGGCCGCCAACTCTGCCTCCATCACAGGAGATTCCATGATGTGGAACAGCCGGGTGCTTCCATCCGGCAATGGGAGAGTTATGGAAAGGGTCTGTCCCTTTTCGTTTTCTGCAGGAGCCTCGGAAGCCAGTTTTCCTCTGAATTGGTCCAAATCCGTTTCAAAAGTGGCATAGTGAGCGATCTGGGACCAGGAGGGGTCTTTTTGTAGGTTACTCAGGGTTTCCTGGGCATCACCCATTAGTTTCCAGACAGCAACCTGGGCATTCAGGCTTAATGAAAGAAAAAGGAGTAGAAAAACAACTAACGGTTTTGTTTTAAACATATTATGGTTGAATTTTAATCATCACAAAGGTATAAAAATTGCACGGCAGCCCAAGTTTCGATGAACTTTGGCATTGTGACATACTTATCATTAAGCTATAACGTTTTTAAGATCTTTTTGTACTCCCAATTGCCATAATTTTTATTGAAATTAGGGGAAAATGGGCGAAAATGGAAGTTTGCTGCCATCTTGTCAGGAAACTTGGGGATGGTACGGTTTATGAAGCAAAACATGAACCGAAGCCGTATATTCCATTAATTTTGCAACCTTATCAGATACAATACAATGTTCAACTTTCTTAAAAAAGTATTTGGCACCAAACAGGACAAGGACATCCGCGAATACAGCCAGGTACTACCTAAAATTCATTCCTTTCAGGAGGAATTCTCCAAACTTTCACACGACGAACTGAGGAATAAGACCCTGGAATTCAGAAGCCGGATCAAGGATTACCTGTCCGGGATCGATTCTGAAATTGACGAACTGCGCAGACGGGCCGATGAAGAGCGCGATATTCACCATAAGGAATCCATTTTCAACGAGGTAGACCTGAAAATCAAGGAACGCGATAGTCTGCAGGAAGAGATACTGAGAGATATATTGCCAGAGGCATTTGCAGTCGTCAAGGAAGCTGCGACCCGATTCACCAGGCTGGAGTCCATCGTGGTGACAGCCACCGACCGGGACAGGGATCTTTCTGTTTCCCGTGGATTTGTGGATCTCGACGGCGACAAGGCCATTTACCGGAACAGCTGGACTGCTGCCGGAGGTGAAATCACCTGGAATATGATCCATTATGATGTTCAGCTCATTGGGGGAATGGTTCTTCATGACGGTAAAATTGCCGAAATGGGCACGGGTGAAGGCAAAACCCTGGTGGCTACCCTGCCTGCCTACCTTAACGGGCTGACAGGAAATGGCGTCCATGTGGTGACTGTAAACGATTATCTGGCTCGCAGGGACTCCGAGTGGGTAGGCCCCTTATTTGAGTTCCTCTTGCTAACCGTTGATTGTATAGATAAATACAAACCCCACTCCTCTCAGCGGAAAAAGGCCTATGAGTGCGACATCACTTATGGCACCAACAACGAATTTGGCTTTGATTATCTGAGAGATAACATGGTGAGGTCCATGGATGAAAAGGTACAGGGTAAGCATCACTACGCCATGGTCGACGAGGTCGACAGCGTTTTGATCGACGATGCAAGAACCCCATTAATCATCTCGGGCCCCATTGATGTGGATGAAGAAAGTGAGGAGTACAATAAGCTAAAGCCAAAGGTCGAAAGACTCTACAGCGAGCAGAAAAGGATTTCCAATCAGTTTCTGACCGATGCCCGCAAACTGATCCAGTCGGGGAATACCGGCTATGCAGAGGGGGAAGGTGGACTGGCCCTGTTCAGAGCTTACCGTGCACTGCCCAAATCCAGGCCACTCATTAAGTTTCTCAGCGAAGACGGAATCCGAAATATTCTTCAGAAAACCGAGAACTACTACATGCAGGAGCAATCCCGCAACATGAAAATTGCGGATGAACCCCTTCTTTTTACCATAGATGAAAAAAACAGACAGGTGGAGCTGACTCCCCGCGGTGAAGATTTCCTTGCCACCGGTGAATCAGACCCCAATTTCTTTTTGATCCCCGATCTGGCCGAGTCCCTCCTCCGTATTGAAGAAGAACAAAACATTGGCCGCGAGGACAAAATTGCCAGGAAGGAAAAGATTCTCGATGACTATGCCATTAAGTCACAGAGATTGCATTGTGTAAGCCAGCTTCTGAAGGCTTATACCCTTTTTGAGATAGATGAAGAATACGTAGTGCTTGAAGGCGAAGTCAAGATCGTAGATGAAGGCACCGGCAGGATCCTCGAAGGCAGAAGGTATTCGGACGGCCTGCATCAGGCCATTGAAGCCAAGGAGAATGTAAAGGTAGGAGAACTTACCCAGACCTACGCCACGGTTACACTCCAGAATTACTTCCGCATGTACCACAAGCTGGCTGGTATGACCGGTACGGCAGAAACAGAGGCAGGCGAATTCTGGCAAATTTATAAATTGGACGTCGTGGTGGTTCCCACCAACAAACCCGTAATACGCGATGACCGGGATGATCTGGTTTATAAGACTGCAAGAGAAAAATTCAATGCAGTCATCGAGGAAATTGAAACCTGCACCAGCGCAGGAAGACCCGTGCTGGTGGGTACCACTTCCGTCGATATCTCGGAAAAACTTTCCCGTATGCTGCAGATGAAGGGAATCGCTCATAACGTACTCAACGCCAAGCAGCACCAGCGCGAAGCTGAAATTGTAGCCGAAGCCGGGAAACCGGGACGCGTGACCATCGCCACCAACATGGCAGGCCGGGGTACGGACATCAAGATCACGGATGAAGTTAAAAAGGCAGGAGGATTGGCGATCATTGGTACGGAGAGGCATGAATCGAGGAGGGTGGATAGACAGCTTCGGGGTCGTGCCGGAAGACAGGGAGATCCCGGATCTTCGCAGTTTTTTGTATCCTTTGAAGACAATCTGATGAGATTGTTCAATTCCGACAGGATCACGTCCATCATGGACAAATTAGGTCATAAGGAAGGTGAGGTCATGCAACATTCCATGGTCACCAAATCCATTGAAAGAGCCCAAAAGAAGGTAGAAGAGAATAACTTCGGTATGCGTAAACGCCTTCTGGAATACGATGATGTGATGAACATCCAGCGGGAGGCGATCTACAAAAAGAGGGACCATGCGCTGCAGGGAGACCGTCTGGCAGTTGATCTCAACTATATGTTCCTTTCCACACTTGACAACATTGTCTCACAGTATAAATCCGGTGACGACGTTCAGGGCTTTATGAATGATTCGATAGCCTTGCTTGGATTTGAGCCGGTAATTGATGAGGCTTTCTTCAGGGAATCCAGTCTGCACGACTTACAGGATGAATACCGCAGGCAATTTTTTGAGTTTTATGAAAAAAAGGAAAGCCAGATCAAGGAAATGTTGTTGCCCTACATCACGGAAGTACACAAGACAGAAGGGCATCGCTATCAGCGCATCATGATCCCCTATGTGGAAGAATTAAGGGAACCTCTGCCCGTAGCTGCTGAATTGGAAAAGGCCGTCAAAAGCCAGGGTTATTCCATCATGCGGGATATTGAGCGGTCCGTAGCTTTGAGTATTTTGGACACCCAGTGGAAGGAACACCTCCGCAACATGGACGAACTCAAGGAATCTGTGCAGGGGGCTACTTTCGAACAGAAAGATCCGCTGGTCATTTACAAAATGGAGGCTTATAAACTCTTTGAAAGCCTCGTTTACAAAATGAACCGGGAGATCAGTTCTTATCTCGCCAAAGGCAAACTCGCCGTCAATACCAATCAGGAAGCCCGTGAAGCAAAACAGGAAAAGACTGACCTGAGTCGCACCCAGACAAACCGATCCGCAGAAGAAGAAAGGATGCGTCGGGCTGCCGAACAGGCTGGCAGGGAAAGAGTACCACAGGTGCAAACAATCCGCAACACAAATCCAAAAATAGGAAGAAATGATCCCTGCCCTTGTGGCAGCGGTAAGAAATTTAAAAATTGCCATGGCGCCGAGACTTTCTGATGTGATTGGCTCAGCTTATTTTTCTTAGGGATGACTGATAAATTATACGCATTGATTACTGATGAAAAATGAAAATAGGATGATGAAATTTTATTCCTCCCTTGTGGTCATTTGTTTCTTTTTTGTGTTGGGTCGTGTGAATGCTCAGTACACTGCCCGCATGGAAGCAGATGCGACGATCAGCTCCCTGATGAACCAATATCTCAGGATCAACAAAAGCGTCAATTTTGTTTCGGGTTGGAGAATTACGGTCATATCTACGGTGGACAGAAGGGTTATGGAGGATACCCGTGTTCAATTTCAGAAAAACTTCAGCTACAAGACAAAATGGGAATACAAGGAACCTTATTATCATTTGAGGGCAGGTGCCTTTCTGAACCGGAGTGAGGCTATGGCTGCACTGGATCAGGTGAAAAAGAAATTTGGTACCGCCTTTATCAGTGTCGATAAAATAGAATACACGGAATTTTAATTTGGGCTGATGAACGGGTCTTCCTGAGTGGTAAGCGATGAGTAAGAACAGATTGGGATTTTCCATGGATTGGCTGTTGCTGGGAGTCTATTTTAGCCTGCTGGTCATCGGATGGCTCGCTATTTATTCATCCACACATTCTCATAATCCGGATCAGAATTTTCTGGACTTGGACCTGCCCATTGTCAAACAAACCATTTACATAGCTGTGGCTTTGCTTGCTTTTGGCATCGGGCTTGCAGTGGACAGCAGATTCTGGTATACTTTCGCCTATATGCTTTATGGTATAGGACTTCTCCTGCTTGTCCTGGTTCTCATTGTGGGGACCGAGGTCAATGGAGCCCGGGCCTGGTTTTCCTTGGGAGGCTTTTCATTTCAGCCTTCAGAGCTGGTCAAATTCTCTACTATTCTTGCAGTGGCTTCATACCTGAATTACTATAAAGTCAGACTGGATGATCTGAGATACCAGGGTTATATTCTATTGCTGATTGCTGTGCCCATAATGCTGATCCTGCTCCAACCGGATGCTGGTTCTGCCATCACTTTTTTTTCCATGTTTATTCTGCTTTTTGTGGAAGGACTGAATCCATTTTATTTCGTAATGGTCGTACTGATGGTTCTGGTCTTTGTATTTTCCATACTTGTGCCTTTCAGTTGGGTTTATTTTTCTTTGATCCTGCTTGCTGTTTGCGGTGCCTGGTATTACCTGAGGCCATTTCGATACCAGTATCTCCTGCTGGCTTTTCTGACGGCAGTATCAATTTACCTTTTTGTTTGGATGGGTGAAGCCTCAGGTTTAGGTTTTTCTTCTGGTTTGTTTATTCTGTCACTCTTCTTGCTTTGGAGGAGCAAGCAGCAAAAGCTGGCCTTTCTGATGCCTTGGGTGGTCGGTTTTTTTTGCCTTTTTGCGGTGGGAGGTCAGCAAATGTTTGAGGGTCTGAAACCGCATCAACAGGAACGAATCAAAGTATGGCTGAAACCTTCTGAATGCGATCCCAGAGGTTCTTTGTACAATTTATTGCAGTCCAAGGTTGCCATTGGTTCCGGAGGGATATTTGGAAAGGGATTTATGAATGGAAATATGACCAAGCTAAAATATGTACCCGCACAGTCAACTGACTTTATTTTCAGTACGATCGGAGAGGAACATGGCTTTATCGGCAGCGTGGTTGTGTTGTTGTTGTTCTTTGCATTGATCTGGAGGATCTTTACATTGAGTATACAGTCTGACTATAAGTTTGGATCTTATTTTGGTATGGCCTTTGCGGGTTTACTGGGTTTTCACGTGCTCATCAACATTGGGATGACCATGGGACTGGTTCCCGTGGTGGGCATTCCCCTGCCTTTTATCAGTAAGGGAGGATCTTCTCTTATTATTTTTTCCCTGATGCTGGGGGTTTTTCTCAGGTTTCAAAATAAAAGCAAATGAGCAGGTTCAGTTTGCAACACAGGGATGCGGGCAGTCAGGCCAGAGCCGGGTTTTTGCAAACTGACCGTGGTACACTCGAGACCCCTGTTTTTATGCCAGTGGGTACCGCGGCTACCGTAAAAGCGGTTCACCAGGAAGAACTGAAAAAGGAGATCAGAGCTCAGGTTATTCTGGGAAATACCTATCACCTCTATCTGCGTCCGGGTATGGAAGTGATCCGTGCTGCCGGAGGGCTCCATAAATTTATGACCTGGGATCGACCGATTCTGACTGACAGTGGAGGATACCAGGTGTATTCCCTGAGTGCCCGAAGGAAACTTACAGCTGAAGGAGTTTCTTTTCAGTCCCATATCGATGGCAGCAGGCATTTGTTCACACCTGAAAATGTAGTGGACATCCAAAGAGGCCTTGGCTCAGATATCATGATGGCCCTGGATGAATGTACACCCTATCCCTGCTCCCGGAAGTATGCCGAAGACTCTTTGAAACTGACCAATCAATGGCTTGAAAGAGGGATCAAGAGATATTTGGAGACAGAGCCATTGTATGGGTGTCATCAGATTTTTGTGCCTATCTCACAAGGTTCACTGTACGAAGATCTGAGAAGAGCCTCCACGGAATTCAATATCAGATTTCCATCACCTGTTTATGCGATCGGCGGACTTTCCGTGGGAGAACCTGAAGACGAATTGTACCGGATGGTGGATGTAGCGACAGGTTCCATGCCCGAAGACAGCGCACGATATCTGATGGGCGTGGGGACTCCGGGTAATCTGTTGGAATGCATCGGTCTGGGCATCGATATGTTTGATTGTGTGCTGCCCACACGCAATGCCCGGCATGGCATCCTGTATACCTCGGAAGGCATCATCCACATCCGAAATCAAAAATGGAAGGATGATTTCTCTCCTATTGATCCGAACTCCCCAGCGAGTACCAGTAAAAATCACAGCAAAGCCTACCTTAGACATCTATTTATGGTGTCCGAGATCCTGGCAGCCCAGATAGCCAGTATTCAGAACCTGAGTTTTTATACTGCCCTGATGCGGGAGGCCCGTGAGCAGATTCTATTAAATAATTTTGGTCCGTGGAAGGAACGCATCCTCAAGATCATCAATAACAGGCTGTGATAAAATTTCTCAGATATTTGAGGCTCACCATACTGGACAGATATATTCTGAAGAAATACTTCTTCACCTTCTTCTTTACCATGGTGACGCTTTCTGCCGTGGCGGTGGTTTTTGATATTTCTGAACGGATTGAGAAATTCCTGTCCAAAGACCTTGGATTCTGGGAGGTCACCCGCGACTACTATCTGAATTTTATACCCTGGATTAACTCCCTACTTTTTCCAATGTACAGCCTTATCACGGTCATCTTTTTTACATCCAGGATGGCCGATCAGACCGAGATCATTCCCATGCTGGGGTCGGGGATGTCCTTTCGCCGGCTTTTGCGTCCTTTTCTGATTGCTTCCGGATTGGTCACCCTGATCCACCTGGGAGGCAACCACCTGATTGTACCCAGAGGGAACAAAACCCTCAGGGAGTTTGAAAACAAATACATCAAACAGAGCAATGTACTGAGCAAAGACCGCAACGTGCATTTATTTGTGGAACCCGGTGTGGAAGCTTTTGTCGTCAGTTTCAGTGTTTCAGATTCTTCCGGTCAGCAATTCCAATTGAGAAAATACGATTCTTCCCGGATCGTTCAGGTACTGACTGCAAAATCCATCCGCTGGAAAGCCGAACCCGATGTCTGGACCTTAAGAGATTACGAAATAAGGACCTTGCGGGATACCACAGAGGATTTTGAGATCCATCATGGGGAGGCCCTGGATACCTCCCTGAATCTCCTGGTTTCGGATTTTGTGATCACCCGGAATCAAAAGGATATGATGACCACCCCCGAACTCAGTCAGTTCATCGACCGAGAATTTGTCAAAGGATCTGGTATTACCAAGGGATATGAAGTGGAGATGCACCGACGTACTGCGGATCCATTTACTTCTATGATTCTGAGCTTTATAGGGGCGTGCATAGCCTCTCGGAAAGTCAGGGGTGGCATGGGTCTTCACCTGGCGGTTGGAGTGATCCTGGGCGTGGTGTTTATCTTTCTGTCCAAGCTGTCGATCACCATAGCCAACAACGATGTGTTCAGTCCTCTTGCTGCAGTCTGGCTTCCCAACCTGGCCTTTTCGTTGGTGGGTTGGTACACATATCGGATAGCCCAAAAGTAGGCAACTGCGATGAAGCAAATTTTGTAAATATTTAACGGAAGTCACAGGAGCTTCTTGATTATCTTTGCGTTATAGAATAAAATGTTGATTATCAGCAAAATGGGTTGTTCTATCTTATTTTAAAGATTTTTTAACATTTTTTTGTTTAACCTTACTAGGTCAAAAATTAAACAAAGGTTACCTTTGGAAAAAAATTCAGATATGTCAACGATGGAGTTTTATGCATCATTAAATCAGCAGTCTCAAACGCTGCATAATTTTGCTTTCAGTCTGACGAGGGATATGGAGGATGCCAAGGACCTTTATCAGGAAACTGCATTTCGTGCGCTTTCAAACCGCGATAAATTCCAGCCGGGGACAAATTTTAAGGCATGGTTGATCACCATCATGAAGAATATCTTCATCAACAACTATCGCCGTAAAGTCAAAGGGGGGATTGTCAGCGACAACAGCGAGAATCAGTACTACCTCAATTCTATCAACAATTCCATTCTCAACAGCGCGGAGTCCGACATCATGATGGATGAGCTCAATGGAATGGTAGAAAGTCTGGATGATTCCTTAAAAATTCCTTTCCTCCGCTATTTCCATGGTTACAAATACCAGGAGATCGCCGATGAGCTGCACCTACCTTTGGGTACCGTCAAGAGTCGTATCTTTTTTGCCCGGAAGGCTTTGAAGCATATGATCGGCCAGCATTACAAAATGTACGACGAGGCGGCCATTCTGGAAAATTGATTACTAGCTCAGAATTTTTGATGTACAGGTTTTGTGTGTCTAACGAAGCCGAATCAACCGTCTTATTGTCCGTTTGTTACGGTCGGTGTAGCGAATGTATTTAAACTTCTTACAAGCCATTTGACACGAGAACGAAAGTTCAGGTTATGAATGCCTGGCTTGACAAATGACTTGGATTTTAGCTCTATTTAATGAGTTTGGTGGGGAAGAATCCATATACCTCTTTCCTGATTCAAAAAAAGGAGATGTGAGTCCGGAAAGAGTTTTGGCTGTTCGCAGGAACAAATCAGCGGTACATCACTGCCTTTACCGCTTTGATCACTTTTTCCGGATTGGGCAGGTACTCCTGTACCATGGTTGGAGCATAACCCAGAGATACGTCCGCTGCATTGACGCGGGTGACGGGGGCATCCAGATAATCAAAAGCATATTTTTGGACCTGGTAGGTGATCTCAGAAGAAATTCCCGCAAAGGGCCAGGATTCATCCACCACAACAAGGCGGTTGGTCTTTTTGACTGATTCCACTATGGTTCTGATGTCAAGTGGACGGATGGTTCTGAGGTCGATTACCTCGGCATCAATCCCTTCTTTTTCCAGTTCGACCGCAGCAGACTTCACCACTTCCATCATTTTGTTGAAGGAAACGATGGTGACATCCTTGCCCGTGCGACGGACAGCAGCGACGCCGATAGGTACATAATATTCTTCCTCTGGTACTTCACCCTGAAGGCCATAAAGGATCTCGGATTCCATCATACAGACCGGATCGTCGTCCTGAATGGCAGATTTGATGAGTCCTTTGGCATCATATGGGTCAATACAGGAAATGACCTTTAAACCCGGGCAATTTGCAAGCCAGGATTCAAAGGTTTGAGAGTGTTGCTGGGCTAATTGACCTGCTGCTCCGGAGGGACCGCGAAAGAGAATGGGGCAGCGGAATTCTCCCGCTGATTGGGATAAGGTTTTGGCTGCATTGTTGACAATCTGATCAAAGGCCAGGACTGCAAAATTCCAGGTCATGAATTCTACGATAGGACGCAGACCATTCATGGCAGCACCCACGCCGATTCCGGCAAATCCCAATTCCGCGATCGGGGTATCGATCACTCTTTTGGGCCCAAATTCATCCAGCATCCCTTTGCTGACCTTATAAGCGCCGTTGTATTCAGCAACCTCTTCCCCCATCAGAAAGACGTTGGGGTCCTTCCTCATTTCTTCGGACATTCCTTCTCTGAGGGCATCCCTCAACGTAATCACTCTTGCCATGTTATCTTGCAGTTTCGAAGCGCAAAAATAAGCCTATTCCGGTTTTTCCCGGTGGTTTTCTTTGAATGGGGAATGGGGTTTCAAATCAATCCTCTTTTCCCATGTCCCGGTTGATTACGATCTGCAGTTGTTCCGTCTTGAGGTTTTTGCCAATGATCTTTCGGTCCGGATTGAGCACATACATCTCGGGAGTGATGTCCACCCAGTATTTGGCATAAATAGACTTGTTGGTTGGATCAAACACGTGTGTCCAATCCCTGACCTGGTATTTGTCAATGAATTCGGTCCAGTCCTTTTGATTGGTATTTAGGGCAATGGCAAAGATGTCGACCTTGTCTTTCCATTCTTGGAAAAATTTGTGAAGCTTGGGAGTTTCTTCTCTGCAATGGTCGCATTTGGGGTCAAACATAAATACGATCACATAAGGCTTTTTACTGCCGTAAATGGATTTGGTTTGGCCATATGGATCGGTGGAGATCACATCAGGTCCCTTTTTATTGAGCAGGCTGGCCTGCATTTCCCAGGCTTTTTTCCTGAGTTTTCCCAACTCAGCAGAGTCAAGCCAATAGGCATTTTCTTTGGTAAAATACTTATCTATGATGTGAACATACACAGCCTCTCCATCCATCACTTTGGTTTTGGTGGGCTGATATTTCAAGGCAATGTAATTGCTGACAAACTGGAACATTTCCGGATTCACCATGGACTTGCGGATGATGATGTCTGCCCAGTGGATGATCGAATCCGGTTGTTGCATGGTGAAGTCCACGATGTATTTGTTGAGCTTGTTGACGATCACGGGAGTGTAAATGAGTCGTGCATCGCTCAGATCCACATTGTCCCAAAACTGTGCTTTGAAATATTGAAGCTGCGCGGCCCGGTCGGGTTCGCCTTTTGCATCCCGGACATCCACCAGGTCGGGATTTTGTCCAGCCACCTTGAATTTGGTAAAGAATGCATTCGGATATTTGCTTACAAAGGATTGTACCTGGCTTTTTCTTTCGTCATTGATTTTCTGGAATCCGGCTTCGACTTGTTTTTGTATTTCAGCGTTTCCTTCATTTGCTTTTTTGATGTTGTTGAGTGAGTCAATTCTCGCATCGTGAATTTTCTGCAGTTTCAGTGATTCATAAAGTAATTCATTGTCTACAGATCCTTTCACCTGCATGGCTCCGATGAGATCTGCCTTTTCTGTAATCATACTTATGTGTTGCTCCCGGTCGAGCATCATATGGAAGTTGGTGTAGTCGGGCAGGATCACATAGAAGTATCCGGGCTTCATCATGCTCTTGCTTCGGATCTCAAACCTGCCTTCTGCATCCATCATGGCCGAGTCGGCGATGTAATTCTGATCTGCGTACACTCCGATCAGTTTGACCTTACCTCCGGTATACCCCTTTACCTGGAATCTGAGCAGACAGCTATCCTGGAAAGCTCTGGCCGGAGTGACAAAACCCATGATGGTCATCAGGACGATTAGAAGCAGGAAAGGAATTTTGTGCATCAAGGATGGCGTTGTTGTCATTTTTTAAAAATTTTATAACCCGGAAACCTCCGTTTGATCAAAGTCTAGGGTCGCGCATGAGGCTTTCGGAGTTTGCATGCAAATTTAAAGCCGCAACGGGTAAATTGAGGACCTGAAGCGATATTTAAGATATTTTTTGCATCCTTCAACGGAGCCATCTGGCATGAACCCTGCCCTGACTGGTAAATTCAAGAGCGGGAGCTGGCATTTTTACGATGTTCAGCACGCGAAAAAGGCTTCGCAAGAATTGATTTTTCACAGGTATTTTAGTCAGATCGAGATCAGCAGAAAGGTAATACTGACTGATCCGTGGATAGAGCAGGGGATCCGGGCGAACTAACACTCCCATATCAGTTTTCCATTCATTAGCAAAGCCTCCATAAAGACCCTGAGCTCCTACTCCAAGGCTCAACAGCAACCACCGGGGTTTCCAGATTCCTGGATGGAAAGACAACCAATAGGTTTGGTGGTTGTAATCTTTCAGGAGTTTCTGCGCCGGATTGTTTCCAAACAAGGAAAGGATCCGCTCCCGGATCACCGGATCGTTCGGATCGGGATCTGAGATCGCTGAGAACTTCAGGAATACCTTTTGCTGTCCGAACCACCATTCCTGGCCAAAATACAGGCCGGTGCCCAGAAAATTGGCAGCCATATCTGCCCAGGAAAATCCCCAACCTTGACTGAATCCATCCCATACCTCGATACTGCTCTGGGTGATCAGGGATCCTGCGACTCCTGCCCACAAAGCCTGATTTTTACTCATTCCGGTCCATCGGGCCGTATGGTGGATCAATCCGCATTGTATGTATCCGGAATAAATGTGTCCAAACTTATCCATGTGCCGCCATTCACCCCAATCATTAAAAGAACGTGGTTTAGAAACCAGAAAAGGTTTGTACCAGGCATGATATAAACCCCAGGATACCGAGGCGTAGGCTGCCAGTCCTGTGCCGGCAACCCAAAAGAGACGATCTTTTCTCAGACTGTCTGCAGGATCAAAAAATCCACCCTGTGCAGACAGTTTTATTCCGGTTGGAAATAGGAGCATTACGGATACAAATAAAAAAAAAGCAGCGGTTTGGGCCGCTGCTGAAATATGATTGAATACTGATAGCAGATGACGGATCAATACCTGTAGTATTCTGGTTTGTAAGGACCTTCAGTAGGCACTCCGATATAGGATGCCTGATGGTCTTCCAGAACTTCCAGTTCGACGCCTATTTTTTCAAGGTGGAGTCTGGCCACTTGCTCGTCCAGATGTTTAGGCAGTGTGTACACCTTGTTTTCGTATTTGTAGTGATGCTGCCAAAGCTCCATCTGTGCAATCACCTGGTTGGTGAAAGAGTTGGACATGACGAAGGAAGGGTGGCCTGTGGCACAGCCCAGGTTCACCAGTCTGCCTTCTGCCAGAAGGATGATGTCTTTTCCTTCGACATTGTATTTATCCACCTGAGGTTTGATCTCCACTTTTGTATTTCCGTAATGGTTGTTAAGCCAGGCTACATCGATTTCATTATCAAAATGGCCAATATTACAAACCACCGTTTTGTCCTTCATGAGACGGAAATGCTTTTCGGTGATGATATCGCGATTGCCGGTAGCGGTCACTACGATGTTGGCCAGTTTAACGGCATTTTCCATTTTCAATACCTGGAAGCCATCCATGGCGGCCTGTAGTGCGCATATTGGGTCGATTTCCGTCACGATTACGCGACAACCTGCTCCACGCAATGAGGCAGCAGATCCTTTGCCCACATCGCCATATCCTGCCACAACAGCTACTTTGCCGGCCATCATCAGGTCTGTGGCGCGGCGAATCGCATCCACGCAGGATTCCTTACAACCGTATTTATTGTCAAATTTACTTTTGGTCACCGAGTCGTTGATGTTGATAGCGGGCATGGGGAGTTTACCATTTTTGGCCCGGTCGTGCAGTCTGAGTACGCCTGTGGTAGTTTCCTCAGAAATCCCTTTTATGCCGGCTACAAGTTCCGGATATTTATCGAGGACCATATTGGTGAGGTCTCCTCCGTCGTCGAGGATCATATTGAGAGGCTGGCCATCTTTGAACGCATGAAGCGTTTGTTCAATACACCAGTCGAATTCATCGTTGTTCATTCCCTTCCAGGCAAAAACCGGGATGCCTTTGGCCGCAATGGCCGCAGCTGCATGGTCCTGTGTGGAGAAAATATTGCAGGAAGACCAGCTCACCTCCGCACCTAATTCGATCAGGGTTTCGATCAAAACCGCAGTCTGTATGGTCATGTGCAGACAACCTGCGATCCTGGCACCGGACAGGGGTTTGGTCTTGCCATACTGCTCCCTAAGTGCCATGAGGCCGGGCATCTCTGCTTCAGCCAACTCTATTTCCTTCCGGCCCCAATCAGCCAGGCTTATGTCCTTCACTTTATACTGAAGGCTGTTCATAACTTCTTGCATATCTGTTAAAATTTGGACAAAATTAGTTCTTTGCGTATTTCTATAGACCACATTAACATTTATTAAATCTGAAGGTTTATTTTGCCCAGAATCTTTGCATAATTTGGCGATCTGAGAAGGATCCTGATTTACAGGAAAGACTAATTTCTGTGCGGCTGTATCATCTTTGGATATCGGATCCAGAGGGTTTCTGTGGAGAGAAAGCCAGGCCAGTGGCTTAGATCCATGATCTTCGAACTGAAGGGTATTTTCAGAAGCTTTATTTCGAGCTCAGGTTTCCTCATGTAATTAGGCATAAGAACGGTCCTTTCTGCCGAATGAAATAGCCCGATGATAGGGTTCTGTGAGCTTGCCATACTGATGACCCAACCGGAGGAGCTTCTTTTGCTGATTTCGGTCAATAATTCCCGGTAAGAAGAATCTTCCAGGTGGTCCACCAGGCCCAGACACAGGATCAGATCATAGCTGGCTTTATCGGTTTTTAGAAAATCTACCACATTTTCCCTGATGTAAGGAATTCGCGTGTTGTATTCAAGTTCATCGACTGCAGTGTAGGACTTTATCTTTTTAAATTCGGAGCACTCCGAAAAGAGACATTCGCCGCATCCCAGATCGAGCACCCTGAGGTCCTCCAGATTTATATGTTGGAGCACAAAATTCAATCGTTTCCGATAATATTCCCTGTTCCTGATGTATTTGAATTGATCCGGTTTTCTCATTTTTCGGATTGTTGAAAGAGAATCTCTTCATACATCTGTTTCACTTTCACAGACGAATATTTTAATTCCACCACCCTGCGATTCACCATGCCCATCCGCCTCAATTCTTCTGTTCCTTTAAGCATCATTTGCTCCATGGCATGTTGCAGGCTGGAAACCTGGCCGGGAGGCACAAGCAGTCCCTGCGCGCCCTCTCTGAAAAGATCTCTGCATCCCGGTACATCCGTACTGATCACCGGCAGGCACATGGCCATGGCCTCCAGTAAGGATTTGGATTTACCTTCCCGGTAGCTGGGCAAAACAAAAACATGAGCCTGATTCAACCACTCCCTTGGATCCTCCTGATGTCCAAACCAATTCACAATTCCCTCCCTGCAATAGAAGCGAAACTTTTCCAGCCATTTTCTTTCCAGAAGTTTTTCGTCTGCGCTTCCGATCATTACTATTTTTATATCAGGGTATTTTAATTTTAACCCCGATGCAGCTTCGCATAATTCCAATATCCCTTTTTCGGGCAGTATTCTTCCGGAATATACAAAAACAAATGGTTTTTCATGGATTTTAAGATGAGGGCGATAATGGTCTATATCGATTCCCGACCCGGGCACTATAAAAGTCTGTATAGAACGGACCACTCCATTGGAAATAAAATAGTCTCTGTCTTCCTCATTGTGAAAAATGACCTCTTTTGCCTTTTTCAATCCAAGCCGGTATAATTGTAACATTAATCGGGAATTGAATCCTTTTTTAAGAAAGGCCTTGCCCAATCCTGTCAGGTGAGCAACATATGAAATACCTGAGATGCGGGCGGCGAGTCCTCCATAAATATTGGGCTTAACGGTGAAGTGAAAAACAAGATCGGGCTTGGACTTTTTGTAAAGTTTATACAGCTCAAAGAATAGCAGAAGATCCTGTACAGGATTATTCCCTCGGGGCGCCAGATGTTGAAGGGAGTGATGCGTACAATTGCATTTTTGTTTAAAAGTCTCAGTCCATTGGTCTTCAGGAGCTGCCGTTTGGATCTCTATCGAATGTTCCTGCAAAACTTGTATCAAAGGCATCCGGAAGTTGAGTAGATTCCAGCTGGAATTGCTTACCAAAAGCGCTTTCATGATGGTTTGGTTTGCAAAAGGCACATGATGGAATCGGACATTTCATCTGATATTTTTTTCCGGCTGAATCTGTTGATGAAATCCGGTCTTTGGAATTTTTCCGGAGGAAAGGATTGTAATATCCTGTAAGCAGCCTGGGCATCGCAGGGATCAAAGAGATATACTCCTTCCGGTATGTATTTTTGTATGAATTCGCGCGCATATCCGGATACGCCAGCCAGGATGGGCAGATCCGTGCAGCCGTATTCAAACAGTTTGGAGGGAATTACTTTTTTAAAAGATTCGTAGTCGTTGAGATGCACCAGTAAATAGTGCGCTTCGGAATAATATTTTAAAAGTTCTTTTCTCCTGACGGGCGGGATGATCTCCGTATTTTCAATTCCCTCTTTTGTCAATAGTTCCTCCAGTTTTGATTTGTTGGAACCGTCGCCTATGATTCTGATCCGCCAGTCCGAACCCAGCATCTTGGCGAGGGGTGGAATGATTTTTTCCAGTCCCTGCCCTTCGCCGATATTTCCTGCATAGCATATTATTTTGGGAGATTCTGGAAGCTGATCGCTTTGTTTGCATCCTATGAAAAAATCGTCAATGCCATTTGGATAGAAACTGGTTTTTGAAATGTTCTCTTTTCCCAGGGAGCTCAGGAATCCTTCTGAATTCACATTGATATGGGATGCATATCGAAGACAGGGTTTTTCAAAAAGACTTTGGATGATGCGTGCCGTGAGATCTGCTACCCAACGGATCCTGATGAACTCTTTCAAATTTTCGGTGAACAGATCCCTCAGATCAATGTACAGTTTGGCATTTTGTTTTTTTGCCAATATAAATCCTAACCATGCCGTAAAAAATTTCGAGCTGGAGGCAAATACCAGATCGTAGGTTGACTTCTCTGATATTTTGCGTGCGGCATAGAAAAACTGGGCGAATGAATAGACCTGATCAAGGATCGAGCCGGAGGATCCTCTCACCGGGATCCGGTGGATCTCCATGTTATTCCTTTTTTCATAGACAGGCGCTGCTTCTCGTAAACTCTCATACCGATTGGGCTGAGTGGTGATCAGGGTTATTTCTGCCTGACCGTCGGATCGGGCACTCAGACTTTCAGCCAGAGCTGAATTTCGAAAAGAGCCAGCCCCCAGATCGGGTTCGAAGAAATAAGTCAGGTATAGGATTTTTTTAGTCATTCCACCGGAGGGTCGTGTTGAGTTGATGACGAAATTGCACAACGATCCGAATCGATTCGATACTCAGATTGTAGTCAAGAGCCTGGATGTAGGATTCAGTGTACACAGAGTTTGCATATTCAAATTCAAGACGAAAACTTGCAAAACTGCAGGAGTTCTGCTCGATCTTGATCGCATTTCGGGACCAGCGATGATCCAGATGGAAGTAGGCTTTATGCAGGCAATCCTCTAAACAGGAGCTTACATGGTCCAGGATCATCATTTTGCCGGGAAGCATTTGGAAAGATCTTTCGTGGTTACACGTATGAAATAGTGGACTTGTTACCCATCCTTTCAGATAGTTTTCCTGCTCTTCCAATATCCTCAGCTTTGCTCTGCGTCCGACCCGGAAGGAGGACCACATTTCAGATTGTTCTTTTCCACACACACTTACTGTGTTGTGTGCATGAGTTGATTTTTCCTTCAGTCTGATGGGAGATTCTTCATACGTGGATATGGATCGATCCTGTATGACTGGCAGATTTCGCGAATACCAGATGAAGTGCATCATATCGGCGTGTGCATGTCCTGGTTGATGAGTGGGACTGATGTTTCCGGCATTGATCCAAAAACACTCATTGTCCTGAGTCCATTTTCTGTATCCTGAACTATTCAGTATGATTTGCTGGATCGGAATATTCCAACTTTGAATGGCCTCTTTTATACTAATCCATTTTGTTCTGAGATCTCCGGTACTGTCCTGAAAAGGAGGGATCACGTCCCCTTCATTACTCATCGCCTGCATCCAGGCCGCCATTTTGCAGATGTAATTTTTATAAGTTTCAGACCATCTGTTTTGTTTTGCCAGGCAGGCTGAGTAGAGGGTGAGCAGAAGTCCCAGAATATCCAGTTGATACATGGGTGATCGCTCATAATGGGCTCCGTCAGATAATATTTGTTTGTTCAGTTCTTTTGAAAGAGCAATCTGAAATTGCTCTTGATCTTTCCAGTTGCAACATATACTGCACAAGGCCAGAGAAATTCTGTTGACGAGCAGATGGTTGGCTCCAATATGTATCTCTAAATTATCTTTGAGCCATACTGATTGCATTCTGACCGCCCTGAGTATGGTTTCATCCATTTCTTTCAGCGCATTTAAAAAACTCAGAGTTTGAATCAAACGGATAGAAACGGGAAAGGGTTCCAATTTCACAATGCCATCGATAATATTTTGGGAAATATCCAAAAGCCAGGTTTTCTTTTTTAACAGGTCAGCCTTGGCATCGTGCAGAAAATAGGCGTACTGCAGATGATAATTCCAGAGTTTTCCATGGGACAGATCATTCCAGTTAATACGTTCTTGAAAAGAGGAAGTTTGATTCAGGAAAGTGAATAAGTTATGATCCTGATTCAAAACACAATCTCTTTGAAAGGCAAATAGTGATATAGCTTCCGGATTGAATGCCTCCCCGGGATCCCATAATTTTTTTTGATTGGGAAATTTAGACCTGAACCTATGGTAAATCTGTCCAATTATTTGTTCGCCTTTAAGATGGCGTATGGTATGGATGTACAAAATGATTTTTCGGATCATGAAAGACCTTATTGCTTGCTGAGCAATACATCGCAAATTCTTTCAGCTGCTTTCCCATCCCACAATTCGGGAATCTCAGCTTTTTTATACCGCCCGATAATGATATTTCTCATAATTTCGAGGGTCATGTCGGGATCCAGATCAGGTATCAGGGTATTGCTGCCAGTTTCTACCGTCACTGGCCTTTCTGTAGATTTCCTAAAGGTGATGCAGGGTTTTTTCAAAAAAGTACTTTCCTCCTGTATGCCACCTGAGTCCGTAATGATGAGTTTGCAGTACCGCATCAGATTGATAAAATCCAGGTATCCCAAAGGCTCTGTCAGAATGAGCCTGTTGCAAGAGCGGAAATCGGACTCCATCCCGAATTCCTTAATTCTGTTATGTGTTCTGGGATGAACCGGAAACAATATTTTTAAATCGCAGTCGGATATTCCTCTTATAATATTCAAAATTTTTTGAAGTCCTTCTGCAGAATCTACATTGGAGGGCCTGTGCATGGTCATGAGAATGTAGGCCTCTTTTTCCAATCCCCATTTTTGAGGCAGAAGAGGATCAGAGGTCAGCACTTCATATTGAACCAATGAATCGATCATGCAGTTACCTGTGAAGAAAATTTTTTCTCCGGCAATATTTTCCTTCTCCAGATTCTCGCGCGCAGAAGGTTCTGTGGTGAAGAGATAATCCGAAAGCTGATCTGTCAATATCCTGTTTATTTCTTCCGGCATACTGCGGTCAAAAGATCTCAGCCCGGCTTCGACATGTGCCAAAGGAATACCCATTCTCTGGGCTGTAAGCGCACAGGCCAGGGTGGAGGTGACATCTCCGACTACGATGACGAAATCCGGTTTTTCTCGCAGCAGGATTGGTTCAAAGGCGAGCATGATCCGGGCTGTAAGTTCCGTGTGGCTACCTTGGCCCACGCCCAAAAAATAATCGGGTACGGGTAGACTGAGCTGTCTAAAAAAAACATCGCTCATTTTCTCATCAAAATGCTGACCCGTGTGGACAATCATAGAGTGCAGTTCAGGTCGTTTTTTTTGAAACGCCTTGTGGAGTGGAGCCACTTTCATAAAATTGGGCCTTGCTCCTACTACACTGATTACTTTCATGTTTCTATGGAAAGAATTTGACTGAATGGATTTTTATTTTCCTGAAGCAGTATGCTGAGGATGTCTGCTCAGAGGTTTTCCGGCAAATGGATGGTAAGATCCAACCAAGCCGACAGGTTCGGCGTGGCGAATGGAATATACGGTCTCAATGGATGCTCTGGATTCCTCCAGATCAAATCCTTCTCCGCGTAAAATATGTTCGTAGGAGCTGGTATGGAGATCTCCAAATCCCTCGCTGAACTCGAACTCCTCACCGTCTATCATAAGGGATCGATATGTTCGTCCTTTGTTGTAGAGCACTTCGGCAGGCAGGGTATTGACATCAATGCTTAAAAAATAGCGCACACGGGCGTGTTGGTACTCAATATATCCAGCAACCCTGTCGTGAGATTTTACGTGAACCTTTTGTTCTTGAACAGGTCCAAAAAGCCAGCCCAGCAAATCGTAAAAGTGAACTCCGATGTTGGTGGCGATACCGCCTGATTTAGAGTCGTCACCTTTCCAGGAACTGTAATACCACTTGCCCCTTGATGTGATATAAGTTAAATCCACATCGTATTTTCCAGCCTGTTTTTGGCTATCGATCTTATTTTTAAGTTCAATCACTCGGGGATGAAGGCGCAGTTGAAGGATGGTATTCACTTTTTTGCCGGTCTCCATTGAAATTTCTTTAAGAGCATCAATATTCCAAGGATTGAGCACCAGTGGTTTTTCGCAAATCACATCGGCCCCCAGTCTCAGACCAAAACGGATGTGTGCATCGTGCAGGTAGTTGGGTGAACAAACCGAAAGGTATTCAATGCCCGTGTAACTTCTGCGCATTTTTTCCAGATGCCGGTCAAACCTTTCGAATTCTGTAAAGAAATCGGCATTTGGGAAATAACTGTCAATGATACCAACTGAATCATTTTTGTCATAGGCTGCAACAAGGTCCTGACCTGTTTCCCGTATGGCTTTCATATGTCTGGGAGCAATATATCCGGCCGCACCCACCAGGGCGAATTTTTTTTGATTCATGAGATCCTTTTTACGGTTTTATCAATCAGCTGATATTTTTGTCCGGACTCTGGACAGACGGCGATTCCCTGTTCATCAAACTTCAGTTTATGGCCATATTCACTCATCCAGCCGGTTTGTCTGGCAGGATTTCCGATGACAAGGGCATAATCCGGCACTTCTTTGGTGACCACAGCACCCGCACCTATGAAGGCAAATTTACCGATGTTGTGCCCACATACGATGGTGGCATTGGCACCAATGGATGCCCCAAATTTTACCAGGGTAGTCTGATATTGACCCCGTCTGTTGACGCCACTGCGGGGATTGATCACATTGGTAAACACCATGGAAGGTCCAAGAAAAACCTCGTCTTCACAGATGACGCCTGTGTAGATGGATACATTGTTTTGCACTTTGACACGGTCACCCAGGACCACATCAGGACTGATGACCACATTCTGTCCAAGGTTGCAATCCTGGCCAATTTTGCACCCGCTCATGATGTGAGAAAAATGCCAGATTCTGGTGCCCATACCAATTTGACAGCCTGCGTCGATCACCGCCGTCTCGTGTGCATAATATCCCTCTGCCTGATCCATATCAGTTTAAAAATTCCAATACTTTATCAATCACCACATCCTGCCTGGATGGATCCAACTCAGTGTGCATGGGCAAAGAGATGACCTCCTTGCACAATATTTCCGTCACAGGGAGCGGTCTCACTTCGTCGATAAATGATCTGAAAGCCTTTTGCTCATATAGTGGCAATGGGTAGTAAATGGCACAGGGCAACTGGTTGAAAGAAAGAAATTCTTTGAGCGCGTCCCTTTTGCCATTTGTGATACGCAGTGTATACTGATGGAATACATGTGTACTGTAATTGTTGCGCGCAGGAATCAAAATATGGGGATGTCCTGAAAATCTGCTGTCGTAATAGTCAGCGGCTCTTCTTCTTGCAGCAGCATATTCATCCAGGTGATTCAGCTTGATGTCCAGGATGGCAGCCTGAATGGCATCCAGTCTGGAATTGACACCTACCAGATCGTGATAGTACTGTTTGGATTGACCGTGATTGGCGATCATCGTCAGTTTCGAAGCGAGGTCGTCGTCGTTAGTGAATATGGCACCGCCATCTCCATAACAGCCGAGATTTTTGGAGGGAAAAAAAGAGGTGCATCCGATGTGTCCGATGGTACCCGCTTTCTGTTTTCTGCCATCTGAAAAGTAATAATCCGATCCAATGGCCTGTGCATTGTCTTCCACAACGAATAAATTGTACTCTTCTGCTATCCGCATGATTTCCTCCATGTTGGCACATTGACCGAAAAGATGTACCGGTACGATGGCTTTGGTCCGTGGCGTAATGGCCTCGCGCAGGGCCGAAGTATCGATATTGAAATCGTTAGGATCCACATCCACCATAACGGGTCTCAAACGAAGCAGTGCAATCACTTCTGCCGTAGCCACGTAAGTGAAAGCGGGGACGATGACCTCATCGCCGGGTTCCAGACCCAAAGCCATAAAGGCGATTTGAAGTGCGTCTGTTCCGTTTGCACAGGGAATCACGTGCTTCACCTGCAGATAACGCTCCAGGTTTTCGCGAAAGGATTTTACTTTTTCTCCTCCAATGAAACTGGTGCTTTCCATGACAGAGATCACCGCTGTGTCCACCTCGGATTTAATTTTTTGGTACTGAGTGGCCAAATCCACCATTTGCAGTTTATACATGACTACGGTTTCAAATTATCAATTACTTTCCTCAGGGTCTGCCTATGCTGAAATAGGTGAATCCCTGTTCTCTCATTTTTTCCGGTTCAAAGACGTTTCTTCCATCGCAGACCAGAGGATTGCGCATAGCTTTTCTGACCTGGTCCAGATCGGGCGATCTGAATTCGCTCCATTCGGTCACGAGTACCAGTGCATCGGCATCTTCCAGTGCTTCATACATATCTGATGCCAGATTGATCCGATCGCCCCACAAGGATCTGACCTTATCCATGGCTTCGGGATCATAGGCTGTCACAGACGCCCCTCTTTTTAACAGATCTTCGATAATGTCCAATGCCGGAGCTTCCCGGATGTCATCCGTATTGGGCTTGAAAGAGAGACCCCAAATAGCAATTTTCTTTCCGCTCAGGTTTTGGCCCAGGTGGCGGTAAATTTTTTCTGTGAAATATTTTTTCTGATCCTGATTGACTTGCATGACGGAATCGAGGATATTGAAGTGATATCCCTCCTGATGGGCCGTATGAAACAAAGCCTTGACGTCTTTGGGAAAACAGGATCCGCCATATCCAACACCTGGAAAAAGAAATCGCTTGCCAATCCGGTTGTCAGAGCCCATTCCGATCCGGACCATGTCTACATTGGCTCCTGTGAGATCGCAAATTCGCGCAATTTCATTCATAAAACTGATGCGGACTGCGAGATACGCATTGGCAGCATATTTGGTGAGTTCTGCACTCCGCAGGTCCATGGTGTAAATGGGATTACCCTGACGGACAAAGGGATCGTACAGTTCTTTCATCAATTGAAGGGCCTTTTGGGAGTCAGATCCGATGACCACCCGATCGGGTCTGAGAAAATCTTCTACGGCTGCACCTTCACGCAGAAATTCCGGATTGGAAACCACGTCGAATAAATGGGTTTCCAATCTTTCTGCCAGTGCAGCTTTTACTTTTTCACCGGTGCCTACCGGTACGGTGCTCTTGTTGACCACCAGGGTATATTTTTTAATCAGGCCGCCCAGTTCAGCTGCCATGCCCAGGACATATCGCAGATCTGCAGCTCCATCCTCTCCCGGCGGGGTAGGCAATGCTAAAAATACGATTTCAGATTTATCCACTGCCTGAGCCAGTTCCGTAGTAAATTCAAGCCGGTGGGCCCGGGTATTTCTTTCGATCAGAACTTCCAATCCGGGTTCGTAGATTGGCACCAGGCCTTCCTTTAATCGGGCTATTTTATCCGAATCATTGTCCACGCAAATGACGTGGTGTCCGGTTTCTGCAAAACAGGTGCCGGTCACCAAACCGACATAACCTGTACCCACTATGGCTATTTTCATTTTTGCAATTTAGAGCCTCCAGTACCGCACGCCCTGGGGAACTGTAGCCATCACCCCCTTGAGGTCGATGATGACCGGATCCTTACCCATCAGTGAGGTGAAGTATTCAGAAGTTTTATTTTTAAAATCTTTGTGCCCGACCGCAATGACCACTGCATCGTAAGGGCCGGAAGGGTGATCCAACAGACTGATGCCATATTCCTCCATCGTTTCTTCGTGGTCGGCGAGGGGATCGGTCACATCCACGCTCACTGAATAGGACCTCAATTCTTCCACCAGATCTGCAACTTTCGAATTCCTTATGTCAGCTACATTTTCCTTGAAGGTGATCCCCATGACGAGAACCCTGCAATCGCCCGGATTTTTCTTTTTCACGATGAGGATCTGGATCAGTTTTTTGGCCACGAATGCAGGCATGCCATCGTTGATCCTGCGGCCACTCAGGATGACCTGAGGATCATATCCAAGTGCCATTGATTTATGCACCAGGTAGTAGGGATCCACGCCGATGCAATGTCCACCCACCAGACCCGGGTAAAATTTGAGAAAATTCCACTTGGTGCCTGCTGCTTCGATTACTTCCCGGGTGTCAATGCCCATCCTGTCAAAAATAATGGCCAGCTCATTCATGAAGGAAATATTCAGGTCGCGCTGTGTATTTTCAATCACTTTGGCTGCTTCGGCCACCTTGATGGAACTGGCTTTGTAGATACCTGCTTCAATGATTTCGCCGTACACCTTGGCTACGGTGTCCAAGGCTTCGGCATCGCTTCCTGAAACGATTTTCAGGATATCGCGCAGGGTTTTTGATTTGTCTCCCGGGTTGATGCGCTCCGGAGAATATCCGAGTTTGAAATCTATACTGAATCTGAGTCCGGACTGATCTTCCAGTACGGGCATACAATCCTCTTCTGTGCAGCCAGGGTAAACCGTGGATTCATACACCACATAATCTCCTTTCTTGAGAACCTTGCCCACCGTTTTGGATGCGGACAGGATGGGTTTCAGGTCAGGCACCTTGTGCTCATCCACCGGCGTAGGCACAGCCACGATAAAAAACACGGCCTCCTTGAGGTCTTCCAGCTGACTGGTGAAAAGGATATCGGCTCCTTCAAATTCAGAGGGTTCCACCTCTCGGGAAGGATCGATCTTATTGCGCATTTTTTCGAGTCGGTCTTCCCGGATATCAAAGCCGATGACCCTGAATTTTTTGGCAAATTCCAGTGCCAGTGGAAGCCCCACATATCCCAGCCCAATGACTGCGATTGCTTTCTTGCGGGATTTCAAATCATCGTAAACCATCCGATCGTTTTTGGACCCAAATTCGAACTGTCACGCCATCCTTTTCCATCTGGGTCAAATGAATAAGGCAGCAGAAGAAAATAAGATGAACCGGTCAATAAAATTCAATCCGTTCCCGATCCCAATTCCCTTCCACTTGAAGCGCTCAGATCGTTCTGCTCTGCAAAATTAGTCATTTCATGATTATCTGAGTCATTCAAATATGGTTATTTATACATTAAATAAAAAGTATATATTTTGAAAGCCAATATTTAACTGGTTATCCTCCAGGTGGGGAAGCCGGTTGGTATTTCGAAAACAGCGAAAGCGGGCAACGGTCCGGAGAATCCCCTTTTTTTAGGATGATTTAGGCGTTCATAAAAAAACAAATGTTCTGATTTTTCGTTAGAGAGTTCGTCTATGAAATTCATTTTTCCGATTATTTGCTGGATAGCCCTTGCTACTTTGTCTGGTTCTGCCCAAAGAGGTGTGGAAGTTGGAGGCTGGTTGGGTGCCGCTCATTATTTTGGGGATATCAACAATCTCTACAGACTCAATGAGCCCGGACTGGCCCTGGGCGGGATTCTCCGTTATAATTTCAACTCCCGGTTATTTACACAGGGTCAGGCAAATTATGCCCGAATCAGGGGAAATGACAGCAAATCTTCCAATTCATTTGACATCCGAAGAAACCTCGCATTTTTTTCCGATATCTTCGAGATCAATCCCTCCATTGGTCTAAACTTTTTTGAATTTGTGCACGGTCGGGAGGGTTATCAGATTAGCCCCTATATGACCGGAGGTTTCTCCGTTTTTCAATATAGCCCCAAGCGCTCTTTTGAAGGTGAGGTTTATAGGCTGAGAGAAATCGGTACAGAGGGTCAGGTCAGCGGTCAGGAGTATGGTACCATTTCAGGTGCCTGGACGTTTTCCTTTGGAGTGAAATTTGATTTGAACTACCGTTGGAGCATTAACGCAGATGTCAATGCCCGATTTGCCTTCACGGATTATCTGGACGATGTCAGCACTGTGTACACCGATGCCACGCGGCTGCTCAATCAGAAAGGACCTGCTGCTGCTTTTTTTGCAGACCCGAGCATACCTGATGCTGAGAACCAGAAAATCGGGGTAAGGGGCTTTCAGCGAGGAGACAGCAAAGAAAACGACATGTTTGTGACCGCAGGGATCAGCCTGCTTTACTATTTTGGCAGACTCGACTGTCCTTCTATATCACACCCCTAAGAACGATTGAAAATATTGTATTTCAGGATGCAGTAGATCGCTCTGAATCCATCTTTCCAGTTGATCTTTTTTCCTTCGGCATAGGTTCTTCCGTAATAGGAAATCCCGATTTCGTAAATTCTGATTTGCGGAATACGTGCTATTTTGGCAGTTACTTCGGGTTCAAATCCAAATCTCCTTTCCTTCAGATCGAGGGACTTAATAATCTCTGACCGGAATAGTTTGTAGCAAGTCTCCATATCGGTCAGGTTGAGATTGGTAAACATATTGGACAGGAAAGTCAGAAAATAATTGCCGATGGAATGCCAGAAGAAAAGGATGCGATGTGGTTTTCCTCCCATAAACCTGGACCCGTACACCACATCGGCGTGCCCCTGTAAAATCGGCTCCAGTAAATTGTTGTACTCCGCGGGATCATATTCCAGATCGGCATCCTGAATGATCAGGAATTCACCGGAGGCCATTTTTATGCCCTGGTGTAATGCGGCACCCTTCCCCTTATTGACGGGTTGACTATGGTAGAGAAACCGGGTTTCCGGATGAGAGGCGATGTATTCTTTGAGAACGCGGTCCGTTGCGTCTTTGGAGCAGTCGTTCACCAGGACAATTTCTTTCTCCAGTTGGTCTATGAGCTTCACGGCCCGAACTTTGTCCAGGATCAGGTGAACGGTTTTTTCTTCGTTGTAAACCGGGATGACGATCGATAATGTCCTCGATTTGAAAGAGCTCATAAACCTTACCCAAGGAATTTCGTTCCTTAGAGCGGTAAAAGTAGCATAAAAATGGATTTCCATTCCCTGATCTTAAAAGATAAAATAAACGAGACAGAAGACTCAGTCAGTCTGATGTTTGAGCCGGGTGCTGACCATCCGCTGATGAAGTATTTGCCCGGGCAGTATCTGACCCTCAAGAAAAGGGTAGGACGGGAGGAACTCCTTCGTTGTTATTCTCTTTCTTCCATTCCGGGCTCAAAGCAATTGAGCATCACGGTAAAAAAGGTTTCAAAAGGAAAAGTATCTAGATATCTGTGTGAAACTGCTCAAGTGGGAGATGAGTTCCAGTTGGCAGGACCGCACGGTCGTTTTGTGATTGATCCGGATCCCGAAAGGCGGTCGACCTATTATTTTTTTGCCGCCGGTAGTGGAATTACTCCAGTATTTTCCATGATTAACTCACTGCTCGAGCACGAGCCCAAGTCCCGTATCCATCTTTTGTATGGCAATCGCCGCGAACAGGACATCATATTCAGGGACAAGCTGGACCATATGGCCAGTCGCTACGAGGGGCAGTTTGTAGTGGAATATGCTCTGAGCAAGCATACCTCAGGGTTTTTATGGACCAAGCGCTCTGATTGGAGTGGACTGAAAGGCCGGATTGACTCAGGTATGGTAGCCGAATTTCTGCAAAGACATCCACCAGATTCAACTCATGCCGCTTACTATCTGTGTGGTCCGGGTGCATTTATCCAGGATCTCGAAAACCACCTGGTCCACCTGAACATTCCTACCTCTACTATTCACAAAGAGTATTTTACCCTGCCGGAATCAGAATCAGCAGCAAGTTCAGCTGAGGCGTCCTGGCCTCTGATCTGCAATGTCCACGTGACCCTGGATCACAAATCATTTGATCTGATGCTCAATCCGGGAGAAAAAATCCTGGATGGTCTGGTCCGTCAAGGCCTTAATCCTCCATACTCCTGCTCCAGCGGAGCCTGTGCCACCTGTGTGGCCAAAGTGGTGAGCGGCAAGGTCAAAATGGACGTGGCCCTGGGTCTCGAAGAGGAGGAGGTGAAAGCCGGTTTTATATTGACCTGTCAGGCCCGTGCACTCAGCGAAGAGCTTGAGATCAACTACGATATCTGATTCATTGCAGATTTTAAAGAAACCGAAGACCCCATACTGATTTAATGTCCACGTGCTTTGTTGGATGAGGATCGATCAGGATTTTCTTCGGTATCATTCCGGATCAGGGAGCAACAATCGCTTCTGTTCTTCTGTTACAAGTCATTCACTCACACCAATTTTAGGAAATCATGTCTTATCTGAATACTACGCATGACGTTTACAAGCAGGCCGCATTGACACCCGATGTAGGTCTTTGTTGTACGACCACCCCGGTCTGGCAGTTGCCCGGGCTTAACATCCCATCGCGTATGTTGCAGATGAACTACGGTTGCGGATCCACGGTACATCCCAGGGATCTGGTAAGGGATCCGCGCATTCTTTATGTGGGCATCGGAGGCGGAATGGAGCTACTCCAGTTTTCTTATTTTTCTAGACATAAAGCGAGTGTGATCGGCGTGGATATCGTGGATGAAATGATGGAATCCTGCCGCCGGAACCTGGTGGAAGCCGAAAGGCTCAACGATTGGTTCTCTTCTGATTTCATTGAATTGAAAAAAGGTTCAGCACTGGATCTGCCGCTGGGTGATGAGAGCGTCGATGTGGCAGCTCAAAATTGCCTGTTCAATATCTTCAAGCTGGATGATCTGAAAAAGGCACTTGGAGAAATGTACCGTGTACTTCGCAAGCATGGACGCCTGATTTTATCAGATCCCACCTGTGAACAAAATATACCGGTGGAACTCAAGGAAGATCCCCGACTCAGAGCACTCTGCCTCAGCGGGGCCATGCCTTTGCAGGCATACCTGGACATGATCGTGGAAGCCGGTTTCGGCACCATAGAAGTCAGGGCAAGGAGACCTTACCGCGTGCTCAGTCCGGGAACCTATGACACCAGTGAAGTGCTTTTACTCGAATCCGTGGAGGTCTGTGCGATCAAGGATCCGATTCCTGCAGACGGACCTTGTATATTTACCGGAAAGACAGCCATCTATTATGGCGCTGAAGATCATTTTGACGACCACAAAGGTCATATCTTACTGAACAATCAGCCACTCTCTGTTTGCGACAAGACGGCTGCTGCACTCAGAGCTTTGGGCAGGGATGATATTTATGTCTCTGAATCGACCTGGTTTTACGACGGCGGGGGATGTTGCTGATTTTTTTATTCATCTTGATATCATACCGCATCAGAAAGACCTTAGGGAGCCAACATTTCCCGGATCCATTGTCCGGACTTATCCAGTCTGTACCGGACACGATCGTGCAGGCGATCTCGTCTGCCTTGCCAAAATTCAATACACTGGGCTGATACGGCATAGCCTCCCCAGTGATCCGGTCTTTTGATCTGCTCCGGGTGAAGTTGAGAAAGTCTCTCGATTTCCGATTCAAGTGCGATTTTATCAGGTATGACTTTACTTTGAGGGGAAACCAGTGAGGAGATGCGGCTGCCTACGGGCCGGGAATTGAAATAAGCTTCAGAGTCGGAAGCCGGTATCTTTTTCGCCATGCCTTCGATACGCACCTGTCTTTCCAGTTCGCGCCAATAGAAGACCAGACTGCAATATTCGTTTTGATCCAGGTCCTTGGCTTTACGGCTTTGGTAATTGGTAAAAAATACAAAGCCTTGCGGGCTCAGTTCTTTAAATAAAACATACCGGCATGAAGGCCTGCCATTGGAATCAACAGTTGCGCAGGCCATGGCATTGGGTTCATCCACATGGGCCTGGATGGCTTCTTCAAACCAGATGGAAAATTGCTCCAGTGGATCCGTCGACAATTGTGCAGGATCCATGCTGTGTTTGATATAATCTTTGCGCAGGTTTTTATAGTCCATGGGTAGCAAATGTAAATCAAAATTGAATCCATGCGATGCCCGCGCGTTGAGAAGAGGTAAAAAAAAACCCCGGAAGCAAAGCTACCGGGGTTGTATTTGTTTTTATTCAAACAATTATTCTGAGACTACTTCAAAACTCACATTTCCGGAAACTTCTTTGTGGAAGTCAATGCGAGCCTGGTAAGTACCCAACTCTTTCACTTCATCCAGGATGTGAATTTTCTTGCGCTCTACATCCAGATTGATCTGATCTTTCAGGGCAGCAGCGATCTGCACATTGGTGACAGAACCGAAAATTTTGCCGGAAGTACCCGTTTTGGCTCCAATGCGGAGGGTTACTCCGTTTAATTGGGCAGCGAGTTCCCTGTAGGTGCTGAGTTTTTTGTTTTCGCGGATTTCCTCCTGCCTTTTCAGGTTGCCCAGTCTGCGGAGGTTGGTTTCAGAAGCCACGATGGCCATTCCCTGGGGAATGAGGTAGTTTCTTCCATATCCGGGTTTCACTTTGACGACTTCGTACTTGTCGCCTACTTTGTCGATATCGTTTAAAAGTATGATTTCCATGATTCAGATTGCTTTAAGATTAGACAAATTATTTCAGAAGGTCTGAAACGTAAGGCAATATGGCCAGGTGACGTGCCCTTTTGATCGCAGTGGCGACCCTTTTCTGATATTTGAGGGAGTTGCCGGTCAGTCTGCGGGGCAGGATCTTGCCTTGTTCATTGATGAACTGAATGAGGAAATCGGGATCCTTATAGTCGATATGCCTTATTCCGAATTTTTTGAATCGGCAGTACTTTTTCTGCTTTTTGCCGATGTTGGGGTTGCTGAGAAATTTTATTTCGTCTTGCGTTGCCATTTTTTTCAGGATTAAATTGTAGATAAAGAATTATTCAACCGGTTTTGTCGGAGTCTCGAGGATCTCTTCGGGAATTTCTGCTTCAATTGCCTGCGCAATGGGCGCTACCTTGGGAGAATAAGGTCTGGACAATTCTGCGACAGGTTTTTCCTTGCGGACTTTCTTTCCGATCTTCCCGTTTCTTTTGTCGTCATTGTACTTGACGCCAAATTTGTCGAGTGCAATCGTCAGAAACCTCATGATGCGCTCATCGCGCTTCATGGCCAGTTCCACTTTACCGATCAGAGCACCGGTGGGTGCTGAAAATTCAATACAGTAATAAACTCCTGTACTTCTCTTGTTGAGCGGGTAGGCCAATTGCCTGAGACCCATCTCGTCTACATGGACGATGCTGGCACCTTCCTTGGTGAGCATCTCCTGGTAGGTTTGGGCTGTCGATTTGACTTCATCGCCCGACAGCACTGGATCTACGATGAAGGTTACTTCAAAATGTTTCATTTGACTTTACAGATTTTTTTAAAAGGGCTGCAAATATACGCTAATGTGCTGATTTGCAAAAAAAAATCGCTTTTTTTTCTCAAAAAATGGCATTCCGGCCGGGCCAGAAACAAGATCCTGAACTCAATACTCCCAGCCTTTTTCTTTGATGGGATCTACGCGGGTTTGCTTTTTGGAATTCAATCTGGCTTTTTGTCGGGCCCAGATGGCCTCCGCCAACAACTCCGGCCAAAGTTCAGGGGGCTGGGTCGTCAGGATGAGATTGAGTGCTTTTTCCGAAACATCAAGTCTGTATAAATGACTGAATAACAGATCTGTATCACTTTCCAATAACTGGGTCACCCGCTTGCGGATCAGGTCGAGATAAGCCTCCTCTGCATCCGGCCTGTTGGCTAAATCAGTGGGGATAGGTGGTAATTCCAAAGGGTCCATAAAAAGTTAACTGCAACAGGCGGGGTGAAAGTTCCAGATTCCCGCTCCTTAGTCTTCTATCTGAAGCAAAAGTCCTTTGAGGTAATGGCCTTCAGGATGGTAGAGGTTTACAGGATGATCGGGCGCCTGACTTAGCCGGCGAATCAGCCTGACCGTGCGTCCGGCCTCGATGGCTGCAGCTACCACGGTACCATAAAAGAGTTCTTCTGTAACAACCTGGGAACATGAAAAAGTAAAAAGAAGTCCCCCGCGGTCTATGGTCTTAAAAGCTTCATAATTGAGTCTTTTATAAGCCTGGATGGCGTTGTGGCGCTTGTGGAGTGACTTGGCGAATGCCGGAGGATCCAGAACAATCAGATCATAGGCTCCCTTCGGACAGCTCTTCAACCATACCGGGACATCTGCTTCTATGGATTTGTGCGCACATTCTTTCATATCATTCAGTTCCAGGATCTGATCCAAAGTAGACAGTGCTCTGGAAGATACATCTACTGATTCCACCATGCTGGCTCCACCCTTCAAGGCGGCCATGGAGAATCCTCCGGTATAGCTGAAGGCATTGAGCACCCTTCTGCCTTTGCTGAATTCCTGCACCAGTTTTCTGTTGTCTCTCTGGTCCAGGAAAAAACCTGTCTTCTGGCCCTGTAAGGGATCTACCAGGTAGCGGATGCCATGTTCCGTCATGCTAAATTCGGTTTGATCCCCCAAAATGAAGCGGTTGGAAATACCTGAAGCATACTCCTTGGGAAGGGATTCCCGGCTTTTGTCATAGATCAGCTGGATGTTCTTTGGGTCGCAATCCCTGAGCGCACGGGCGATCAGCTCCACCTGGCGGTGCATGCCGATGGTGTGACATTGAATCACCACCGAGCTGCCAAAACGGTCCACGACCAATCCGGGCAATCCATCGCCTTCTCCATGGATCCATCTCCAGGCATCAGAGGGAAGGGCGCCTGAATCCAAAAGCATCTGCCTGTAGCGAAATGCGGCGGCGATTTTCTGAAACCAGAATCCATCCGAGTAGGGGCTGTCCCCAAAATGCAGGAGTTTGACAGCAATACTGCCCTCGTGATAATGGCCAAAACCCAGGGTGCGTCCATCCTGACTGCATACGGAGACGAGGTCTCCATCCCGCAGACCTTCGTCTTTTCTGGCTATCGCACCCGAAAAGATCCAGGGATGTTTTCTGAAGATGGATTGTTCGCGATTTCTGTTCAGGAAAACCTGAGGTAATGGATTCTGATTCATGGATTCAGCCTCAAAGTTAACAGGAATCCACGGGCCGGGAGACAATTTTGATCGGCCCAAGAGCCGCACTTTGATCCGGCGGCAGATTAATTATTAAAATTATTTGCGTATCAGACTGATTTGGATTTACTTTGCGGCATAAATCCTATCCATGGAAATACACGAATTCAATAAGGGCAGCAAAGGAAGGTGCTTTGTATTCTTCCTGCTTTTTGTTTTTTTGTTCCTGGCCCTGCTGGTCTATGTATACAGACAAAACTTCAGACTGGATTTCTGATTAACTAGGATCTGATCTTTAATCTTCTTCGTTCTCGAAAAGCAGAATAGAAGCAATTTCGTATTGCCCTTCCTTGACATATAGGTCCATTCCGCTGATGGTCATCTGTACTTGTTCCTTAGCCTTTGACATCAACATAGCCTCGATGCCATTTTTAATCAATTGGAGGCGTTTCACCTCAGCTTTGTAGCTGTCTCGGATCGTCATAATTTTCTTCCAACCTTGCATAGCAATGAGTTTTATATAAGAACAAAGTTATATATATATTTAGATTAATATGTAATTTGTGAAAAAAAATTTTGCATTCAAATGCAATAATTTAATATTATAAAAAAATGTATTTGTAAATACCTGAAATAAAATAAATTATAAAATTGATTTTCAATCGGGTGGAGAGGATTTTTTTTTGAAAATAAGTGGTCAAATCCAATTCTCAACCAGCGAGTTGTGTAAAAAATGACCCAGGATGCTGGATTTTAGCTTGGAGAAAAACGGTTAACCGTGTCCGTTGAGAAATACCGGAATCTCAGCTGGAGGAGGGTTGAAAGGCTTTTTGATAAGAAACCAATAAATAGTTTCCCCGATTCAAAGGATCAGGTTTCGGTTGAAAAAATGAACTCCAGTTGAGTATTAACGCTTTTTCATGACCCGGATGGCGACCCTGCGGTTGAGTTCGCGACCTTCTTCGGTCGCATTGTCTCCTACCGGATGCTGATCGCCGTAGCCCTCAGCCAGGACACGCATAGAATCGATTCCGGAACGGATGAGTTCAGCCCTTACGGTATCGGCCCGTGCCTGAGAGAGCGCCAGGTTAGCCTTAGGATCTCCAACATTGTCGGTATAACCTCCGATCTTGAATTGTGCCAGGTGATAAGCCTTCAGGATGGTCTTGAAAGTATTCAGTTGGTCCATGGAAGCCGGATTCAGATTGGCAGAACCTGTTTCGAAAAGGATCCGGTCCAGTTCAAACCAGGTGACTTCTGCTCCGGACTTGCTGGTATCATCCATATAATCCAGAAACCTGAGTTCTACGCCTTTATCCGGAACCTGAATTTCGGCGCCTCCAGGCACCAGATATTTTATTTTAAGACCCAAACGCGCCCATTTGAGGCGGGTAAGGGAATCCAGGCTGGCGTAGGGATCTACTTCGGTTTCTTCTTCTTTTTCAACGGTGGGCAGCGGTTTGTTTTGGCAGGAGCGAATGGTGGTAAACAGATATCCGCCCACAAAGAGCAATCCGATCAGCCAGAGCCACCAGAGGGGGGTGGCCTGACTTTCAGCCGGCACAGGCTCTTTATCGTTCCACCCTCCAAAATCCATGACCTCATTGATACCGGCCGGTACATTAGCAAAGATTCTGGCTTTATCACTACCCAGCCAGGTGGCAAACTGGTCGGATCCAAACTCGTGTTCTGAGGAAAAATTCCTGATGATGGTAGCTACCACCGGGATCATCGCATTGGTGACAAAAACAGCGTTGCCTTCGTGTTTCAGGCCGGCAAAATCCGATAGAGCCTTCAGATACCCCTGCAACTTTTTTCCGAAGATCAATGATTTCATCTGTCCTGCGGGTGAGGACGGGATCGGGTCAGAAAGGTCTGCCGTGCTACCGGGTCCATTCCCGATGGAAAACCCTCCCTCCCGTAAAAGATCCCAAAGGCGATTGATGAGGTCCTTGTCGTCGTTGTTGCGGATCATGCCCGAAAGGATCACCGGAATGGTCCCCTGGACGGCCTTTTCAATGGCGGAAGGGTCTTCGTCAAGTAAGTTGGCAAGTTGGCCTCCGAGTCCTTCCGGGAGATGCTGGTTGATGAGTTCTATCGGTTTCATTAATTCTGATATTCGTTATGAGGGGCAAAGCACTTTATTAAGTGTTATCTTTACCCTGTGCAAAGGTAGTTTGATTGACGGGAATTGGAAACGATATCATTGCGATAATATGGAAAAGCTGCAATATCCGATTGGCAGGTGGGAAGCACCGGCCGAAATAACAGAAACTCAGGTACGCCGATGGGTTCACGACATAGAAAATCTGCCGGCCGGCCTGGAAGAAATCCTGAATAACATAAGGCCCGAACAATGGGCTCTGCGCTACCGCGAGGGGTCCTGGAATGTCATGCAGCTTGTGCACCATCTGGCCGACAGCCACATCAACGCGTACGAAAGGACAAAAAAGGCAGCTTCCGGTCCTACGCCCATCATCGTCCCTTACGATGAAAACCAATGGGCAGCGATGCCGGACGTATGCATGGAGACTTTGGGTGACTCGAGGTCGCTTCTGAAAGCACTTCATGCCCGCTGGGTTTTGTTCCTGAATGGTCTGAGCTTCCGGGATTTTATAGGAAAGGGGTATTACCACCATGGACTGGGACGCGTGGTTTCACTCGCAGAAGCGGTGGGCTTATACAGCTGGCACGGAAGGCATCACCTGATGCATATCAAGATTGCCCTGGAAAGTTAAAAAGAAAGATTTAAGCTTCTGAACTCAAAATGGAAGCCGCGTAATGTCTGTTCAGACGGGCTATGTTATCCAGTGAAATGCCTTTGGGACATTCTGCTTCACAGGCACCCACGTTGGAACAACGACCAAAACCCTCCAGATCCATCTGGGCGACCATGTTGGCTACCCTTTTGGTCTGCTCCACTTCGCCCTGGGGCAATAAACCCAGATGGGAGGCCTTGGCGGCGGTGAAGAGCATAGCCGATCCATTGGGACAGGCTGCTACACAGGCACCACAACCAATGCAGGCTGCAGCATCAAAAGCCTTGCCGGCCCTGTCCTTCTCAATGGGAATGGCATTTCCATCGATGGCCTGTCCTGTATTCACGGAAATATATCCTCCAGCCTGAATGATCCGGTCAAATGAGGAGCGGTCCACCACCAGGTCCTTGATGACGGGAAAAGAGCGGGCACGAAATGGCTCTACGACCACCGTATCTCCGTCCTGAAAGAACCTCATGTGCAACTGGCAGGTTGTGGTTCCCGAGTTCGGGCCATGCGCCCGGCCATTGATGACCATGCTGCAGGCTCCGCAAATGCCTTCCCGGCAATCGTGGTCAAAAGCAACGGGTTCTTTTTTCTGATCGATCAGATCCTGATTCAGGACGTCCATCATTTCCAGAAAGGACATATGTTCATTGGCATTCACCTGATACGTTTCAAAACCACCTTTGGATTCAGGGGACTTTTGCCTCCAGACTTTGAGATTGATTTTCATTTCCATTTGCACCGAATTGAGGGTTAAAGGTATGCAGAAAAGACAGAAGATGATGAGACTAACTACACAACCTTGTTTTCTGATCTGGTCCAGGTTTTTCGTTTTAGGGCCCAACACCCCTTCTCTTGATTCAATTCTAACAAAAAATGGAAAGGCTTTGTTGATGAAAAAACGACGGTGCTAGCCGGTAAAATTCGTAAATTTATTTTATTTATAAC
The DNA here is from genome assembly GCA_029572935.1 of Bacteroidota bacterium. Classification (GTDB taxonomy): domain Bacteria; phylum Bacteroidota; class Bacteroidia; order Chitinophagales; family Saprospiraceae; genus Vicinibacter. Next base: position 141,379 of record JAKQHM010000052.1, read on the forward strand.
TTATTATCAAGTAGTTATACTTTTTCAGATCTTTGTTTATCCATACCATCGTCAGGCAGTACGTTATTTTTATTGAAAAAAAACTTCGGGGTTTGTAACGCGGCCAGCCAATCCGGACTATATAAAGCTGAAACCATCGAATCCGGAAGAGATTATTATTTGATCATGAAAAAAAATGTAAAATCATGTTGTACCCAATAAAAAAGGAAACCTTAATAGTTTTCGCTCTATTTCTTTCCCTGTTCTTCTATCATTGCAGGGAAAATCAGGATATAATCCAGGATGACAATGAAAGACCCACGCTGATTTCCTCTGGTGTGATCGGCAGGGTCATTGACCCCTCCGGCAGTCCTCTGGAAAATGTTGAAGTGAGTTTTGACCAAACCGTCGTACAGACAGACAAGGATGGCGTATTTATTTTGAAAGATCAGCTGATGAACAAGCAAGGTGCGCATATAAAGTTCAGAAAATCGGGTTTTTATGTAGTGTACCGAACCGTGGTGCCCGTAAAAGGCCAGGTAGTCAGGCTGGAAACTCAGCTGATCCGAAGATCACTGACCCAAACCATTCAGTCCGCTCAGGGAGGGCCGGTGGAGACCAATGGAAATGCATCCGTGGTTTTTCAGGCCAACAGTTTTCTGGATGCCCAATCACAGCCCTATTCCGGCAATGTGCGCGTCTTCAGCTACTATATGGATCCATTGGCTGATCAGACCTTGCTGGAAATGCCGGGCAATCTGACGGGCAGAGATGAGGATGGAAAATTTGTCATCCTGAGAACCATGGGTATGCTGAAAGTCGAACTGGAGGACGAAAATGGAAATCCCCTGAAACTGAATCCGGATCATCCAGCAGAAATGAAGGTTCCCATTCCTGCGAGCCTTCAGTCGAAAGCAGAAGAAAATATTCCCTTATGGTATTTTGATCAGCTAAAAGGAACCTGGATCGAAGAAGGCAAAGCCAAAAAGAATGGTAATTATTATGTGGGTGCTGCATCCCATTTTACTTTTTGGAATTGGGATTTTCCTTTTACGCCAGTTCAGTTGAAATTCAGACTGGTGGATGCCTCAGGAAAGCCGGTTAGTAATCTTCCTTTTGATATTCGCGATCTTTCAAACTGGGGGCATGGCGGTGGTGCTACAAATGATGACGGAACCTTTGAAGCCATGATTCCGGCGAATGGAAATTTTGAAATGCGGGAGGTACAATGCAATTCTATTTTAAAAAATTTCCAAACGCTAAATGCAGATCTGGACCTTGGCGATTTGGTCGTCCCGGATGTTCTTAAGACATTTAATTTATCTTTGAAGGCAGTGGATTGCAATGGCCAGGCCGTTTCAAATGGTTATTTAAGTTTGATTCATTCCAATGGAAATGAGATTGATTACTTTCCTCTAAATAATGATGGGAGTCTGAATCTAAACCTTAGTTATTGTAGTGGTACTGCCTATGAAGCAAAAATAGTGGACGCAGTAAATTTAAAGGAAAGGTCGGATATTGAATTTGACGTGAGCAATCAGACCCTTGTTGATCTGGGAGAATTGAGGATATGCGATGAGTTAGAGAATTATTTGAAAATAAAGTACTTGGGAAATGAGTATTTACTCGATGCACGTAGAACCTCAGATTCAACATCCAATCCTCTGAAGAAATTGGATATTTATTCTTTTGGATACGATTCTCTCTGGGTCTTAATCCAAATTGATGATATGAATCAACCAAACGGAAAACCTTCTTATTTCTCATTGGATGGATTAAATTCAGTTTACCTAAATTGCTTCTCAAATTGCGATAATGTGAGTTACCATATCACTCATCTAGGTCCAGTTGGCGGACGAATCCGGGGAACCTTTACCGGATCTTTGTTAAATCAACGTCCATCTGGCCCACAAGGAATGATTCAATTCGACGGAGAATTTAGTGTTAAAAGAGATTAGTAATTGAACCCCTTGGAAATTTTGGATGAAGTTGGATTGATCGGAAAATGCCTTCAGAATGATCGGAGTGCGCAGAAAGAGCTGGTGTATCACTATGCACCAGCTCTGCTCACGGTGGTGAGAAGGTATGTGCACGACGATCATTTTGCGGAAGATTATCTACAGGAAGGCTTCATCCAGATTTTTCAAAATTTACATCAGTACGATCCCAACAAAGGCAAGCTCTTTACCTGGATGAGGACGATCGCGATCCATGCCGCTATCCGGCATTACAAACTTGAAAAGAAAAGGCTGAACGGGATCCAAACTCTTTCAGAGACGGAGGCTGATCAGATCCAGGATCCCGGCGAATGGAATCAAATAATGGATTGTGAACACATCATCGGCCTCATCCAAAGTTTGGACGATCCCTATCAAAAGGTATTCAATCTCTTTGTCATCGATGGTTTTTCGCATGAAGAGATTTCTGGGATGATCGGGATCAACATCAGTAACTCGCGATCTATTCTTTTCAGGGCCAGACAGATGTTAATGCAGATGCTCTCTGCGCAAAAAGTGCTTCAATATGGAAAATAAGTTTGACAGAGATATCAGAGATCAGATGAACCACCATCCATCGGAAATGGATCTGGATAAGTTCTGGAATGATCTGGAACCCAAATTACCTAAGAAGAAAAACAGGAAATTGTTGATTGGGTGGATATGGCTATCCGGATTGATCGGGAC
>JAKQHM010000053.1 GCA_029572935.1 Bacteroidota bacterium
CTTTCAGCCTGCTGGGGCTGCAGATCGTAGATCAGGATGTCTTTGGACTGGGGCATCCACTCGAAGACCTCGGGATATTCGCTGGGAAAAATGACCGTGGTCTTGTGTCCCAGGGACTGTAGGTACAGGGACCAGGCCAGGCTGGAACCGATGGCATCCCCGTCCGGATTGCGATGGGACAGGATGACCAACTCTCTGGGAAAAGAGATGAGGTTTTTTAAAGCAGCAAGGTCCTGATCTGCGAGCATATGCCGCAAAATTGCGCAGAATACGGCGAAAGAATATTGAACGGAATGTTAAGGCCTGCTGCCGAGTCCCGATCAGGGCTAATTTTGCGTCTCAAAATCGAAAAATATGGCTGGCAACAGGACTTTTACCATGATCAAACCGGATGCCGTCGAGGACGGACACATCGGCAATATTTTACAACACATCTGCAATGCCGGATTCCGGATCGTTGCCATGAAATATACCCGGCTCTCCAGAGAAAAGGCCGGTGAGTTTTATGCCGTGCACAAAGAGCGTCCCTTTTATGGCGAACTGGTTGAATTCATGTCCCGCGGTCCGATCGTGGCGGCCATCCTGGAAAAGGATAACGCCGTAGAAGATTTCCGCAAGCTGATCGGTGCCACCAACCCGGCCAACGCGGAGCCCGGCACCATCCGTGCCCTCTATGCCAAAAACGTAGGAGAAAATGCCGTACATGGTTCTGACTCCGACGAAAACGCAGCCATCGAAGGCTCCTTCCACTTCGCCGGAGTGGAGATGTTCTGATCCTCTGATCAGTAAATTACTCAGTTGAGGGGATAGAATCCCGAAAAGACCTTTTGCGCGGGACCTTTCAGGTGTATTTCCGTGGCTTTGTGCTTGTCCAGCTTCATGTTCACCATGACGTTGCCTCCCTCTGATTTGACCAGAAAACTGGGGAAGCCCTGCAGGTTTTCCTTGACTGCTACGTAATAGGCCGCTGCCGTCATACCCGTACCACAGGATAAGGTTCTGTTCTCGACGCCCCGCTCGTAGGTGCGGATGCGGATGACGTCGTTGTGGTAGCTGATGAAATTGATGTTTGCCCCATCGCTAGAAAATTCGTTGCGGATCCTCCGGCCCTCGGCTACCACATCGATCTGATCGGGATCTTCCACCTCGACGATGATATGCGGCGATCCGCTGTGCGCATAAAACCCCCATTCCGTGTCTTTGTGAGAGAGGATATCCCCCATCTGCACGGAGATCTGATCGTTCTTGAGAATGGCTTTGTGCTTGCCATCGGCTGCCTGAAACCTCAGGTTTTTCTTGTTCATCTTATTGGAAAAATAAGCAGAGGCGGAGCGGCTTCCGTTGCCGCAAAAACTGGAATAACGGCCATCCGAATTCAGGTAGATCATGCGGAAGTCCATGCCCTTTTCCGGTGCCAGGGCGATGAGCCCGTCCGCCCCGATCCCAAAATGGCGGTCGCACATTTTGCTGACCAGTTTGACATCGTCCAGGTCGATCAGGGGGCCGTCCATGAAATCCAGAATAATGAAATCATTTCCCGTGGCCTGATATTTTTCGAAGGGAAGGTAATGAGAAACTGAGGTCATTGCGGTTTGTTTTTTTGCTCTTTGGATGCTTCTTTTTCCAATACTGTCTGATAGTAATTCAAAAGATCGCGGATGCTCTCGTGGATGGGGCTGAGCTGCAAGGCATCGCGCAGGGAAAACCAGCCGATCCCTTCTATGGATTCCGCCAGCTGGGGCACGGGTGCTGCGGTCCCCTTATAATCCATCAGGTACCACTTGGTCTTTTTGATGCAGCGCGCATAGGTTTTGTCGCGGTAGAGATGGTAGGTCGTCTTGAGCTTGCCCATCAGGACGAGGGCGGCCAGTCCCGTTTCTTCCTGGCATTCCCGGATGGCGGCCTGTTTGCTCTTTTCTCCCGGATCGAGCTTGCCCTTGGGTAAATCCCATATTTCCCTGCGGAAGATCATCAGGACCTTACCGTCGGGATTTCGGATGATGCCTCCACCGGCCGGAAAACAGCTCACAAGGGACATGAAGTCGGCGAAGAGGGCGCCCACATCCTTGCAAAAAAGGACGACGGAGCTGAAGCGGCTGGATTTTTCCAGCAGGTCCATATACTGGAACAGGTTTTTCTTCACCCCCAGATAAGGCATGACCAAAGTGCTGCTATCCATTTGAAATTCAGCCAGATGATGCTCAGGGATGAGAATCAGGAGCCTTTTGTTGATATAAATTTCGTACTTTTGGTCCGCTTTAGACATAGACAGGTATGAATCTAGCCGGAAACATTGCCAACAGATTGCTGCAAATAAACGCAATAAAGTTAAATGCTCAAAAACCTTTTACCTGGGCTTCCGGCATGAGATCGCCCATTTATTGCGACAATAGACTGATCCTCTCCTATCCGGAAGTCAGAAAAATTGTAGTCAAAGGCCTGTGCCGGGAGGCGCATATGTTTGAAGGCATCAATGGCGTAGCCGGTGTCGCCACCGCGGGCATCCCCTGGGGTGCCATGCTGGCCGATCACCTCGAATTGCCTTTCCTGTACATCCGCAACAAACCCAAGGAACACGGCCTGAACAACCTCATCGAAGGACGTCTCCCTGAAGATCCAAAGATCCTGGTGGTGGAAGACCTGATCTCCACAGGAGGCAGCTCTTTGGAGGCCGTCAAAGCCATTGCCGATGCAGGAGCCCTCGTGCTGGGCGTACTGGCCTTGTTTCAGTACGGCTTTCCGGTGGCTCTTGAAAATTTCAAAAAAACGAACACGGAGTTGCGCACACTTACCAATTTCGAGACACTCCTGCTGCGCGCTCAGGATTCCGGATACATCACATCCGAAGAATACGAAAACCTGAAATCCTGGAACCAGGATCCTAAAAAATGGTCCGATCATTTCCTATCCCAATCCCTATAATCAAGTAATGCAGATCATCAACACCAAATCAGAGGAATTCCTTTTTCAATACCTGAACAACCCATCCCCTACCGGGCACGAGGCCGAGGGCCAGAAGATCTGGCTCGAGTACATCAAGCCCTATGTGGACGAATGGCATCTGGACCACTACGGCACCCTTTATGGGGTCATCAATCCCGGTCAGGATTTTAGGGTGGTCATCGAAGGGCATTCTGATGAAATATCCTGGATGGTCAATTACATCACAGACGATGGCTACATCTATGTGATCCGCAATGGCGGGACGGACCAGTCCATCGCACCCTCCAAACGCGTCAACATACATACCCCCAAAGGGATCGTCAAGGGTATTTTCGGTTGGCCGGCCATCCATATGCGCAAGGGCAACGATACCAACCTGACGGCTACGATCGAAAACATCTTCATCGACATCGGAGCCCGGGACAAGGAAGAAGTCGAAAGAATGGGCGTGCACGTAGGCTGCGTCATTACCTACGAGGACGAACTGATGAAGCTGAACGACCGCTATTTTGTGGGTCGCGCACTCGACAACCGCATGGGCGGATTCTGCATCGCGGAAGTGGCCCGCCTACTCAAAGAAAAATCACAGAAACTTCCCTTCACCCTCTACGTCGTCAATTCCGTACAGGAAGAAATCGGCCTCAGGGGAGCGGAAATGATCGCCCATACCATCAAGCCCAATCTGGCCCTGGTCACCGACGTGACCCACGACACGCATACGCCCATGGTCAAGACCAAGGAACAGGGCAGCGTGAAATGTGGCCTTGGACCGGTCATCTGTTACGCACCCGCAGTCCACAACAAACTGCAGGAGATCCTGGTGCGCGCCGCGCAGGAGAGCAACATCCCCTTCCAGCGCACAGCGGCTTCCCGGTCCACCGGTACCGATACGGATGCTTTTGCCTATTCCAACGGCGGCGTCCCCTCTGCTCTGATCTCGCTACCACTCCGATACATGCATACCACCGTGGAGTCGGCACACATCGAAGACATCGAGAATGTGATCCGCCTGATCTACGAGGTACTGCTGCACATAGACCCCAAGGCCAGCTTTAAGTATTTCTGAAACTCATGAACCCATGAGGCTTCCTGCACCAGGTCCCCTTGTCTATGGCATCCTGGCATTATTCGTATGCATCGCGGTCAGTCACCTGAATGGGGCGCAGCTCCCCGTTCCGCTGAATCTGGCGCTGGTCTTTGCCATGTCCTTTTCCTACTACCGCTATGCCACCCACTGGTCTGGCATCCTGCAGGCATCCCGGCTGTCCTTGCGTTCCTTTTTTATGCCTGAGATATTGGTCACGCTGGCTGTCCTGACGGGCTTGGTCTGGGTCAACCGCACGGACTGGAATCCCTTTGTGCTGATCACTGTCCTCATCATCGCGTTCCTCTACCACCCTCCTATAGGCTTCAATGGACTGCGGGCCTACCCCTGGTTTAAAAACCTGCTGGTGGCCTGGGCCTGGGCCCTCCTGGGCTACCTGTACATCACAGAATCCGCACAAACAGGCAGGCTCTACCTGCCAGCCATTTTCATTTTCCTGAACGTGCTTTTTGTTTCCATGCTGTTCGACCGGCTGGACTCAATGGAAGACCAGATCAATGGCCATGAAACCCTGCACCACATCATGGGAGACAGACAGAGCGTCCTGCTGATCCTAATTCTGATCAGCGCCTCTGTTTGCGAATGGAAGATCCTTCAATTTTCTGCATCGGCCGGTCTGATGCATTCGGCATCGCTGGTCTTGCTGAGCTTGATCCTGGCAGCCCTGATCCCTTTCAGCAGTCAGACCCAAGGGACCAGAAGCAATCTGATCCGATGGAGCGCAGAGTTTTGTTTGCTGGGCAAGATGATCGCGATGATCCTCAGCTGACTACATTTATCAGCCAGGCCCCTACTCTATTTCCCTGAGCTTGTTGTTTTTCAGTTCCACCAGACGGATATAACCGTTTTCGTAATAATCGGGCTGGCCGGATGCCTCGGAAGCATTTCGGTATACCGGTAGAATCTCGTATTGGGTTTGAAGGTAATGGACGTTTTTTTCGTCGTAGAGGGACCTGTGAAACTCCGGACCATGGGCACACAAACTGTGCAGGCAATAATGCATCAGATCGTAGCCCTCCAGTACATCCTCGGAGGGGAACTCGCGGTAGCGGTCAAAATATCTTTTCTTAAAACTACGGATCTCGTACAGGTCCGGATCTGCAAAATTACTGGCGCTCATGCGCACTTGCTGCGAATGCAGCAGATCGATGACGTCGCTTTTCATTTCGAGCCATTTGGACATGCCAAACACGACCACATCTTTCAGTTCTTTTTCCGAAGCGACCCTTCTCAGGAAATGATAGACGAAGGTTTCATCCCGGGTACTTCCCATGGGCAACACAAAGACCGTGGTTCCTTCAGGACGCAGGAGCCCGGTAATGATGGGTTCGTTGGATGTAGCCAGATCGAGCTCTTTGAGGATCCGGACTTCCATTTTCTGATGATAGCGGCTGGTATCGTTGAAATACTGATCCTTACCGGCTTCATCATCCCTCAGGACCAAAGTGATGTGGTCCACCGGATAAGCTCTCCGGACATAATCGTTGATGTACTTGTAATGCGCGATCAGCGAAGGTTTGACCTGTATATAATTAGGATTGCCTTCCACGAGGGTACTGGAGCTCACCCAGGGACTGATCAGGTTCACATCGTTTTGCTGAGCCCATTCGGCAGCCATTTTAATCAGATCGGGCTTTTGGGGTCCCAGAATGAGATGAGGCAGATTGCGCTCGCTCTCCTTGAGGATTGTGTTCAGATCCGAACTGTCGGCCGCCGTGCGGACCTTAATTTCCACCGGATGGTTGAGCTTGGATCCAAAGTCAGTGACAGCCATTTCCATGCCCGCATAAAAGTGAATATACCGGAGCATCTGCGGACTCAAACGCGTGGCAGCGGTATCGACCTCTGTGGATACAAAAGGCAGCAGGGTCAGGATCTGGTAGACGGAATCGGACCTTCTTCCGGAGGTCGCCTGTACTTTTTTGCGAATATTCGTGGGAGGAACCTTCACCTGATTGTTCTGGTCAATGGTAGCAGGCGCGTCCATTTTCTTCTCGGTCCAATGCACGGTATCGACCTTGAGGACAGGCTTTTGACCTATGTCCGCCTTCTCCGTTTTTTTCTCCGGAATGGATTCCGGCTTTACGGCAGATTTGGGGGCGGAGCAAGCCCATCCCACGCAAGCCAAAATAAGCAGGCCTGTCAGAATTTTATTCCCATTCAATGGTGGCAGGAGGTTTGCTGCTGATGTCATATACTACCCTGTTTATTCCTTTAACCTTGTTGATGATTTCACTGGATATCCTGGCTAGAATATCATGGGGAATGCGGCTCCACTCGGCGGTCATGCCGTCCTGTGAGCTCACCGCCCGGAGGGCGACCACATTTTCGTAGGTGCGCTCGTCGCCCATGACCCCTACGGATCGTACCGGCAACAGGATACAACCTGCCTGCCAGACCTCGTGATATTGATGCGTGTCCTTCAGAATATCGATGAATATCTTGTCTGCTTTTTGTAAAAGCTGAACCTTCTCTTCTGTCACCTCTCCGATGATCCGGATCGCCAGTCCCGGTCCGGGAAAAGGATGACGGTGCAGGATCGACTCTTTCAGGCCCAGGCCTGCACCCACGCGCCTTACCTCGTCCTTGAACAGCATGCGCAAGGGTTCTATGATGCGGAGATTCAGTTTCTCGGGGAGTCCGCCTACGTTGTGGTGCGACTTGATGGTCACAGAAGGTCCGGTCACAGATACGGACTCGATCACATCCGGATAGATGGTCCCCTGGCAAAGCCACTTCACCATGGGAAAGGACTTGGCAGCCTTTTCAAAAACTTCTATAAATACCCTGCCGATGGCTTTCCTCTTTAATTCCGGATCTTCCAGTCCGCTCAGCGCCTCGTAAAACTCCTTTTTGGCATCGACCCCGTATACGCTGAGGCCCATTTCCTGATAACCGTCCAGTACGCTTTCGTATTCTCCCTGGCGGAGCAGACCGTTGTCTACAAAAAAGCAATGCAGGCGGTCGCCGATAGCACGGTGCATGAGCAGGGCCGCTACGGAAGAATCCACTCCTCCCGACAAGGCCAGCAATACGTGCTCATCCCCCACCTGATTCCGGATCGAATCCACGGTGGCATGGATGAAGGATTCCTGGGTCCAGTCGGGTTGTAAACCCGCGAGACGGCTCAGAAAATTATGTAAAAAGGCGGTGCCGTATTCGCTGTGCACCACTTCCGGATGAAATTGAACAAAATACGCAGGCTTTAGGCCAGCGGTCCGCCTGTAGGCAGCGACGGGGATCTGGTCTGTGGAGGCTATGACCTCAAAATCACTGCCCAGAGCAGTGATCGTATCGCTATGCGACATCCATATCTGGGAAAAATCGGGAATGCCTTGCCAGATCGGGTCCTCCTTCTTGAAGACCAGGCGGGCAAATCCATATTCCCTGTGGTCGGATTTTTCCACCCGTCCACCGGTTTGCTGTGCCGCAAGCTGGGCGCCATAGCATATGCCCAAAACGGGAAAACGGCCCATCAGATCAGCCACATCCACGCGGGGATGATCGGCAGTACTGACGGAGGCCGGACTCCCTGATAGGATCACGGCATGGCATTCTTCCTCGTGGATCTGATCGCTCTTGTAAAAGGGGACAACCTCGCAAAAATACTCGAGCTCCCGGACCCTTCTGGCAATCAGCTGGGTAAGCTGAGATCCAAAATCCAGTATGATTATTTTTTTTGACATAAATCGAATTCTTCAGCCCCTGTCAGGGACCCGGCGAAATTTACTCTATCAGTCCCCGCCCCTCTTTGATGATCAGGCCTTTTTCCTGAAGGTCTTTGAGCACCTTATCGAGCAGGCCGTTGATGAACTCCTTGGATTTATCCGTACTGTACATCTTGGACAGCTCGACGTATTCGTCCATCGTCACCTTGGTGGGGATGGTTTTCAGATATTTCATTTCAATGATACCCATTTTGATGAGGATCATGTCGATGACCGCCACCCGTTCCGAATCCCAGTTTTCCAGAAGCGGCTCGATGAGTTTGGAAAGCTCCCCGTTCTCTTCGTTGTATTTTTTCATCAGGAGAATGCCCACCTCTTCTACGGTCTCCTCCTCGGGCTCGAATTCCAGAAAGAACTTACCTTCCACCGGCAGGGCCTTGATGGTCTTTTTGACCGCTCCTATGACCAGGGACTTGTCATCTGCCCAGCTGGCAAAAAGGTCATCCATCACTTCGTTGAACAGTTCATTGCGTCTGCACACCCTGTACAGTTCCAACAGCATTTCAATGATATCTTCCCTGCTGTTTTCTTTTTTCAGAAAATTCTGGTAAGCTTCTTCCTTTGAAAACTCCTTGTAGATCTTGCGGAAGATATCGTCGTCGATGGTTTCGGCAATTTTTTCCTTTTTCAGGATATCCTGGAAAAACTTGTTGTTGACCAGACTCTGCACCAGGGGATTGGTGTAGAGGGTATCTTTAAAGATCAGGTCCTCTTCGGATTTGATGTGTTTTTTGGATCGCAGCGCTGCATCTTCTGTGGCGAAAGAGCAAACCTTCACAATGCTGTACAAATTGAGCGCATAGAGTAGAAATGAATCCTGGATGGACCTTCTGAAAGCCCTGAGGGCCTCGGCAAAGCTGAGGTCCTTATCCTGTGACAAACTGTACAATTGCTGCATCGCTTTGATGCGCACATTTCTTCTGCTGAGCATGTAAGGTAATTACTGAAACGGAGCACAAATTTAGTCATTTCGGTCAATCGGGGGATACATTGACAAATATTTTAATCTGATCCCCAAAATGATCCGAGATAAAGGACTCTGCAAGAAGCCCTTTGATCTAAAAAATCAAATTAATCCTGTGTTACCCATACTCCCTTAATGGATCAGGGGAGCATTCCAGTCCAGGAAATCCCTACGCAATTCATTGGGTTCGGGCAATCGCTGGTGGTGCCATTTATGGATAATTTTTCCATTGCGCCAGAGCAGCAGACCGGGATTAGACCTCATGATCGTTTTGAGAAGAATATCGTCTGCGGAATAAACCGGCATACTGAGGTTCAGATAGGCCTTCAATTCCTGAAGGGCCTCCTCCCCTGCTCCGCCTGCTACCAGAAAGGCTTCGACCTGATCTGCCTTGAGAGAATCGACGAGCGGGAGTATTTTATCTTTCAGAATGGCGATGTACTTTTCATCCCACTCGTACACGTTCTTTTTTTCTTCCACCGTCTTGACCTCGACCACTTTTTGGCTGAGTGCAAAGCTGTCTCTTTTGTCGCCGATCCAGGTGGTGTCGTAGGCAAAAACCGTATCCTGACGGGTCACCATGGCTGTTTTGCTCTTAAAATACAGCTTGGGACAATTGATCATCAACCTGCTCCGGGGTTCTCCCAAAATATCGTCCGTCACTTCTGAACCGTCCAGTCCATACAGGACAAAATCAGAGATCTTGGTGATGGGTATGGCGGGTTCACTTTTGATCTGATCCAGAACCTCCCAATCCGACTTGGGATAAGAAGCCAGATTGGCCATGTAATCTGCATCGGGCACATCCTTGATTTCTCCGGTGCCCTTGTTTCTCAGCTTCCAGGCCACAATGCTCACTTTGCCCTGGGCTTCCATTTCCTGCTCCTTGGTGGTTTTGACGTCCTTTCCGTTTGTAAACGGTCTGAAATCGATCATCGGCTCATTCCAGACATAATTGCTCAGACAGAACAGGAAAAGGCCGGCTATGGAAATCACGGAAATACCTCCTCGGATCATGGGGCTGAAGAGTTCATGCCATTTTTTATAGCGGAAGAGAAAGATCAGGGCAGGGATCATCAGAAAGATGTCCTTTAAAAAGGAAGTACGGGGATCCAGTTTGAGAAAATCACCAAAGCATCCACAGTTCTGGACGCGCATAAGGGTTTTGTCCCAGTCGCCCCATTGAGAAAATTCAAAGAAATTCACACCGGGAGGCACGTATCCCGTAAGATAGGTGTACCCGGTCAGGATGGTGAAGAAGACCATGATCAAAAAGAAAAGCCAGGACACAAGTTTCTTCCGGGTCCCGATAAGCAGGGCAATCCCGATCACGATTTCCAGAACGATCATAAAGACTGAAAAACCTACCGCATACCGCAGCAAAAATGGAAACAGGTCCGCCATGAACGAAAACATCGAACCCCTTGCGGTCAGCTCAAACTCCTTAAAATACTCCTCCATTTTGAAAGCTGTACCCATGGGGTCCACCGCCTTGACAAAACCTGAGAAAATAAAGAGGGCGCCACAAAAGTTCTGCAGAAAACTGTCAAACCAAGTATGGAAAACAGCTGCCTTTTTACTGGCCAGGAAGGTGAGCAGCAAGGCTACGATGGCGATATAAACATTCAGGCTGATAATGGTCATGTATGGGTCTTTTGATCAGAGAACTACAAATTTGATTGAAAATTGTTGTCATCAAGCACTATGAGCTCACAGACAACATCTTACAGTATTACGACTGCAAATATCCGCAATTTTTCTAATATGAAGCTGTTCGCCCCTTCAGCCTTTAGCAGAATCTGTCGTACCTTGGTCCGTACGCGATGACCTACTTGATCCTGTGTATCTTATTCACTTTTTCCCTGGGACTATTGTTCAGATTGTTTCCCCGGCAACTCAAGATGTCCAACGTGATCATGGTGAACTATGTCTTTTGTGGCCTGACCGGATTTTTGTCATCTGGAGAAAGTTCCTTTTGGCTGCAAGGTCCACTCCCGGGCATCGCAGTTTTGATGGGGAGTCTGTTCATCCTGGGTTTCAATATTTTTGGAAATTCAGTGGTGACCAATGGATTGGGGATCAGTACGGCTGTTCAGAAAATATCCCTTTCTCTCACGGTGCCGGCCGCCCTGGTATTGGGCGAAAAACTGTCCGGTCTGCAATGGCTGGGACTCGCCCTGGCCTTCCCTGCCATCTGGTTTCTGGTCATTGAAAAAGAAGAAACCGCCCGCGACAAAAAGAATTCCTGGCTGCTGGCAGCCATTCTGCTGGTGGCTGCCGTGATCGAGATCGCCTTCATGGTGCTCAATAAGAATGCAGAGACCATCGCGATCGATTCATTGTCCCTAACGGGCCTCATTTTTTCTGGTGCGGGGATCCTGTCCGTGGCAGCGGGACTGATCAATGGAAATGCCCTAAAAATCCGTTTCTCCGAGATCCTGGCCGGGATCTGCCTGGGGCTGCCCAATTTCTTCTCTATCTATTCTCTCAACAAATCGCTGTCAGGCGGACTGCCCGGCAGTCTGGTGTTCCCGCTGCTCAATTGCTCGGTCATCATCCTCAGTCTGTTGGCAGGTGTATTTGCCTTTGGAGAAAAACTCAGCCCGCACAAAAAAGCCGGACTGGCTTTAGCTGTCATTTCCATCCTGTTGATCGGATTCTATGCTGTATGAGCGATAAACTGGCTTATTACCATACCCTGCAGGACCGCTCAGAAGGACTGTTCACCGACAAAGGGAGCAAATTCATTTGCTTCGCCTTCCCCTGCGTTCTGGAATCCGAGCTGAAAGCAGAAATAGAGCGATATCGCGAATTACATCCCAAGTCAAGACATGTTTGCCATGCCTGGCGTTCGCACCCCTCCGTGGGCATCAGCCGTTCCTCAGACGATGGCGAGCCCTCCGGTACGGCCGGCAAACCCATGCTCCAGCAACTCGAGAGCAAGGATCTGTACGAAACCGCCCTGGTCTGCATCCGCTATTTCGGCGGCATCAAGCTGGGCACCCCGGGACTCATCCGCGCCTACAAGCAGGCTGCACGCGATGCCCTGGATCATGGGCACATCCTGAGAAAAGAAATTTGTCAGCACTACCGCATCCATGGCGCCCCCGAATCTATTCAGGTTTTGATGTCCATCGCCAAGGCCCTGGATATGGAAATTCCCGGCTTTGATCTGCAGGACTGGCAATGGATGGATCTGAAAATCCCCTTGGATCGGGAAATAGAGCTCGTTGAAAAGATGAGATCCAGGTTTGAGAAGAACCGCTACGAACCAGGTAACGGGGATTTTGTTTTATTAAATTGCAGGGTCGAAAAAACAGACAGATGATGACGGCAGGACTGACCGGTGGAATCGGAAGTGGGAAATCCACAGTAGCGCGCATTTTCGCCTGGCTGGGCATCCCGGTGTACAACTCGGATCAGGAGGCCAAAAGACTGATGACCGAAAACGAAGAACTGATTCGTGCCATCAAAACCCTGCTCGGAACCGAAAGTTATCTAGAAGACGGCAGTCTCAACAGGAGCTGGATCGCTGCTAGGGTTTTCAAAGACGATGAGCTGCTTCGAAAACTCAATGCCCTGGTGCATCCAGCCGTTTATCATGACTTCGACAGATGGAAATCAGCGCAACAGGCTCCCTATGTGATCAAAGAAAGTGCCCTCCTGCTGCAAACCCTCAGCAAGCAACCCGTAGACAAGGTCATAGCGGTGCTGGCACCGGAAGAGATCCGGATCAGGCGGGTCATGTCCCGCGACGGGATGGAACGCAGTCAGGTGGAGCAAAGGATCAGAAAACAGGAAACAGAGCAGGCCTTGCGAGAGGTGGCAGATTACCTGATCGTCAACGACGGGATTCAGGCCTGTCTTCCGCAAATTCTGGACATCCATCGCGAATTGCTTAATTTTGCGAAATTAAATTCCCCTTTATGAATACGCACATACTCAGTACCCGTTCTGCCAGTCAGATCATGCAGCTGGAAGACCAATTCGGTGCACACAATTACCATCCGCTCCCTGTTGTCCTGGAGCGGGGTGAAGGGGTCTGGGTCTGGGATACCGAAGGAAAGAAATATCTCGACTTCCTTTCAGCCTATTCTGCCGTCAATCAGGGCCACTGTCATCCCCGGCTGGTGGAAGCCCTGATCACCCAGGCCCGCAAGCTGACACTGAGTTCCCGTGCGTTTTACAACGATAAATTAGGGCCCTATGAGGCCATGATGAGCAGACTCTTCGGATATGAAAAGCTGCTGCCGATGAACTCCGGAGCTGAAGCAGTCGAAACCGCCATCAAGCTTTGCAGAAAATGGGCTTACCATAAAAAAGGGATTGCAGAAAACAAAGCCAAAATCATCGTCCTGGAAGGCAATTTCCACGGCAGGACCCTCTCTGCCGTCTCCATGTCCACTGACCCGTCCAGTTATCAGGGTTTTGGCCCCTACTTGCCGGGTTTTGTGAAAATACCCTTCAACCACCCGGAGGCCTTGCAACAGGCTCTAGCCGACCCCGAAGTGGCCGGTCTTTTGCTGGAACCCATACAGGGAGAGGCAGGTGTCCAGATCCTGCAGGATGGATACTTGAAAAATGCAGAAACCTGGTGCCGAGAGAAGAATGTTTTGCTCATCGCGGATGAGATACAGACTGGCCTGGCCCGCACCGGCAAGATGCTAGCCTGTGATCACGAAGAGGTCCGTCCCGACATCCTGATCCTCGGAAAAGCCCTGTCTGGAGGACTTTTGCCGGTATCTGCCGTAATGGCGGACAACCCCATCATGCTCTGTATTGAACCCGGACAGCATGGATCGACCTTTGGAGGCAATCCCCTCGCCTGTGCAGTGGCCATGGAGGCCATGCAGGTCCTGATGGATGAAGACCTGGCCGCGAATGCCCATCAGATGGGCTTGCGCTTTCGCAAAGGCTTGCTGGGGATCCAATCCCGAAACCCCGTCATTCGCGAGGTACGGGGAAAAGGCCTGATGAATGCCATCGAAATCGACACAAGGGAAGACTCTCAACTCGCCTGGGAACTTTGCCTGGCGATGGCAGAAAGAGGCTTGCTAGCAAAACCCACCCACGGCAACATCATCCGCCTGGCCCCTCCTCTCGTCATCACAGAAGAGCAGATCGATCTGGCACTGGAGATCATAGGAGGATGTGTCAGCAAGATCTAGAAGTACAGACTACTATTAACAGACTGAATATTAAAACATTAACCTTCACAGTAAAACCCTGGGGCCAGGGTTTTGATTTGGAAAATTAAACAATTATTAAAAACAAATATGGCCGGGAAATAAAATGCCCCAATTTCTCCCCAATTTCAAATCCTCTTTTATACCTTTGCCTACATTACGAATTAAAAAAAGGAATCATATGAAAAAACTAATCTCCCCATTGTTTCTCCTGCTCGTCTGCTCAGGCATTCAGGCCCAAACCATTCAATTCCTTTTCTGCGGAAAGACCGGCACCGTCAGTCCAACCCTGGATGGATCCGGAAATGACCAAAGGGAAAAGGCTTCGATCCACCTCGACTTCCTTAGAATCGGAATTATCGGAAGTTCCAAAACCAATCCCGTATATGTACTGGGAGACACCGGACCCAATAATGTAAGTTTTTCTACCAAGGTTCTGGCTGACAAGTGCGACAACAATACAGATCAGGCCTATTGTACCCAGTGTCAGACCTGTGCCACCGTCACCTCCTCCACCAACAGCGATCTGGGCAGACTTTCCGGAAGGATGCTGGGGAATGTCCGCGTCGAAACAAAGAACAACAACCTGGTCATCATGAGCACCAATGTCAACAACGTAGTATGCTATGAAACCCAGAAGATCCCCATCCCTACGCTCAGTGGAAAAAAGGCAGAAATTACGATCAAGTACGAGGGCAGATCTCAGGGTTGGCCCGTGCACAACATCAGCCTGAATTACCGATATAACGACAATGCCTATTTTACTACTCCATTCTTCTTTAACAAAAACAGCAACAACGTAGGTGTTTTTGAAGAAACCTATGTCATCGTGCAGAATGTACCGGTATCGGTGGAAGACCTCAGTAAAAAATTAAGTTTCGAACTCAACCCCAATCCCGTGCGCAACGAAATCTACCTGACTTTGGAAGCTTTTGAAGGGTTTCAGGCAAACTTCACCATCCTGGATGAATCAGGTCGCCAATACAGCACCGTTAAACAAGAACTGCAAACAGGCTCCTCTACCAAAACCCTGGAAGTGGGCAATTTGCCAGCCGGTTTGTACATCCTGAAAATCTCTGACAACGAAGGAAGGGTGAGTTCCAAAAAATTCAGCAAGCTTTGATTGCATATCAGCTTGTCATAAACTTATCACCTAAGGGCCGAGGAATTTTCTCCGGCCTTATTTTTTTCTGTCGACGAACAAATGGATCCAAAGAGACCGGGAGAACTTATATGTGAAGGCATAGAGCAGCACGAGGATGACTCCCAGGATGGCCAGGGCGTATTCCCAGCGCACCTTCAGCCCCAGGATGAGAAAACCCACCACAAACAGAGAAAAGAACCCTGACAGGATGTAGGAAAGGAACATGGATCCGAAATAGAATCCGGGCTCCCTCACCAGATCTTCTCCGCAGTTCGGACATTTCCGGTGCATTTCAAAATTGAAACTAAAGGGATTTTTGTTGTTGACAAAAAGCGGACCTTCCCAGCAAGCCGGGCATTTCATTTTAAATATGGCGCTCAGCTTAGTCATGTTTGAATCTCTGGAGGAACTTCTGGCTGACTACCAGCTCTTTGCCGCCTTTTGAATAATCGTAAAATCCTTCACCGGATTTCACTCCCAGCTGGCCGGCATTCACCATATTGATCAGCAAAGGACAAGGTGCATATTTCTGATTGCCGAATCCATCGTACAGTACGCGCAAGATAGAAAGGCAGACATCAAGGCCGATAAAATCAGCGAGCTGGAGCGGTCCCATGGGATGTGCCATACCCAGACGCATGATGCCATCGATCTCATCCACGTTGCCTACTCCTTCAAAAAGTGTATAAATGGCCTCGTTGATCATGGTCATGAGGATCCTGTTGGTCACAAATCCGGGGTAGTCATAGACCTCTACAGGTATTTTGTCAATGGCCTTGGTGATCTCCATGATGGTAGCACAAACCTCTCCTTTGGTGGAATACCCCCTGATTACTTCTACCAGTCTCATGACAGGTACGGGATTCATGAAGTGCATACCAATAACCATGGAAGGTCGCTTAGTGGCACTTGCTATTTTGGTGATAGAGATGGAAGAGGTATTGGTGGCGAGAATGCAGCCTTCCGGTGCGCAGCCATCCAATTCCTTGAAAATCTTTAACTTGAGATCCAGATTTTCAGTAGCCGCTTCGATGGCCAGCTCAGCATCCTTTACCGCTTCTGCCATAGAAGTCTGGGTTTTGATCCGGGCCAGAGAGGCTTTGTGATCCTCAGCGGTGATTTTTCCCTTTTCCACCATCCGTCCGAGGTTCTTATCAATAGTAGCCAAAGCCTTTTCGAGGGCTTTTTCCGAAATGTCGCAAAGGACCACATCGTATCCGTACTGGGCGAAAACATGGGCGATTCCATTCCCCATGGTACCCGCACCGATCACTGTAACATGTTTCATATTCAAATTTCGCGCAAAAATAAGATAAGGGGCCACATTTTCCTTTTATTTAAAATATGTGGCATATTATTTTTCTTTGTGATTCATATGCAGCTTGTTGCAGACTCCGGATCTACCAAAACCGCCTGGATACTCCATGAAAGGGGGCATATCCTAATGGAATTTCACACCGCCGGAATGAATCCCATCACCCAAAGTAAACATTCCTTAGCCGCCACCCTCCAGTCCGTGGCCAGTCAGTTGTCCTCCCGTATGCCGCAGAAAATTTATTTCTACGGCGCCGGCTGTGTGGGTCAAGGGGCCTCCATGATCGAGGTTTTGCTGGCCTCCCAATGGCCGGATACCCAAATAACAGTCGGTTCAGACCTGCTCGGTGCTGCGCGGGCCTGTTGTGGAGGAAAACCCGGCGTCATGGCCATCCTGGGCACGGGCAGCAACAGCGCCTGTTCGGATGGACACCAGTTGACGAGGCGGATACCGGCTCTGGGATACCTGTTGGGCGATGAGGGGGCCGGTTCGCAAATGGGCAAGATGCTTTTGACTGAATTTTTTTATTCCCGGCTCGACCCTGCAGTGTCTGAAGCGCTCGAAGCCAGTCTGCCTGCACCCAAGGAAGATTACCTGCATTATCTGTATTCCTCTCCCAGGATCGCCTTTGAGTTGGCAGGGTTTTTCCCTTTTATACTATCCAGACTCACCCATCCCCAAATTGCTCAAATCGTCGATGATTCCCTGGAGTCATTTTTTCACCGGCGATTACTCCCCTTCCTCGATTCCAACGAGCTACCCCTACATCTGTGCGGAGGCGTGGCCCTCCACCTGTCCGATGCCATCCGCAAGAAGGCAAAACAATACGGTTTTTCAAGGGTTTCCTTCCATGACAAGATCCACCACGGCATCATGCAATACCATCTGAATCATGAGATCCATTAACAGAATCGGAGTTTTTACTTCCGGGGGAGACTCCCCGGGCATGAACGCTGCCATAAGGGCCATCATGCGGAAAGCAAGTGTCTATGACCTTCATGTCTATGGCATCCAGAGGGGTTATGAAGGCATGATCGATGGAGATATCCGCCGGCTCGAAGACGATGATGTGCGCAACATCATACACCATGGGGGAACTTTCATCCGATCAGCCAGGAGCCAGCGTTTCTTACAATCCGAGCACCGGAAGACCGCCTTTGAAAACCTCAAGGCTTTTGACATCGATGCACTGGTCGCCATTGGTGGAAATGGTACATTTGCCGGCAGTCTTGTGTTTTCCAAAGAATTCGATATGCCCACCATGGGCCTTCCGGGCACCATAGACAACGATCTGTACGGGACGGATTTTACGATCGGCTTTGATACGGCAGTAAATACGGCTGTGGAAGCTGTGGATAAGATCCGGGACACAGCGGATTCTCATAACCGCCTATTTGTGATAGAGGTCATGGGCAGAAATTCCGGTTACATTGCCCTGCATACTGCCATTTCATCCGGAGCAAGTGCCTTTATCATTCCGGAAGAACCCTGCAGCATGGAAGAACTGGCAGATCAGGTAAAAAAGGCCCTGAGGCGTAAGAAACTATTCGGATTGATCATTTCAGCTGAGGGAAATCATTTGGGAAATGGATATGTGATCCAGGACGGGCTCAAACAGTATTTTCCCGAACAGGACATCCGCGTCACCGTCATCGGCCATCTCCAGAGAGGAGGTGCACCATCGGCAGCAGATCGCATGCTGGCAGCACGGTTGGGCTATGCGGCTGTGGAAGGACTTATGGAAGGGAAAAAGAACGTGATGGCAGGAATCGTGCACGACAAAGTAGTATTCACCCCCTTTGAAGAATGCATTAAAAAAGACAAAAAACCTGCTCATGACCGAATTGAGCTGGCCAGGATTTTAGGCATGTAAACTGATCATTCTACGGATCAGGGTTCGTACATCAGGCTGCAACCCCTGATGGTTTCGGTTGCCAGTCTCCCGATCACCGTAAAACTGCCATCCTCGTAAACCTCACCCAGGTCTCCTGTCTCCAGAAAACAGCAGGTATCTGCATTGGCCAGATCGAGTACATGGATTCTCCCCCGTTGGTTGACAACAAAAGGCCCAAAGGGATCTTCGGCACTGCGGACAAAGACCCTCATTATCGGTCCGGATCGATATCGCATCTGCTCGTCCGAATATGCCTGTGACAGCATTTCGGTCATACCATATTCAGAGCCAATCCTTGCTTTCGGGAAAGACTCCCTTAGCTGATCTATAATCTCGGCTTTTGAAACAGAACGAATGGAAGTCTTCATACCACCTGTTTCGATGATCCTGATGTCGAGCTCGGGATGCCTGTACCGATCGGCAAAATCAAGCCAGGCAAAACTCACGCCAAAGGCCAATATCTTACGCCCCTGTTCCCACGATTGAATCAGTCTGGCATAAAATTCATCCATTTCCGAAAAAAGAAATTTCTCACCTTTCACATTGGCGGCCACCTGAGCAAGGTGTTTGACCATGTGAATAAGAGAAGAAGATGGGTTTTCCAGGTATCCGGGCAGGAGGCCGAGAATTTCGTATTGATTGAAATCAGGCAAAAAACAGGACAGGCAGGATGCTGCATTTTGATCATACCAGTCGATATCCCGGATCAAATGGACTGCGCGGTGGGTTTGTGTGGTACCGGAAGATAAGAAAGACAAAACCTCCTTCCATTCACCGGTTCGGACCGGATGATATTTAAAAGCCTCCACCGGCAGAAAGGGAATATCCTCCAGCGCTTTTATATTTTCAGGATTTCTGCCTAACAGATCGAGGTATCGCCGGTATATGGGATTTTCCCTGGCCTGAAAACGGAATATTTCCCAAACCACCGATTCCCAGTCAAACGATTGACCGCTGCTCAGCCATCTCTTTATCTTTTCAGAATTCAAATCACTCAGTGGTTAAGAATCCGGATGATGATGAGGCCGATCAGGATCATCAGAAACAGCAAGAGCACCATTCCCGCATAGCCTCTATCCAGTCGAATTTCGGGCTTTTCAGAAGGGTCCGATCCTTCCCCTTCTTCATCCTGAACTTGTTCCTGAGTCTGAAACATTAATCGGAATCTTTCCAGTTTCATACGGACATCGGGGTCGGATTTCAGCCATTCCTCCACAAAGAGCTGCTCCTCTAAAGCGCACTGTCCCATGGCATATTTCATCAACAACTTATCGTCAGGTCCGGCAGACATAATATGATCAATATTGGAATACTCCCCAGGGCGAGTGGATTTCGATCGATTCACCTTTGGATTCTTCTACCCTTCCGATCACTTTTGCCTCAATTCCAAACGAATTGCTGATGCCTATGACTGCATCTGCCAGATCAGCGGGCACATAGATTTCCATTCTGTGCCCCATGTTGTACACTTCGTACAGTTCCTCTTTGGAACAAAGAGACAGTTCAGAAATCAAATTAAAAACCGGCGGGAGACTGAACAGATTATCTTTGATGACCTTGCGATCTCTGATGAATTTTTTCACTTTGGTCTGAGCGCCTCCGGTACAGTGTATCATTCCATTGGGCCTTATTTTTTCTTTACCCAGCAAGGCGCTGATGACCGGTACAAAAGTGCGGGTCGGCGAAGTCAACAATTGGCCGATGGTATAGGAAATTCCGTCCAGTACCACCGAATCGGTCATCCGGTATTTTCCGGTATAGGTATGTTGGGGATCTGTTTGAGGAGCAACCGTTTCTGGATAGTGTGTCCTGTAATAGGACGAAAGAATATCGTGCCGGGCTGCAGTGAGACCATTGGATCCAATTCCACTGTTGTAAGAGGTTTCGTAGGTACTTTGGCCTGAAGAAGAAAGTCCGACGATCACGTCGCCGGGTTGAATGTTCACTTCGATCACTTCCTTTCTCGGCAGACGTGCAAAAGCGGTGATCCCTACATCAATGGTTCGGACCACATCGCCTACATCCGCTGTCTCTCCTCCTCCTGATATGACTTCCAGTCCCTGGCTGCGGAAGAGCTCCAAAAGATCCTGGGTGCCGGCTATGATGGCGGAGATCACCTCCCCCGGAATCAAATGCTTGTTGCGACCAATGGTGGATGAAATGATGACAGGAGAAATGGCTCCCGTACAGGCCAGATCGTCGATGTTCATGACCAATGCGTCCTGGGCTATGCTTTTCCAGACCGAAAGATCACCGGTTTCCTTCCACCACAAATAAGCCAGATTGGTCTTGGTGCCGGCTGTATCGGCATGCATCAGATTGGCCATGTGTTCGTCGGCACCGGCCAGATCGGGCAGCACCTTACAAAAAGCATTGGGCATGATGCCCTTATCCAGATGCCGGATGGCCTGGTGCACCTCATCCTTGGATGCAGAAACACCCAATTTTTCATACCTCTTACTCATACAGGGCCTTTAGTTGATCGCAAAGGTAATCTTAAAGACCAAACGAATCCAGCTGCGTGGACCCTTCCGCATCCAGAGGCCTTTGCGGGATTGAATCAAATCATGAAACAGCCCTTCCGATTTTTATTTGATCAGAATTTAATTTATAAATATTAAATGATTATAAACCTATTCATTATATATTATTAACATTATTAATTTTTAATGCATTTATCGAGGTTTTTAAATCAATCCATTCTTTGAATTCATTTACTGCCTAATTTTGCAAACTAAGCACAAATGTTTTTTGGATATGAGGTTTCTTGCCATTGAGAAAAGGGCCAGATTATCCCGGGAAGAATTTAAAAAAGAATACCTGGAACCTTGCCGTCCGGTGATCTTCACCGATTTAATAGACGATTGGCCTGCAAAAGAAAAGTGGACATTTGATTTTTTCATCCAACAACATGGAGATCTACAGGTCCCCGTTTACGACAAAAGTTTTTCCAAACCCGGGAAAAACTACATGGCACCTACCGGTCACATGACCCTGCGCGATTATCTGAATATGATCCGCTCTGGCCCAAGCGATTCGAGGATTTTCCTTTTCAACATTTTGGCCAAGGTGCCGGAACTTAGAAATGATATCCGTAAACTGACCATCATGGATGGATTTATAAATGAACTCCCCTTTATGTTTTTTGGAGGTCAGGGTTCCTATACGAGAATCCACTATGATCTCGATTGTTCCCATGTATTTTTGACTCAGTTCCAGACCCGGAAAAAGGTCATGCTGTTTGCCCCTGACCAGTCTGAAATTTTAGGTCATCTGCCTTTCACAGTCGGATGTCTGGTCGATATGATCAATCCGGATGAGGCACAATACCCCGGATTGAAGCTATTAACCGGATATGAAGCCATCATAAATCATGGAGAAACCCTTTTTATTCCCAGCATGTACTGGCACCACATTGAATATACGGAGGCCGGCTATTCCCTGGCTTTACGGGCAAACAATTCCATACTGCAGAGAATCAAAGGAGCTTACCACATTGCCAGGCATTTTATGGTAGACCGCAGCATGAACCTCCTTTTGGGCGAAAAATGGGGAGATTACAAGAAAAACATGGCCCTTAAGAAGCAACACAAAAAAGGACTGGCATGATCCTTGCAATAAAATAATCGGAAAACGAAACCGGAAATCCGGTGGCTGTGACTGTTAAAACCAACCAATTTTAATCCCGCAGATCCTGTGGGATTTTTTTTTACCCATAGAATCAATCCATTAATCTTGAAGTGGTAACTGTAAAAATGGACTGTTTCAGTTCTTTGGGTTCAGTGTTTTTTCCATTTTGAAATGAGGGATGCCCACTTCTAAAAATTCCTTGCCCCTGACCTCGTAACCCATTCGCTCATAAAACGGAACAGCTTCTTTTCTTGCATGCATCACAATGCTCAGAAGGCCCTGTTGTTTGGACCATTCTTCTGAAAAGCGCACCAACCCGGAACCGATTCCCATGGATTGAAGCTCGGGTTTCACAGCGACCTGACGCATTTTGGCCACCCTTTGAGGCAGCATTTCGAGCATCAGATATGCTGCCAGTTCACCCGATTCCAAAAACGCGGCAAAATGATGGTGTTCCCATTCTTCGGCAATTTGAGCTTCAGTATAATCCAGACCCAGAGGGGCTCTCAGGACGCGGTACCGCAAGGCCAGACATTCGTCGTACTCGGGGCTTGCATAATCGATGGTCGAGAACAGTATGGGCATGGATCAGGATTTAAAAATGGTACCGGATAATTCAATGGCTTTGTCAAATTTGTCCCAGTCCAGGCTGAGTATTTCACCCTGATCCTGAAAGAACTGAAGCATTTTTTCTGTGGGCATGTTGCCGGTCAACACGTCCTTTGCCATGGGACAGCCTCCAAATCCCCTGATTGCTCCGTCGAATCTTCTGCAGCCGCCTTCCCAGGCAGCCCGGATTTTTTCTTCCCAGCTGTCCGGAGTAGTGTGAAAGTGCGCCCCTATCTCGAGACCTTTCCATCTGGGAATCAGGGATTCAAATAAATACCGGATGCTATCCGGATGTGCCACACCAATGGTGTCAGACAGGGCAAAAATCCGCATCCCCAGGGCACTTAATTTTTCAATATAAGCCGAAACGACATCTGCATTCCAGGGATCGCCATATGGATTTCCAAAGGCCATGGAGAGATAGACCACAAGTTCCTTACCATGATCCTGACAGGTCTTGAAAATTTCCCGCAGGCGCTCCATGGAAACTTCAATTGTGCTGTTGGTATTACGGATCTGAAAAGTCTCAGAGATCGAAAAAGGAAATCCCAGAAAGTCTATTTCCGGATAACGAACGGCCTCCAGGGCTCCCCTTTCATTGGCCACAATGGCCAAAAGCCGGGTACCTCCTTTAAATGAACCAATTTCTGCGATCACTTCATGGGTATCCCTCATTTGGGGTATGGCTTTGGCAGAAACGAAACTCCCGAAGTCCAGGGTATCAAAGCCTACCTCAAGTAATAACTTCAGATACCGGATCTTGTCTGCCGTAGGTATAAACCCGGGCAGTCCCTGCATGGCGTCCCGGGGACATTCTATGATTTTGATCTGTTCCACACAACTTAAAGACCCAAAAGTAGTTCTGATTTAAGCTAAAGTGCTCTTTGCACTCTAATTTTGACAAAATTTTAATCATGAATTTGCGCATCGCCGGATCGATTTTAGGTTTTTTCATGTTTGTCATTGGAGCACTGGCTGTTATACTAAGTATCGTAAACGTCTCGTTATCATTTTTACAAGTCCTGGAAAAGCTTGGATTTATGTGGGCATTCATCATCAAGGGGCTCATTTGCGTCACCGGGGTCCTATTGATGTATCTTACCAGACAAAACTATGATATTAGGAAATAACGCCATATTTATTTCATTTTTATTCAGGGTTTCTTCCTAACTTTACCCTTTGATTAAGCAATTAAGGTAACAGATATGACTCCATCGTACTTCAGTTATGTCAAGACAGAACAAAAAAACAGTGTCCGTGGCACTGTCTATGCGATCCTGATTCATCTGTTGCTCTTGCTCATACTCTTTATCCGGATGTTTGAGATCAAGCCGCCGGAGGACCCGGAACAGCCCCCCTATTTGAGTCTGGTCACCTTTGTCCCCATAGAAAAGATGAAACAATATGAGAATGCGGGAGGCAGCAAAGGCGAAGAAGGCCTGGAAACCAAAGAAGGCGGATCCCAGGGCGAGTCCAAGCCTAGCCCTACTCCGGAACCCGAACCCGTAGCAGAAAAGAAAGTAGAAACCGCTCCGGTAGAAAAAATACCTACGCCTGCCCCCTCTGGTCCCAAGCCTGTGGTCACGAGCGATGAGCCGGATATCGTAAAATTGCCTTCACCCCCTAAATTACCTCCTACAACATCTAGCCAGCCGACTACGGGGCAATCTTCAGACAGTAAACCCACACCTACACGCACGACTACCCACTCATCCACAGGAGATGACGACACGCCTGGATCCGGGGGTACCGGCACTGGTACAGGAGCCGGTCAGGGATCAGGAGATGCATCTTCCGGGTCAGGCACGGGTGCCGGCGGTGGCTCAGGCACCGGCGGCGGAGGTGGCACCGGCGGCGGAGAAGGAGCAGGAACAGGTAGTGGCACCGGAGATGGAGTCGGGATCAACTTTGACGAGATAGGCGAATTAAGAAGAAGAAGAGAGTCCTGCAGCATCGACGCCCGATCTCTGGCAGGTCCCGTCCTGCAGAGTGCAGTTTTCAATATTTGTATTGACAGGTCCGGTTACATCACCTATACTTCTTTCAATTCCAAAAAATCACTGACCCGCGACATTAAGTTCGTTAGGGCAGCTATGGCACAGATCAAAAGCTGTAAGTATGTACCCAACCCGGGAGCTCCCAGAAAGGAATGCGGTACCGTCACGGTCAAGATCGCGGGCATGGAAAAGAAGCTGAAATAGGCCTTTTTCACTCTTTAACAGACTTCTTTCATTTACTTCTTGCCGATAAGGCAAAACAGTCTGCACTGATTGCATCCCTACTCCTTATTTTGATCTTACCTTTGCCCCTTGGGAAGAAAGCGGCCTTCCTTTGAGGAAATTGATGAAAACAAACATTTGTGCATAAGCAGGATCTGACCCCTGAAGCCTTTCTCCAAAACCGAAGTCATCGGACCATACTGGATGTCCGAAGCCCATCAGAATATATTTATGGCCATATCCCGGGAGCCATCAGTTTCCCCCTTTTTGATGATGCAGAAAGAGCAGAAGTAGGCACACTATACAAACAACACAGCCCTGAAGCAGCCCTGCTCAGAGGTCTTGAACTGGCAGGTGCCAAAATGAGAGGATATGTGGAAGATGCCCTCCGCCTGGCACCGCAGAAAAAAGTGGGCATCTATTGCTGGCGGGGAGGGCAAAGAAGCGGCAGCATGTGTTGGTTATTATCGCAGGCTGGATTCGATGTCGTCCGGCTCTCCGGCGGATATAAGGAATACAGGCATTGGATCCTGGACCAGTTCGAAAAAAAAGAATGCAAGCTGATCATACTGGGCGGCAAGACGGGATCCGGAAAAACCCAGATACTTCAATGTTTAAAAAACTTGGGAGAGCAAATCATGGACCTCGAGGCACGAGCACATCATAAAGGATCTGCTTTTGGAAATCTGGGCGAACAAGCTCAGCCGAGCTACGAACAATTTTCAAACGATCTGTTCGAAGATTTTGCCGGATTGGATTCGTCCCGACCGGTATGGCTGGAAAGTGAAAGCAAGGCCATCGGCACCGTCCAGATCCCTACCCCTCTCTGGCTGCGCATCTGCCATGCACCCATGATCGAACTGGAAGTTAACCTTGAGCAAAGGATCCAGAACCTGGTCAGTTTGTATTCCGTCTATCCGCAAGAGCAATTGGCTGCCTCCTTTCAGAAAATAGCCAAACGACTCGGTGGTGTACGTCTGAAAGAGGCCCTTGAAGCCGTGCATTCCAAAAATTATGCAGAAGCAGTATCCATCGCCCTTACTTATTACGACAAATCGTACAGAGTTTCACTGGATGCCATGAACAGAGGACAACTACACATTTTAAAATGTTCGCATTTTGATCCCATAGAAATAGCCAGGAGACTTTTATTAATGAAATCTAAAATATCAAATGACCCAAGCTGATATTAATAAGTTAAGGTCTCTAAACAAGAAATTGATCATGATATTAATTTTGATTTGAAACAAGAATAAGATTATGAAACAACAGGAATTATCTGAATACAAACTAACCCAATACAGTCATGGTGCCGGCTGCGGTTGTAAAATAGCACCCGGTGTGCTGGACAAGATCCTCTATCACCATTCAGAAAAAAACTCATTTCCATCTCTTCTGGTCGGAAATGAAGAAAGAGATGATGCAGCTGTATTTGACCTGGGCAATGAGACTGCAGTAGTAAGTACCACAGACTTTTTTATGCCGATTGTCGATGACCCCATGGATTTCGGACGCATAGCCTCGGTCAATGCCATCAGTGACATTTACGCCATGGGGGGCACCCCCCTGATGGCAATCGCCGTACTGGGATGGCCGGTCAATGTCATCCCGGCAGAAGTGGCCAATTGGGTCGTAGAGGGGAGTCGCCGTGCCTGCGCTGAAGCCGGTATCCCTTTGGCGGGAGGCCACAGCATTGACAGTCCGGAGCCTATATTTGGACTGGCCGTAACCGGGATTGTCCGCAAAGAACATCTGAAAAAAAATGGCGGAGCTACCCCGGGAGCTAAGCTTTTTCTCACCAAACCTCTGGGAGTTGGCATCCTGACCACCGCTCAGAAAAAAGACAAATTGTTGCCTGAGCACGCCACTCTTGCTCGCGACAGCATGGTAAAACTCAATCGTGCCGGGGAATCTTTCGGACGATTGCCCTACGTTCAAGCCATGACCGATGTGACCGGATTTGGCCTTTTGGGACACCTGAGTGAAATGTGCGAGGCCAGCCAATGCTCTGCTGTGCTGGATATGGCGCAGATTCCGCTTATGGACAAAAATATACTCGATTATTATCTGGATCTGGGTTGTGTTCCGGGCGGCACCAACCGAAATTGGGAAAGTTATGGTCATAAGATAGGCCCTCTTAGCACCCGATCCAGGCATCTGCTTTGTGATCCGCAAACCAGCGGTGGCCTTTTGGTAGCGGTCCATCCGGAAAACGAAACCGAATTCAGATCCCTAACCGGCGAACTGAACGTCCCGACAGTTGAGATCGGAGTCATCACCCCTCAGGATCACTACCTGATCCAGGTCAGGGAATAACAGGATTACTCTGGATACAAGAGATATCCCGCCCGTAGTTTTTTAAATTTTTCCAGTCCGGCTTGCCAGCTTTGCCTGATTTCCCGCTCTGTTTTCCGAGCCTGGATCTGTTTTTTAAACTCATTTGTTCCAGCAAGCAGATTAAAGAAATTACCTTTCAGAAAAAAAGAATCGGGCATGAGATCGTAAGCCTTCAGAATGGGCATGATGGGTATTCTTTTGCTGTTTCTCAGTGAATCCAGATTGAAGTTTTTACAGGAAAAACCGAGACACTTTTGATCCTTGTGAGGAGGGTTCATCGCTCCGGGCCGGTCCTTTGGCGTGAATGCCGTATCCCATTTCATCATCCTGGGGTGACCATAAATTTGAAACGGTGAATCCGTGCCTCTTCCGAGACTGATCTGCGTACCTTCAAAAAAGCAAAGTCCGGGATACAGCCATACAGATCTCATATCCGGAAGGTTGGGCGAAGGTTTGACGGGCAGATGGTAAATGCTTTGGTGTTTGTAATTTTTGCACTTGACAACGGATAGAGAAAAGTCGGGCCGCAAGGAAATCCACTTCTCACCTGCTATCATTTGAGACAGCTCCCCAATGGTCAGACCATACACGACCGGAATCGGATGAAGGCCTACAAAAGACTTGAAACTATCTTGTAAAATGGGACCATCTATATAATGACCATTGGGGTTGGGCCTATCCAGTACAATCAGGGGAATGGAATTCTCAGAAGCAGCCTCCATGACATAATGCAAAGTGGAGATGTAGGTATAAAAGCGCACGCCAACATCCTGCAAATCGAACACCAGTACTTCAATATTCCTGAGATGATCCGCTGAGGGTTTTTTGGTCTTGCCATAAAGCGAAATGACAGGCAATCCCGTACGTGCATCTACCCCGTCCTTGATACTGCTCCCCGCAGAAGCCTCCCCACGGAAGCCATGTTCCGGAACAAAGATCCTGACCACGTTCACCCCCAGACTCAATAAGGAATCCAGCAAATGGGTTTGATCGATCAAAGAGGTATGATTGCAGACCAGACCCACTTTTTTTCCTTTTAGTTTTGGGACATATTCAAGGGTATGGTATGCACCGGGCAGTATGGGTAAAATAAACTCATCTTTCGTTTCAGCAGGAGGAACGCTTTTCGGAAGAATGCTGTTAACTTTGTGGAAACATGAAAAAATGCCGATCGCCAAAATGGCAATCATCAAATAGGGCTTTCTGAAGACTTTGTGATCCATGACTAAATTTGCGATCGTCGATATAGAGACTACCGGAGGTCATTTCCGGTACGCCAAAATTACGGAAATCGCCATCATTGTCATGGAAAACGGGGAGATCGTGGAAAGGTTTGAGTCCCTCGTCAATCCGGAGTGTCCCATTCCCCCCGAAATCACCCGCATTACGGGCATCACCAGTGAGATGGTGGAGAAAGCTCCTAAATTTTATGAAATAGCCAAAAAGATCATCGAAATCACCCACGACGCAGTTTTTGTAGCACACAACGTTCAGTTTGACTATTCCTTCATCAAGGAAGAATTTAAAAATCTGGGCTTTACTTACAGCAAAAAAAAATTGTGCACTGTGGTACTCAGCAGAAAATACTTTCCGGGATTGAGGTCGTATGCATTGGGAAATCTGATCAGGCACTTCGGCATAGAGGTAGTGAATCGGCACAGGGCCTACGACGATGCCTGGGCTACCCTGCAGATCTTCAAAAAAATGCTGGAGAATCAGGATGCAGAAGACAAGGGTATGTCGCATTTTCTGAAAGGCGCGATCAAAGAATCCAAATTGCCTCCCCATCTGACTCATGAATTGATCAGCAATCTTCCCGAAGAATGCGGAGTTTATTACATGTGCGATCAGGAGGGAAACTATATGTACATTGGTAAAAGCATAAGGATCAAAGACAGGATCATTCAACATTTTAACGAATCGGGACCTAAATCTTCGAGAATGGTCCATTCCGTTCATCACATCGAATACACCCTGACCGGCAGCGAACTGATGGCCTCCCTCCTCGAATCCAGACACATCAAGGAATTTCAGCCCGAAATAAACCGGGCACAGCGTTTCAAATCGGAATCCTACGCGATCATACGGGTGCAAAACGCCGAAGGCTATTATGTATATCAGGTCAAACACAAAGATCAGCTCAATGAAAAAGCAGAAGCCATCCAACTTTTTTCAAATTCCAAAAAAGCTTCAGATTACCTGGATTACCTCATCTACCAGTATGAATTGTGCGAAGGAGTGCAGGAAAATCAATTGAAACAGATCAGACCCTGTAACAGAAAACAAATTGGATTATGCCGGGGTGCCTGCACCGGCCAGGAAAGTCTGGAGGAATACAATGAACGATTTGAGGAAATGCACCAAAAAGTAAATCGGTTTTTTACCGAGGATTTCCTCATCATCGATTCGGGAAGGGACAAAAATGAAAAATCCATCATCCTGATTGAGGATGGATTTTGCAGCTATTACGGATATATAAATGAAGAAGAGAGCATTTCAGACTTGCATTCTCTCAAATCACAACTCGAACACTATAAGGGTAATATTGAGACCAATGGAATTATCCTGAACTACCTCAAAAAAAATCCAAGGGTAAAAAAAATAACCCTGAAAAAATGGAAAGAAATTTCAGGAGCCTGATCCGCCTTCAAATGGTCATGATTAAAAGGAAGGCAATGCTGCAGATCAAAAAAGAAAATCTCCACAACCGTAATGTTCCTTTTCCCTGAAAAGCATCGTGACTCTGGCCTTGTGATGCTTATTTTCGAGGTCCGTACAATCATAAGGCTGAACAAAAAACTGAACCTGTACCTTATCTTCGTTGTATTGCAATTCTCCTACATAAAAATCTCCCTGATTGCGCTTATCCTCTGAAGGAACATGCTTCAGCAATCCGATATACACCTGTTTGTCTATATCCAGTTTGGCCTCATAAATTTCATTCTGAATGAATGAAAGCTTGAAGCTCCATTCCGGCTTTACACCAAACCCTTCGAGATAAGGAATGGCGTTGCTTTCGATTTCGGTCAGATTTCCCTTGCGGATATTCAATTTATTTTCCGGTTCTGCGACGGGTTGGCTTGCTTCTGCCTCATAGCGGTTTTTGGAAGTACAGGAAGGCTGAAGTAAGATCATCGTTATAAGAACCAAAGCTGATATTAGCATTCTAAGCATCGTTTCGGATTTAAAATTCATTAATAGGTGCGGTTAAGTACCATTTCCATAAATTCCCTGAGTCTGGATTGGTGTACCTTGGTCAGGCAGTTAAAAGAAGATATGATCGCTTCACATTGATTCCGATACGACATAAAGAGCCTGTGTACGGATTCACGAGTATCCAATTCGCGAAAGATGGAATCAAATTTTTCTATTTTTTCCGGAAAGGTCCGGTTGTAATCGCGAAGAATTTCCGGTCGTTGTTCTGCTGTAGCAGCCTCCAGCGTTTTCAATATCAGTACGGATTTTTTACACCGAAGGACATCTCCACCCTTTACCTTTCCCGTCAGGCTGGAATCTCCAAAAAAATCCAGCCAATCATCGTGGATCTGAAAGGCCAGGCCGAGGGTCACCCCTAACTCGCGGGCCTTTTCACAATCCGGATGGGGCATCCCGGCCAGTCTGGATCCGATGAAAAAACAAGCACCCAGCAACACAGAAGTTTTTTTCCGGATCATTTCGAGGTACTTGTCCATGGGAACCTCCAACTGACCTTCAAACGCCATATCCTCATCTTGTCCCTCACATACTTCAATGGCGGTCTGGTAAAATGCATTCATGATTCCATAATCTCCAGAATCCCTGCAAACCTCATGAAGCATTTTGAGGGAGTCGATCATCATGACATCTCCGGACAATATGGCTTCATTCGGCCCGAATTTTTTATAAACCGTCTGCTGCCCCCTTCGAATTTCTGACTGGTCCATGATGTCGTCGTGCACCAGGGTGAAATTGTGAAATAACTCAAGGGCATAGGAAGCCTTCAGGGCTGGTCCGAGATCTTTCTGAAAGAAATCTGCCATCATGAGCAAAGAAATGGGTCTGAGTGCCTTGCCTGGCAAGGACATCATATATCCGACAGGGATATACAAGCCACCCGGATCACGCGTCCAGCTGATCCCGGAGGCATATTTTCTATATTCAGACAGCAGATCCTGAAGTGACCGTATATTTGTATTTTCAGAATCTATCATATGAATATCATAAGGGCTTGTTGGATAATTTTCGCCGCAATCATTCTTTTCAGCTGCAAAGAAAAAGAAAAAGCGGATCTTATCGTGTACAACGCTGTTCTTTATACAGCTGATTCAAGCTTCAAGGAGGTTTCAGCTTTTGCCATCCGGAACGGCAGATTTTTAGCGGTGGGTTCGGATTCCTCAATTTTGGAATACAAAGGCCCCCAAACGGAGATCAAAGATGCAAACGGCCGGTTTGTCATGCCCGGATTGAACGAAGGTCATGCCCACTTGCTGAGTTTGGGTAACACCCTGATGACCCTGGACCTGCTCGATGTACCCTCATGGCCTGAATTACTTCGCCAGGTAAAAACTCTGGCAGATTCGCTTCCAAAAGGAAGCTGGATCGAAGGCCGGGGATGGCATCAAGACAAATGGAAATCAGACCGCTTGGCTACTTTCAACGGCTATCCCTACCACAACGAACTCTCGGCCCTCACACCCGACCATCCGGTCATACTCACGCATGCCAGCGGACATGCCCTGCTCGCCAATCAGAAAGCAATGGACCTGGCCGGCATTACCCATGAATCTGCCGCGCCGGCAGGCGGCAGGATCGTGCGCGATGGTAGTGGAAATTTATTGGGTATTTTTGAAGAGAACGCCATGGACATCATCAGCCAGACACACAAGACTGCCCTGGACGCCTTGCCCGACAGTACCCGGCTGAAAATAAACACGCGAAAACTCGAATTGGCCTGTCAGAAAGCTCTGGATTACGGTATCACCAGCTTACAAGATGCTGGCAGTTCTTTAAAGGAAATCAATTGGCTTCATCAAATGAGTCAGGAGGGCAAAATCCCCATTCGTCTCAATGTCATGTTGTTTGAGGACATAAAAAATGCCATGGCAAAAATGGATTCTCTGCCCCTTAAAAGTTACGACCCATTGAAATTCAGGGCGGCATCCGTGAAAGCCTATATGGATGGGGCTTTGGGATCATACGGCGCCTGGCTTTTTGAAGATTACCAAGACAATCCGGGAGTCAAAGGTCAGACCCTCATTCCACTGGAAGCGATGGACTCCCTGGCCACCCGGGCGCTGGCAAATGGACTTCAACTGTGCGTCCACGCTATCGGGGACAGGGCTAATCACGAAGTACTCCAAATATTCAACAAGAAAGGGGTGAGTCCCAAAAATCGCTGGAGAATTGAACACGCCCAGCACGTGGATCCGAGAGACATCCCCTCTTTTCGCGACATGGGTGTGATTGCTTCCATGCAGGCCATCCATTGTACCAGCGATGCCCCCTTCGTCGAAAGACGCCTGGGCAAAGAAAGGGCTTCCTCCGGCGCATACGTCTGGAAAAGCATGGTGCAGGCCGGGGTCCATTTTGCCAATGGCACGGATGCACCCGTAGAAAGGATCAATCCTTTTGATTGTATTTATGCCACAGTGACCCGGAAAAGGCCAGACAATAATTTTGAATTTTATCCCGAACAAAAACTTTCACGGGATGAGGCCTTGCTATCCTATACTCTCTGGAATGCCTACGCCAGCTTTGAGGAGCAAGAAAAAGGCAGCATTACTCCAGGCAAATTAGCAGATTTTGTCATCCTCAATCAGAATCTGCTGCATTGCAGTGATGAAGATATTTTAAAAACAAAGGCTGAGGAAGTATACATTGGTGGCAACAAGGTTAGGTAATTCCCAACGGAACATTGCTAATCCAAAACATACAGTCCTGATTCAATTACCAGGTTAGCTCAATTCTAACGCTGGTTTAAAATCATCTGGGGAAGCCTGCTACCGGGAGAATATACCGGATCGCTAAAAGTAATTACGCTTTAAAATAACAGAGTATCCAATCAAGTGTGGAAGAAGAGCCAGACACGGGACTTGAACCCGCGACCTGCTGATTACGAATCAGCTGCTCTGCCAACTGAGCTAATCTGGCTTTTGAAGGATCGAATCCAAAAATTGGATTCAAAGATTCCAGTTCAGGGCAAATATAAAATCCCCGCTTCAATTGAAACGAACGAGGATTCAATATTTGAACAGAGCAACTTCCAAATCGCTAATTCAATGAAACAAACAAAGCAGGAACCCCGGAAATTTATACACGGACCAACTTTTCCAATATTTCCAGCAACCGGTCGATTTCCTCCGGTTGATTCAAATGGGATAAGGAAAATCGGATGGTTTTCCCTTCCTGACCGGGACGAAGATGGGCCAGCACATGAGAAGCTTTTTCAGACCCCGAAGAACATGCGGCTCCGCCGCTGGCAGCGATGCCCTGAATATCCAGATTCATCAGTAAATACTCGGAATTCCGCGCTTTGGGAAAATTGACGCTGAGAATTTTAGGATGAAAGTTTTCCTCGGGTGTATTGTAAGTTAAACCTGTATGTAGGGCATCCAAACCGGACCTCAGCCTTTGGTGTAATTTATAGACTGCCTCCCGGCGAACAGACATATCCGATACGGCCTCTTCCAGGGCCCGCGCCAGGCCGGCTATCCCCATAATATTTTCTGTACTGGCCCTGAGGTTACGCTCCTGCCCCCCTCCAAACAATAATGGCTTTATGTTTTCCGGATTTTTTGCGTACAAATATCCGACTCCCTTGGGGCCATTGAACTTGTGAGCCGAACCACAGGCAAAATCCATACCCATCGCGCTGAGGTTCAATTCCAGGGTGCCCGTGCTTTGGACTGTATCCGCTAAAAGCAAAGCGCCATGCTTGTGACATATCTCCCTGAGACTTTCCAAATCCTGAATGGCGCCCGTTTCATTATGGGTGTGGATCAGGCAAACCAGTGAGCGGGCCTCTGCCTCCTGAAGAGTTCGGTCCAGATCCTCTGCCAGTATATTTCCCCAAACATCAGTCTGAAGCAATACATGCCTGCCTCCCGCTTTTTCGGAATAGTATTTCAGAGAATTCATCACGGCGGGATGTTCTATTGGTCCGCTGATGAAAATCCTGATATCCAGGTCCATAGCCGCTGTTCTGACAATGGTATTGATCGACTCCGTTCCTCCTGAATTAAAAAACAACTGACCCGAAGATACCCCAAGGTATTCTGCGACTTTTTTCCTGGACTCTTCGACAAAACTCTTGGCAGAAGCACCCTCCCGGTGGATGGATGATGGATTGCCAAACAAGTGTCGGCCCATTTCACACATTGCTTCCCATACCGTAGGGCTTAAAGGCGTAGTGGCTGCGTGGTCTAAATAAATCCGCGAATCAGAGTGCATCATATCATTCCTGCAACATCGTGTTTAATCCTGTCTACAAGAGACTGTGCCTCTTCCGCATTCAATGCCTCCGAGTAGATCCTGATGATCGGCTCCGTATTGGATTTTCTGAGGTGAACCCAGCCTTCTTCAAAATCGATTTTCAAGCCGTCTTCTGTGTTAATCTGCTCATTTCGATACTTTTGGATCAAAACAGAGATCAGATCCTGATATTGGGTGGATGGGCCCAGTTGCAGTTTGTCCTTGATCATGACATATTGGGAATAGGAATCTCTCAGCTGAGACAAGGTCTTTCCCTTGTGCACCATGTTCGCCAAAACAAGAGCAATACCTGCCAGGGCGTCGCGGCCGTAATGCAAGGCGGGCAAAATGATACCTCCGTTACCTTCTCCCCCTATGACTGCTGAAACCTCTTTCATCTTTTGTACCACGTGTGCCTCTCCAACAGGTGCATAGTAGCATTCAGTGGCATAAGAAGAGGCCAGATCTCTGAGTGCTCTGGAGGATGATAAATTGCTCACAACCGGACCTCCCATTTTGCTGAGCATAAAATCCGCAGCGGTAACAAGGGTATATTCCTCTCCGATGTAACGACCATTTTCGTCCACCAGGGCCAGCCGGTCTACATCAGGATCCACCGCGATTCCAAGATCTGAACCGGTTTCCTTTGAAATTCGGCACAAATCCCCCAAATGTACCTCAAGTGGCTCGGGATTATGCACAAAACGCCCATCCGGATTCTCGTTGATCAACTTATAATCGCATCCCAGGGCTTCAAACAACACCGGCAGCGCCAGGGCCCCGGTTGAATTAATGCAATCCGCTACTACTTTGAAGCGGGCCGCACGGATTAATTCGACAGGAATAAAAGGCAGACTGAGGATGGAATGAACATGCTCCTCAATCGTACCAAGCAGAGCTATACTGGTACCCAGCTGCTCTACGGGGACAAATTGATCGAATATGCGTTGATCCCTGCTCAGCTCTTGAATTTTAATCCCTTCTTCTGGAGAAATAAATTCACCCCGCTCATTCAGAAGCTTCAGTGCATTCCACTCCATGGGGTTGTGACTGGCAGTCAACATGATCCCGCCATGTGCTTTATGATGCAAAATGGCCATTTCTATGGTAGGAGTCGTGGTCAGGCCCAGGTCCAGCACATCGATGCCTATGGAGCTTAATACTGCCTGCGAAAAGCCCGCCACCATCGGACCTGAGATTCGGGAATCGCGTCCGATACAAAGCCTGGGGCGGGGATGTCTGGACTTAAGCAAATGGCCAAAAGCCAGGCAAAATGCCATTACATCCCTGGGAGTCAGGTTCTCTCCTGAAGGTCCGCCAATCGTACCCCGGATTCCGGAAACAGATACTATCAAACTCATGATAAAAGATATAGTGTGGCAAATGTATTAATTTGGCCGCTTCTTACGCGGGGCTAATAAGGAAATGGAAAAAAGAGAATGGTTTGAGGAATGGTTTGGGACTCCCTATTGCCGCATGCTGTACAAGGGCAGAGACGAAACGGAGGCGGACCTGTTTACCCAAAACATCGTGCAGCTGCTGAACCCGCATCAAAAATCCCTCATTTTGGATGTCGCATGCGGATCCGGAAGACACGCCGAGGCAATTTCCCCTTATGCACAAGAAGTCATCGGGATCGATATCAATCTGGACTGCATTACTGCTGCACAACTGCGCGAAAAGGAAAACTTAAGCTTTTTCAAGCACGACATGAGAAGGATCTTCAGAATTAACTATTTTGACATTGTTTTGAGTCTCTTTACCAGCTTCGGATATTTTGATCGCACAGAAGACGAAAAAAAAGCCGCATACAGCCTGGCTGCCAATATCAAACCCGGAGGCTTTCTGGTGTTTGATTATCTCAACGAACGCAAACTGAGAGACCGTTTGGTACTCAGGGAGGAATTGATGACAGACGGAATACATTTCAACCTGAACCGAAGGATTGAAGGCAATCGGATCATAAAAAAAATCGAGATCCAGGACCTGACCGGCACCCACCAGTTTGAAGAAAGGGTCTGGCTTTATTCATTGAAGGAGATCAAGGACCTGTTCTCCAGGTACGGTCTCAGAATGATTTATACTTTTGGAGATTACTATCTTCAGGATTATCATCCGGACCATTCGGACAGGCTGATCGCAGTTTTTCAAAAAAATCAGACGACTTGACAGACTGGATTATTGAGGTGGACCAACAGATGTTTCTCTGGGTGCAGGAACATCTCAGAGTTCCTTCACTGGATTTGTGGATGTCCCTGATCAGAGACAAACATTTTTGGTTGCCGCTCTATGTTTTTATCATTGCCTATCTGGCGTTTCAAAACCGAAAGGAATGGCTTGGGATCACTTTGGCCTGTATGCTGCTGGTCGGTGTTTCTGACCAATTCTCCAGTAATTTTTTAAAGAAAAAGGTCAACAGGGAAAGACCCTGCAAGGAGATCATCCTGAAAGAGCGTTTCACCCCCGTAGCCGGTTGCAGCGGGGGAAAGAGTTTTCCTTCTTCACATGCCACCAATCATGCCGCCCTGGGGATGTTTTTTTATATTTTTTTCAGACGAAAATGGGGCTGGCCTGCCGGATTGTTTATCCTTTGGCCGATCCTCATAGGTTTTGCTCAGATCTACATTGGAGTTCATTATCCCACAGACATCCTGGCGGGCTTGTTTCTGGGCGCCTCGCTGGGCTGGCTTTGTTATTTTGCATACTTGAAAATAGCAGTAAAAGTCCATCCTCTAGCCCTGTGATCGCTAAGCAGCATTTAATTTAATCACTGTCCTGCAAATGAGTTACCTTTGTACCCCGTAGCGAAATCAGGGACATGACCAAATACATATTTGTTACGGGAGGAGTAACTTCATCATTAGGAAAGGGAATCATAGCCGCATCTCTTGCAAAATTGCTTCAGGGCCATGGTTTCAAAGTCACCATCCAAAAATTTGATCCTTATATCAATGTCGATCCGGGCACGCTCAATCCCTATGAGCACGGCGAATGTTATGTCACAGACGATGGTGCAGAAACCGATCTGGACTTAGGGCACTACGAACGCTTTCTCAACACCCCTACTTCTCAGGAAAACAATGTAACCACCGGCCGGATTTACCAGACCGTGATCAACAAAGAGCGAGCCGGCGAATTTCTCGGAAAAACAGTCCAGGTCATACCTCATATCACAGACGAGATCAAAAGGAGAATGACCCTCCTGGGAGGAAAAAACTACGACATCATCATTACCGAACTTGGCGGTACCGTCGGCGACATTGAATCCTTGCCCTACCTGGAAGCATTGCGCCAGCTCAGAATGGAGTTGGGCGATCACAATTACTGCACCGTCCACCTCACCTTGATTCCCTACCTGGCTGCTGCCAAGGAACTGAAGACCAAGCCTACTCAACACTCTGTGAAAGAACTCCAGGAATCAGGCGTACAGCCGGACATTCTGGTATGCCGGACGGAAAAACCGATCACAGACGAGATTCGTCAGAAACTGGCACTGTTCTGCAATTTAAGCAAGGACAATGTGATAGAAGCCATTGACGCAGATACCATATATGAGGTTCCGATCCTGATGCTCAAGGAAAAACTGGATCAAAGGGTAATCAAGCAGCTGAAACTGAAATCCAAATCAGCGCCTGAGCTGAAAGCATGGAGGGAATTCCTCAAGAATCTAAGACATCCTATTTACGAGGTAAACATCGGCTTGATCGGAAAGTACAATGAACTGCCCGATGCCTACAAATCCATCTACGAAGCATTTGTCCATTCCGGCGCAGCCAACATGTGCAAGGTTAAAGTGATTGCCATACACTCAGAATCTCTTGAAGATCCAGAAAAACTGAATCAAGCCCTCAAGGGTCTGAACGGGATCCTCGTTGCACCCGGCTTCGGAGAAAGAGGAATAGAAGGAAAAATTGAGGCCATTCGATATGCCAGGGAAAATCAGATCCCGTTTTTGGGCATCTGCCTGGGCATGCAATGCGCCGTGGTCGAATTTGCCAGAAATGTATTGGGAATGAAAAAAGCCGCCTCTACCGAAGTGGATCCCAAAACGAAATTTCCCGTCATCCACATGATGACCGAACAAAGGAACATCAAGGAGAAAGGAGGGACGATGCGATTGGGTGCTTATGAATGCAAACTAAGCAAAACCTCAAAAGCACATCAGGCTTACAAAAGCACCCTGATTTCTGAAAGACACAGACATCGCTATGAATTCAACAACCAATACCTTGCTGAATTTGAAGAAAAAGGTATGTGGGCATCTGGTAAAAATCCGGAAAAGAATTTGGTAGAGATCATGGAGCTGAAAGGACACCCCTGGTTTGTGGGCGTTCAGTTTCATCCTGAATTAAAAAGTACCGTTGAAACCCCGCACCCTTTGTTTGTAAGCTTTGTGGGAAGCTGCATCCGCAACAAAAAAATCTGAACTTTCTGAATTTATTATCTGTCCATCAATCAGCCCTGCATCGGACGATTTGAAAGTTTGGTGTTTGATACATCTGTTCAAACCGCAGATCCGGAATTTTCCATTCAGCAGGTAAAATGAAATAATCCACCCCATCCTGTTTCCACAAATTCAAGAGCAGATCCGGTTTAATCCTGCTGTATTGCTCTGTGGCATACCCCATCAGATCCCGACCGGCCCTCCGGTCATCCAGGCTTATTCCATAGATTTTATGGATTCTGTCGTACCAGGGCGCCAGATACGGCAATTGATGATTGACTGATTTATAATCCACCCAGAGGCTTCTTTCTGATTGTGATTTAAAACAACTGAAATCCGGAGGGACCACAAAAAGAGAATGAAGATCGGTATGATGGTGTGCCCAGGCAGCCAGGCTTGTTTCCTCACTTTCAGAAAATGATTTCCTCGAAATTTTATAGACCATTCCCAATCCGATCAAAAGCATACATGCCCACAGGATTTTCTTTCTCAATCCAAAGGAGAAATATTCCTGAAAAGAGGCGACCAGGGCCACCAGGGCAAAAAATTCAATCCACAAAGTAGTCTTTAGCCATTGACTTTGTAAAACCACGGCAAGATCGATGGTCCACTGAGAAACAAGGTAAAGGATCAGGATCAGGTTTTGAACCACAAAAAAATGAAACAGGACTGAGCTTTTCTTTTTCCAGTAGTACAAACCCCAAGCAGCCAAACATAAGTACACATGAATTGAAATAAAAGAACTGTATTGTATGTAAAAATGATGTCCGATCCTGAATTCAACCAATTCCTGAAAAAGATCAGTATGGGCATGTACTGACAATCGGGACCCTAAAATGAGCAGAAGACATGGGAATGCGAACAGACCGAACAATCCTGCAGGTGATAGCCAGCGCAAGGGTCTTTTGAACTCCCTTACCATCAGTACGAGCCCCAGGATCAGACCTAATTGAAGACCCACTAAAGCTTGAAACCACACGGCTAAGCCCAAAAGGGCGAATGACAACAAGTTCCTGTCCGTAATGAAATACCAGATGCCCCAAATTGCCAAGCATTTGGCCACTACTGAACCATTCAGCATGGGATAATGAAGCTCATTTCCACCGACGCTGGAATAAGGAGCAATAAAAAGCAATATTAGGATCAAGAGGGCGGTTTCGTTTTCCTTTAATCCAAGCGTAAAGCAGATCCTGGAAATTCCTTTTGCTAAAAAAAAACTTATCAGGTAAAACCAGAAAATATTTGGGATGAACTGATAGGCAAAGGAATACTTCAGAAACAGAAGCATAAAACTTCTTTCATGCCAAAACAAACCGCTTGTAAAATTAAGGTAAAAATCTCTGGGATAAAGTGCGGGATCATTCCACTTTTTGACAGCCGGAATTAATTCGGTCATATCTCCGCAGTCAAACTGAAAGCCCCAAAAAAGAAGATAGACACATGGTGAGACTGCCAAAAAGCAGGAAAACCATGACTTCATTAGCTTTGCAGACAAATGGACAGCATGCGCTTTAAGAAACTGCATACTTATGAACTGAACCGGCATTCACTGGAATCATACAAATCGGTGCCAAAAATACCCTTAATTCTGTTGGCGGACAACATAAGGTCCGGTCATAATGTGGGTTCGCTGTTTAGGATCGCAGACGCTTTTTCCCTGGAGGGAGTTGCACTTTCCGGTTTCACAGTGCGCCCTCCACATCCTGAAATACAAAAGACCGCCATTG
This sequence comes from Bacteroidota bacterium, assembly GCA_029572935.1. Taxonomy (GTDB): domain Bacteria; phylum Bacteroidota; class Bacteroidia; order Chitinophagales; family Saprospiraceae; genus Vicinibacter. The sequence goes on from JAKQHM010000053.1 coordinate 40,695, forward strand.
GCGCGACCGAAAGCGTAGCCTGGACCTATGAACAAAACCCGATGGAATACCTGAGCAGAAAGAAAAATGAAGGATTTAGGATCCTGGCACTCGAGCAGGTGGAGGGAAGTATTCTGCTGCAGGATTTCGAAGCAACAAAAAATGAAAAGTACATCCTGATTTTAGGCAATGAAGTAAATGGGGTGTCAGAAGAAATTCTGAATCTTGCCGATCAATGCATCGAAATACCACAATCCGGCACCAAACACTCACTGAATGTCAGCGTGGCAGCAGGCATTTTGAGCTGGCAATTTTATAAAATGCTGTTGTAACTATCTTCTTTTCCTCCTTCGGTCATCTTTATGAAACATCCCTCTCAGCCCAAAAGTGAATTCATTGTGCCCGAGAGAAACAGGAGTTGACTGCCCTCCCAGCCTATCTCCGATCACCGCCTGATACATCATAAATGGCGATAAGGTAAAAAATGAGCTCATGCCGAAATCCATTCCCAATCCAGCCCCCAACACCATCAGGTTCCTTCGCTCGGTTCGGTCCACCAACTCCCGCACATTGTAGCGGTAAGCGCCCATCGCGATCAGATGCAATCCTTTGGAAACAGGGTTGCCAGACTTTTTGAAGGTGGGACAATTACAATCATTCTTCAGATCAAAGGGGTAAATCAAGACGGGCAGCTGCACTTGCGGGGACCATTCCCGATAATAGGTCAATTGATCCCGGCCCGTACTCAACCAGATCCTGGCGCTTCCGAGGCTTATACCCGGGAGAAATTCTACCCTTGCTGTTTTCAGGCGAAGCAAATACTGAAGGCTGTACCGGGATGCCAGATCATTGGACGAAAGTTCGTTGATACTTAAATTTTGCAACTCCATTTGCACTCCTAATCCCAATTGGCCCCAACATAAGCCTGTGGAAAAAAGAGCAAAAAATATAATTAATATTGTATTTTTCAATTATATATAATTTATAATTATTTCTAATATTTTAATTTCACCCCATATATGCTCTTCATTCCCTTCACTCAAATTATAGATAAGCACACTGGGATTGAACGCTTCCGTTAAAATAATGTTTTTTGGCAGTAAGCACAGGAACTATCTTTGTCATACCTGCAAATACCGACTGATTGAAAACAAAAACCCATCGTAAAGATAAAATCCAACTGATCACTCTGGGGTGTTCTAAGAATTTGGTTGACTCAGAGACGCTCATGCACCAGCTCGATTACAACCAATATCTAGTAGAGCACAATCCCACAGGCAAGCATCACTCTGAGATCATCATCATCAACACCTGCGGTTTTATAGACCGGGCGAAAGAAGAATCGATCGAGACCATTCTGACCTATGCCAAGCTGAAAAAGAAAGGAGCTGTACAGAAGCTTTACGTGACGGGTTGCCTTTCTCAAAGATACAAAGACAATCTGGAGGAAGAAATACCGGAGGTGGACGCCTTTTTTGGTACTATGGAAATGCCGGCCTTGCTGAACCGCCTGGATGCAGACTACCGGCATGAGCTGGTGGGTGAAAGGATGCTCAGTACTCCTTCCCATTATGCTTACTTCAAAATATCGGAAGGCTGCAACCGAACCTGCTCGTTTTGCGCCATCCCTTTGATGAGAGGAAAACACATCAGCGTCCCGAAAGAAGAGCTGATAGCCCGTGCCCGCAATCTGGCCCGAAACGGGGTCAAGGAACTGATGCTGATCGGTCAGGAGCTGACTTATTACGGTCTGGACCTTTACAAAAAACGGGAGCTTTCTTCCCTCTTGGAAGAACTGACCAAAGTGGAGGGTATTGAATGGATCAGACTGCATTACGCTTACCCTTCCAAATTCCCCCTGGAAGTACTGGATGTAATCCGCGACCAAGCTAAAATTTGTAAGTACCTCGATATCCCTTTACAGCATATCTCCGATCCCATTCTGAAATCCATGAAAAGACAGATCACCAGGACGGAGTCCGAAGAATTGATCGGACACATAAGGGACCGCATCCCGGGTGTCACCTTGCGCACTACGATGCTGGTAGGTTTTCCGGGAGAAACCGAGGAAAATTTCAAAGAGCTCTGCGATTTTGTTCAAAAAACCAGATTTGACCGTTTGGGTACATTTCAATATTCTCATGAGGAGGATACTTCAGCCTACCTGCTCCATGACGATGTACCGGCCGCAGTTAAGGAATCCCGGGCTTCCGAACTCATGAGCATTCAGGAAAATATATCCCTCGAAATCAACCAGACAAAAATCGGGAAGACCTTCAAGACCCTCATTGACCGCAAAGAAAACGGACAATACATAGGCCGAACCGAAGCAGACAGCCCGGAAGTAGACAACGAAGTTATTATTTCAGGCGAACACCATCTTCGGATCGGGGATTTCTACCAAATTCAAATCACGGATGTCAGCCATTTTGATTTGATGGGCCATCCCGTTCACCCCAGCGCATGAGCTTCTATCAAAAAATAAAAGACAAGCCATTTTATCAGGCAGCTGTGTGTCTGGGCCTTTCTGTTTTGCTTATCCTGTTGATCGGCCTCATTCATTGGATCAGCCCCGACACCATCGGTGCGATGGAGATCTGGACCTCTGTGACCGGCATGTTTCTCTTTTACATCCTATTTAATATTGTCCTGGGCTTTAGTCAAAGAAGGGCCCTTAATTATTACAGGGATTCTGTTTACGGGTATATTGCTTTGTTAGCAATCAGTATTCTGCTGGCTCAGTGGGTCACAGGCTCGCCATTGATGCAGGCCAAGACCTATGCCTGGATCATTTGGGTTTTTACCTTTGTCTACATTCTTTTTATGGCCATTCAGGGATTAATCCGCAAAATTGTGGACATCGCTTTAAAACAAGATCAAAAACTAAGAGATGAGAATCATTAAATTATTATTGCTGGTCATTTTGGGAACTCATCTACCCGTTTCCTGCCAGTCAAAAAAACAAGCCCCTCCTCAGGCTCAGCAAAGCGCAGAAGAAAACAAGCCTCAAAACCCCATTAGACTGAGCCTCACAGCTCCGGATAAGGTAGACAAACTTGCCGTACCGGATTCTGAATGGAAAAAGAGGTTGAACGAAATGGAGTACTATGTCCTTAGGGAAAAAGGTACCGAAAGGTCCTTTACAGGCAGTTATTGGGATCATCATGAAAAAGGGGTGTATTGTTGCTCTGGCTGTGGATTGCCTTTGTTTCAGTCTTCCTCCAAATTTGATTCAGGTACGGGTTGGCCCAGTTTTTTCCAACCTATGAGAAAGGATCTGGTTACAGAGCATACCGATCTCAGCTATGGAATGAAGCGCGTAGAGGTTCTTTGTGCCCGCTGCGGAGGCCACCTGGGGCATGTTTTCGACGATGGACCAAAGCCTACCGGACTGCGTTATTGCATTAACAGCGTATCTCTTCGCTTTAATCCGGCGGAAAAAAAATAAATCGGAAGAGTATCAATTGGCTGTTCCCTGCGTTAATCATAAGCATGACCAAATTAAATTTTACCCTTTTTGTTGCCCTGGTTTTTACCCTTCTTGCTGAACTTCGCGGCCAGGACTTAGATTCTGTCGAATACCTGAGGAACTATGCTGAGAGAATCAAACTGGATCGCATAGACGATGTCTATATCCCGAAAGACACAGAAGATGCCCTGAATGAATTATTCAGACTCACGGATCCGGAAGGCAGAAAAAAACTGGTTACAGCTCCTGAAGACACCATTGCTAGTAAGTTGCATTTCAGTCTGGGCCGATGGATTCAGATCAATTGGGGTTTTGATGCCGGAAGCAGACTCAGTCACTTCTATAAGCTCAAAGGCGTGACGGAAACGGATGACAAAATTGACCTTTTGATCCGAGCATTTCACAGAAAGCTTAGAGGAGCACCCATAGATGAAGAAAAACTGATCCAAACTTATATAGAAAAAAGAAGAAAAGAGCACGAAAACAGAGTCAAAAAACTCAAAGTCCTGGATAAAAACACCCGCCACAAAAGACAGGATTAGTCCCTCCCCTTCTCACTTTATTACACTTACTTAAAGATATGTTAAAATTCTAACATATATATATTTATATCAATCTTATTTGCCTTATTATTAATTATTTACAGCACTATTGAGCTTCCTGTATTTTTGTTTAATCTTTTTGCCTAAACATTAGACAGGCTTTTTTCATTTACTAATAGTTATAAATTTATTCACTAATTCAATGTGTTATGAAAAAACTTCTATTGTTACTCCTCTGCTTTTCAAGCTTGAGCTCAGGGTTCTCTCAGACCCTGTATGATCTGATCTCCGGATCTAATGATCACAAAACGCTAAAAACAGCCATTGACCTGGCTGGACTGGAAACTGATCTGAGCGGCTCCACTCAATTAACTGTGTTTGCCCCTACAGACGCTGCTTTTGCGAATCTGGCACCCGGGTTACTCGATGCCCTGATTCAGGATCCCAAAGGTGCGCTTAAGGAAGTCCTTTTGTACCATTTAATACCTGGGCTGGCAAGGTCCTCAGACCTGAGCGACGGACAAACCATAGGCACATTGAATATTGGAAAAAAAGTTCAGGTGAGTGTAGGTCAGGGCGGTATCAAAATCAATGGAGCCGGTGTAAGTCAGGCAGATCTCGAAGCTTCCAATGGAATTTTACATGTCGTGGATGGTGTTTTAATACCCAAGGCCTCAATCTATGAGATCGTTTCAACTTCTCCGGACCACAAGACCCTTCATACTGCCCTGCTTGCGGCAAATCTGGATGAAGCCCTTGACCAGGATGGACCTTTTACTCTTTTTGCCCCTACAGATGAAGCTTTTGAAGCACTTCCGGATGGAGTTCTGGACGCTTTGTTGGCCGATCCGAATGGTGCACTTAAAAATATTCTTCTCTATCACGTGCTTCCGGGCACCTACCCCTCTACCAGCCTGTCAGACGATCAGGAAATAGTAACTCTTCTGGCCGGTAAACACATCCGGATCACGATCAATACTGCCGGTATCTTTATTGATGGAGCCCAAGTGAGCATGGAGGATATTGAAGCCTCCAACGGGGTTCTTCATGTGATTCGCGCGGTACTGATACCACGTCCCTCGCTGGCGGAAATTGTGGAAAGCTCACCGGACCACTTGACCCTCAACGCAGCCATTGGCCTGGCAGGGTTAAAGGATACACTCTCCACTTCTGGCCCCTTCACCTTGTTTGCGCCTACCGACGCGGCCATTGCTTTGTTGCCGGATAGTCTTCTATCAGCCTTATTAGCTGATCCAACCGGAGCATTGAAAGATTTTCTTCTTAACCATATATCCAATGGCGAGCTTGCCTCTTTTGGTTTGACCGATGGGCTCAGTTTTACGACCCTGCTCCCAGGCCAGTTCCTGAGGGTTCGCATGGACTCGTTGGGCATCATCATCAACAATGCCAGGATCCAGCTCTCAGATATCCCGGCATCCAATGGAATTCTGCACGTTTTGGACGCCGTGCTCCTTCCCCAGCCCAGTATTTCGGACATCGTTGCCTCCTCCCCTGATCACCGGATCTTGAATTCTGCTTTATCCCTGGCGGGCCTGACTGAAACGCTCGACCAGGACGGCCTCTTTACTCTTTTTGCACCCACCGATGCGGCTTTCGAAGCTTTGCCGGATGGAGTACTGGATGCACTTTTGGCAGATCCTCAGGGAGCGCTTAAAGATATATTGCTCTACCATGCCCTGCCGGGAGAATATCGCTCCTCCGACCTGGAAGACAAACTGGAAATATTGACCTTGCTCAATGGGAAACACGTACGCATCACCATCAACACTTCCGGAGTTTTCATCGATGGTGCTCAGGTGAGCATGCAGGATATCCAGGCTTCTAATGGGATCGTTCATGTTATCCGGGCCGTACTCTTACCGAAGCCATCCCTGGCTGAGATCGTTCAGAACTCTGCAGATCACGAGACACTAGAAGCAGCCATCGAACTGGCTGGACTGAAAGAAACCCTCAGTAACGATGGTCCTTTTACGCTCTTCGCTCCTACTGATTCAGCCTTTGAAGCACTTCCTCAGGGAGTATTGGATTCTTTGTTGGCAGATCCTTCCGGCGCATTGAAAAACATTTTGCTGTACCATGTCCTCCCAGGCGAAACGGCTTCGTTTGACCTGACAAATAACCAAATACTAGAGCCCTTGCTGATGGGTGAAAATCTGATCGTTAGGATCGATTCATCGGGCATTTTTATCGGGGACGCAAAAGTCACGGTGGCAGATATACCTGCAGCGAATGGAATACTGCATGTGATCGATGCCGTTCTGGTTCCAAAACCCAAACCAACGTTGGCTGAGATCATCGCATCTTCACCCATACACAATACCTTGGAACTTGCCCTGGATCTTGCGGGACTTACGCCCGTTTTAAACGATGAAGGTGCCTATACCGTGTTTGCACCTACGGATGCCGCTTTTGAAGCCTTGCCGGATGGTGTCCTGGATGCCCTTCTCGCCGATCCCAATGGCGCATTGAAAAATGTACTGCTTTACCATGCCGCCAATGGCATTTACCGTTCTACGGACCTGACGGATCAGCAGGAAATCCAGACTTTATTGGCAGGAAAACACGTTCGCATCACCATCAATACATCCGGAGTTTTCATCGATGGTGCACAGGTGAGTATGGAAGACGTTCAAGCATCCAATGGAATTCTGCATGTGATCCGCGCGGTCCTGCTCCCCAGATCCTCAATTGCAGAGCTCATTGAAGCATCCCCCGACCACAAAACTCTGAACACGGCCGTTGGAGCGGCTGGTTTGAAAGATGTATTAAACACAGGAGGCCCTTTCACGGTGTTTGCTCCTACGGACGCTGCATTTCAGGCTTTGCCTGCAGGACTTTTGGATTCTCTTTTAGCTGACCCGAACGGTGCGCTCAGAAACCTCCTTTTCTACCATACATCAGAAGGAGAAACGGAATCTTTCGACCTGACGAATGGGCTGGAAATTCAGACCTTGCTTTTAGGAAAAAATCTGAAAGTCACAATAGATTCATCGGGCATTTTCATTAACAATGCAAGAGTCATCATGTCAGACATTGCCGCATCTAATGGAATCATACACGTCATTGATGCGGTATTGATCCCCGAAACGGCCAAACCCAATATTGTAGACATCATTGAAAATTCTCCCGTACACACCATACTCAACAATGCCATTGAACTGGCAGGATTGAAACCCGTCATCAGAACTGCGGGTCCGATCACTGTTTTCGCACCGACCGATGCTGCTTTCAGATCATTGGCACCCGGAGTACTGGATGCCTTACTCAATGATCCGACCGGTGCACTCAGAGATCTTTTGTTGTACCATGCCATTCCGGGCAACCGGCCATCCGGCTCCCTGGTCAATGGTCAAAATGAAATCACGCTCAAAGGTGATCCCATCAATGTTACGATCAATTCTGAAGGCGTATTCATCAACAATGCTAAGGTGATTCAAGCAGACATTGAAGCAGACAATGGAATTGTTCATGTCCTGGACGGTGTCTTGTCCCTACCAAGCAGCACCTCTGATTTTTCAGGCCAAAAACCTGCAGTATGGCCTAATCCATTCACAAATGGTTTCTTCCTCGATCAAAATCAGATAAACGGTACAATCAGATCTGTGGAAATCCTCAACGCTGAAGGTAAAACGATTTACCGAACTGAGCATATTCAGACCAGTCAGGAAATCACTCCTTGGATTCAACCAGGTTTGTATCTGCTCCGAATTCACACGAACAAGAGTACGGAATCAGTGAAAATAATCAAATCCAATTAAGGTTATCGTTTTGGTTTTATATAAATAGACCTAGGAAAAGCCTCGCAGTTTTGCGGGGCTTTTTTCATTACATATCTATCCTATTAAGAGGGTAAGAAGAAATTGAACTCAATGAAAATCGATCTCAATACAATGGTAACTTATAATTTAGATACTTTCCTTGCAGATCTTTAGCTTACAGATCTTTTTAAAAGAAAAAAGGAAGGGGGCTTATCCAGACGAATTGCCACTTAAAAAAGAATAACAAATCAACTGAGAAATAAAATAGCACAAAGATTTCATTTGCAATCCTGCATACCACGACATCCTGCTGCTAAATTAAGCTCACACCAAGGATGGGCAATACTCAAGACCCCTTTCAAAATCTCTGAATCGGCATTTAAGTAGACCAGTAGAACTTAATAATTGAGTTTCAACCTATATTGGGGTGCAATAAATTCAATTCAGACTTATGTAACCCAAATATCCATAAACCGCAAATGAGGTTTTAGAGGTTATTTCAATTAATGACCTTAGTATCCAATGGTATAATCAAAAATAAAATAAAAAAAAATAAGGACAGGTCAGATAGATTGCTTGCTCCTTAAGGTGATAACCGTAATCTCGGGCCAGATTCCAACCCGGCCTGCAAAACCCAAAAACCCAAATCCGCGATTGATGTAGTGGTATCGGCCTTGCTCCTCCTTGAGACCCGCCCAGTGCGGATACCTGAACTGTACTGGACTAAACTTTATGCCCGGAATCTCCACCCCCATCTGAGCGCCATGGGTATGACCTGACAGACAAAGCCTCACAGGTTCGGGATGGGTTTTTACTTCATTTTCCCAATGGGTGGGATCGTGTGAAAGAAGTACCTTAAATGCACCGGCTGGAATGCCATCCATTGCTTTGTTCAGATTACCTCTTTTGCCAAATCCAACGCCCCAGTTCTCAACCCCACACATAAAAATAGCTTCATCTCCTTTTGCAATCCTCACATTACGGTCCTTTAAAAGTTCGAATCCCGAATCCTTCTGCATCTGGCAAAGTTTATCGAGATTAGCACGTTTGAGTTCGGCAGAATCCCAGCTAATATAGTCACCGTAATCGTGATTTCCCAGAATGGAATATTTGCCATAAGGTGCATGCAGCCTGGAGAATATTTCCTGGTAAGGTTTGAATTCATCAGCAACATTATTGACCAGATCTCCGGTAAAAACAATGGCATCACAATTCTGGCTTTGTAAAATTTCCAAACCCTTTTTTACCTCTGTCTGGTCATCAAAACTACCGCTGTGAAAATCAGAGAACTGAGCGATCCTGAAACCATCAAAGCTGGCAGGAAGATCATCAAAAAACAATTCCAGTTGATGAACCTTGAAGTTGTATTTGCCCTTTGTGATTCCGTACAAAAACGAGACAAAAGGTACGCTCGCGACAGCCAGACCCATTTGACTCAAAAACAACCTTCTTTCAGGTATGAATGATTCGCCTGCATCTGAAAAAACCCGGTTGCCCAGCCCAAACACCAGCCTGTACAGATCCTCAGAAAGCAGAAAAACGATGAATATCAACTTGGTCACAAAAATGCTGATAAACAGGTTTACGCTCCACTTTGACACCACCGGAAAGACCTGTGTCTTGCGGTATACCATCATTCCGTAAACAGCAAATACGAGTAAAGCTGAGGTAATTATCCAATAAGCCCAATTAGCGGAAATCTTCAGGGTTTCGCCAGAAAAGGAACCTGTGACCAGTTTGAAGCCCTGAAATGCATAAAATTCAATCAGGAACAAGACAGCCAGGAATACAAAAAAGAACATCTTTCTTAAGTTTTCAAGTAAAATAACCCCCTTTAAATGAATTGGTTCCACCATATCATGAGGTTTCAGCTCATTACCGGTATGATTAAAAGTTTATTTCTTTAACATAATTAATTAAAAAATCACAAACAACTGATATCCTGACAGTTGAACCAAAAAATTCCAATTATGAGAATCTAAAAATGGTCCAATACTGGATGTTTACAGAATGTTAAAAAATCAAGAAGCACAGGCAGGTCGGGGCAATTGAATAATTTTGTGAAAATCGGACATTATGGATTCAACTTTCAAAGTCTTTGTAGATTCAGAAATTCAACCTCTTACCAAAGTGATCGTCCACCGACCGGACGTGGGTATTGACCGGATCAGTCCGAGGCGCGCGGGTGAACTTCTTTTTGATGACATTGTCTTTTTGCCCACCATGCGGCGAGAACACGATGTGTTTACTTCCATTCTAAACTTCTTCATTGGTCCTGAAAACGTTTTGGAGACCGAGGTGCTCATCAAAGAGTCACTGAACACCAGCTCTGAACTCAAAGAAGAACTCATATTGAAAATAAAGGACTGGGAAGAACTGCCTGCAGCCTGGGCTGATGAATTAAGGCACATGGATCATCAGAACCTTGCTCAGGTTTTAATTTCCGGATACGACTCAAAAAAAGACAAAATTTATTTTGACCCGATTCCCAATTTCATATTTACGAGAGACATCGGCATCACCATCAGGGATCACATCGTCATCACCAAAGCCTCCAAGGCTGTAAGGCACAGGGAGAATTTGCTGACGAGATTTTTTCTTCATGCTCACCCTTTGTTCTCACATCTCTTTAAGGAAAATAGACTGATCAATCTCAACCTGGTAGACCAATTCCCCCCTTCCCGAAAAGGAGAACCCATTTCCATCGAAGGAGGAGACCTCATGATGTTAAGCGAAGATTACCTTCTGATTGGCTCCAGTGAGCGGACCACAGAACATGCCATGAATGTACTTAAAAATGTTCTTTTTGAAAAAAAACTGGTTAAAAACGTAGTAGAGATCGATGTCCCTAAAGAACGATCCTTCATGCACATCGACACGTTGTTTACTCAGATCAACCACGACCATTTCGTCGGATACAAACCCATCGTAAAGGATGGACTGGGATCCTATGTGACCGTGCACCGCAATAATGGCGACATCACAGAATATCCATCTGTGAGGGACTTCATGCATGAGGAGATGAATCCAACCATAGATTTCATCTGGAGTGGAATGGGAGAATCCCCCTATCAGGAAAGAGAACAATGGACAGACGGATGTAATTTGCTCACCATCAAACCGGGTGTCGCTCTGACCTATGACCGGAATACTTTTACTGAAAAAGCATTCAAAAACAAGGGATACGACGTAATTCACTCTTCCGATTTTCTGAGAATGGTGGAGGAAGAAAATAAAAAACCCGAGGACATCCACAATACGATCATCACCCTCTCATCCAGTGAGTTGTCCCGGGCGCGTGGTGGCACACATTGTATGTCCTTCCCGGTTGCCAGGATTCCCAATAGCGATCTCCATGTTTAAACACAGGACTCAGGTCAGGGTAAGATATGGGGAAACAGACCGCATGGGTTATGTATACTATGGCAATTATCCTTTATACTACGAAGTGGGACGGGTGGAAGCCCTCCGCGCTTTGGGTTTAAGTTATCGTAAAATGGAAGATGAACTGATGGTCTTTATGCCCGTCATGTCCCTGCAGGTCAAATACGTGCGACCTTGCTTCTACGATGAAGTCCTGGACCTGGAAACGTCTATCCCTCAAATCCCGGGCGACATCATTCAATTCAACACAGACATTATAAAAGGTGACGGCAAATTAGCCAATCGGGGTTTGGTGACCCTTTGTTTTGTGGACAAGAATACCAATAAGAGAGTGCAGATCCCTCAACAAATCATAGATGTCCTTAAGGAGTACTTTATTTGAGTTCTGGAGACGGATAGAGATCCTCATTTTTGACAATCCGTTGTCTGTCCTTCTCGTCGAGTTCAGTAAAAAATATTCCCTTCCTGGTTTTCATGGCGTCAGTCTGTTTACCCTCCTTACATTTATCCACCAGGAAATACGCAAAAATGATATTTCTACACGGGCCAGTGCCATGTCTTTTCATTTTTTCCTTGCACTCTTTCCGGCCATACTCTTTCTGTTCACACTAACTGCTTATCTGCCCAAAGAATTGGATCTGTTTAACAACCTGGAAAAATCCCTGCACAATATACTCCCGGAAGACACTTCCAAATATTTATGGGACAGTATTGTCTCCGGTCTCAAACCTCAGGCAAGAGGAAGCATTCTTTCACTGGGTTTTTTTCTTGCCATTTATTTTGCTTCTGATGGCATTCTGGCCATGATGAAAGGTTTTGACAAAACCTACCGATCCAGTTTCAGAAAAAGATCATTCCTGGAAAAACAAATCGTGGCCATAGGAATTACGCTGTTACTTGGATTTCTGTTGGTTCTTTCCGTGGTTTTGCTCATCCTGGGTGGCATCATTTTTAAATGGTTCTTCGGACTCTTAAAATTAGGCAAGCTGGCAGCTTACAGCCTTTCCTTATTGCAATATTCTGTAGTCCTCATGCTCTTCATCACTGTGATCGACATGATCTACAGATACGGCCCGGCACTCAGAAAGCCCCTTGGATTTCTTTCACCTGGAACCATTTTTGCCACCACCACCTCTATATTGAGTTCGGTTTTGTTCGCTTATTTTGTAGAGAATTTTTCCACTTATCACAAAGTGTATGGTGCCATCTCAGCTCTGGTGATTACTTTATTGTGGATCAGGATCAATGTGTTGATCCTGATATTGGGGTTTGAAATCAATGCAGCCATTTTGGTGAACAGACAACTTCCACACATCAAAACGGATCAATAGGAAAGTTCATCACTTCGATGACCGGATCAATCCTCCATAGCTCGCCTTAGGTACTTATTCAGCGCCCGTGCGATTTTGTATCTCTTTAATATTTCATCCTTCAACCGATCAGAATCCATGCGATGAGTGGATATCGGACTGACGGCGTAAAAACTCTTATTATAAAGCAAAGGCTCGATGAGTGATATTTCTTTGAATTCAGCTGGAATGACTTTGCTTTTTTCTCCCTTTATTTCTCCAAAGTATTGGACAAAATCTTTGTCCTTATAAATTTCTCTGAACTCATCAGGATTCATCGCAATATAAACGCGCAGTTTTTTGAGCGCTGGAGGATCTGTCTGGTAAATTCCTGTATAGAGATTAGCCTGGCCTGCTGCCATCTCAAAATAAACACCCGGAAGTTTCATTCCACTACGCCCTTCAGGCGAGATAATTGCGGAAAGATGTGTTTTGTATGGAGTTTTGTCCTTTGAAAACCTGATGTCGCGATATATTCTGAATATCGCATCCGCAGACCGTAAAGGGCCAGTATTTTCCCATTCTGAAATCCGATCCAGCAAGGACTGTATGAAATCACGGAAAGGAATTTCTATTTGACTTTTATATTCATTGCGATGCTCTTCAAACCATTCGCGGTTGTTGTTTTCCTCCAAGGCAGAAAGGAATCCCGAAATCCTCTGAATATCCATGTAATGCATTTTAATAAAACCACAAAGTACAAAAAAAGTAATTTTACACCGCCAAAGGCAAATCGTTATGATCTACAGATTTAAGGAATACACACCTTATGTTCATCCGGATGCATTTGTCCATCCGATGGCCTGTATAACGGGTTGTGTGCGCATTGGTGCGGGAGTATACGTAGGGCCTTTTGCTGCCATCAGAGGTGATTTTGGAGAGATCGTCATCAGCGACGGTTGCAATATTCAGGAGCACGTAATGATCCACATGTTTCCGGGCATTACAGTTTTTTTGGAAGAAGACGTTCACGTGGGCCATGGAGCCATGATCCACGGGGCTCATATCGGCAGAAACGCGCTTATCGGAATGAACAGTGTGATCATGGACGATTCCCAAATCGGGTCTGAGTGCATCATCGGAGCCATGAGTTTCATCAAGGAAGGCAGTGTATTTCCCTCCCGGTCCCTGATCGTCGGCAATCCTGCCAAAGTGGTCCGGGAGATCACAGATGAAATGGTGGACTGGAAATCAAAAGGGACACAACTTTACCAACAACTGGCTTACGACTGTCAGAAAGAATTGACAGAAAGTGAACCGCTCCGCGAATTACCCTCGGAATGGAAAATACCAAACGGCGCATTTCAAAGCTGGAAAAGAACCAAAAACTGAGTTATGGAACCTTATGTTAAAGTAACGCCCAAACAGAATTATGTCGAGGTCGAATTTTTTACCCCGCAGAGCAATTCACTGCCCTCGGCCATCCTCGAAAAACTGGCAAATTCAATCACTGAACTGGGCAGAATGCCCGATCCTAAAATATTGCTGCTGAAAAGCGGTGGAGAAAAAGCCTTCTGTGCAGGTGCCAGTTTCGAAGAACTGAGCTCTATCAGCACACTGGACGAAGGGCAAAGATTCTTCAGTGGTTTTTCCAGAGTGATTCTCGCCATAAGAAACTATCCGGGCATTGTCGTCGGCCGGATCCACGGAAAAGCAGTGGGTGGCGGTGTGGGATTGGCTGCTGCCTGCGATTACTCTATGGCCAGCCAATTCGCATCGGTCAGACTCAGTGAACTGGCAGTAGGCATAGGTCCCTTTGTGATCGGGCCTGCCGTAGAAAGGAAAATGGGATTATCGGCCTTCAGCAAAATGGCCCTCAACGCCACCGAATGGCAGACTGCTGAATGGGCCAAAAACATGGGCCTGTATCACGAGGTTTTTGAAACCGTTGAGCAACTGGATCTGTACATTGAACACTTCAGCAGCATACTCTCTGCCTCCAATCCGGAGGCTCTTTACGCATTAAAACAGGTTTTTTGGACCGGGACAGAACATTGGGAAAAACTGATGGCGGAGCGTGCTTCCATCAGTGGTCGTCTGGTCATGAGCGATTATACCCGGAAAGCAATCAGCAAATTTAAAGCGGGTTGATGTCTACCTAGTCTGCTTGATCACTTTCTGACTTCCTGAATACTTGCCGTCCAGCAGTGAATAAACAATATATACGCCGTCGGGGAACCCTGACATTTCAAGCGCCAAATCCTCCCCTGCACTGTATAGGCGATGCATGGCCAGACTTCCATCAGGTCCCACCAACCAAACGGAGAGATCTTTCCAATCCTCTGTTTCAACCCTAACATTGAAACGTCCGCCACCTGGCTGCTCTGAAATCATAATTTTTGGAAAAACAGTTTTATTGCCAGTTGGATTTGTTTGGTAGCTCAGAGGGCCTTTGCGCATTCTGACCTCAAGGAGATAAGGATTGGCCATAGTAGCAGATGCCCTGTCCTTGACCCAGGGATTGGGCTCATCTGTCGGATTGAAAATCCCACCAAAGATGTATCCGATCAAAAGGGAATCTGATGATATCTTATCCAGATCTATGATCGCTTTATCCCCTTCCATAACAGGTACCTGAGGCATGAGGATCAATTCAGAATTCGTACCCAAAAATCCAGGCATTCCTACATCCTGATGACGCTCTTCGTAAGTTCCATCTGCTTTTCGTACTACCGAAGAAATAGTTTTGACAAAGGGTACCAGGGGATCCCGAATTAAACTGCCTGATCCATCCGGTGCGTATTCCGCCATGCCCCCAAAAAAATACTGATGCATTACATTGAGCCCCCTTTCGAATATCCCCAGCTTGGCACAGTGATAATTTGCCAGAAAATGACTGAAGCTCGGAATGTCTGTATATCCCGATTCATTCAACCGGGCTATATTAAAAAATGGCCTGTTTTCATTGATCAGAAAAACCCCGGAGAACAGCATCAGATCCGTTGATCCGTCCTCAAAAATAAAGGGCACCATATTAAAATCGCGCCTGTGAAAATTAAATTCGTCTTTGATCTCACTGATGAGGGTAAATTGTACACTGTCCTGGCCAATATTCAATTCAAAAATGCTGACCTTGTCGGTATATTCCTGCTTAACAAGACCGGAATTATCATCGTATCTTCCTTCAAACTTATTTCCCCCGGCCAGAAAGAAACGCCCGTTCAGTATGCCCAACTGGCCTCCGGCAACGGCAAAACGGGGATGAATCAGCTGACGAGCCGCAGGTCTGAGACTGTCGAGCCAGGCAATTGAGTCTGCAGCCCGGCTTAGATCCAGCACCACCAGGCTGGGATAAGTGACAAATTCAGATTGAGCATTTTCTCCATATCCGCCTACAATGATCAGATATTGATCCTGCTGTACAAAGGAAGTTCCTGCCGCACTTAATGCATCTCCGAGCGAGTCCGGGATAAAACTTAGTTCCAATGAATCGATGGTCCCGGAAGAGGGCTTCCACATGTACAGAAAACGATTATTTTCCTTACGGCTAAAACCTGACTTTTTCTCGTGAATCCCGTCCTTCCTTCCCCCAACCAGAAATACGGTTCCATCCCATGTACCATAGCTGAAGGAATGAATGGCAGGCCAACCCTTTTGTCTGATTGTGTCGATCTGGAAATAGAAATTGCTTTGTCCCGACAAAAAAGTCCAGCCAGCAATGAATAAAAAAGTACAAATAGTCTTTATCATCCTATCGCATTTCAAGTTAAAATGAATGCAGCATATCGCTTGTCAAAAAGGTCATAGCGATTTCGAATACTGCTATATTGGACAAAAAACTTTCACCATTCTTCTTTGGGCAGGCGGGTCATACCAATCAACCGCCTGAAACTATACCGCCCCGTACCATAAATCCAGATATGTATCAACCCACCGGTTATGGCAATGTTCTTCATGAATAAAATAGAGTAAAGTGTCTGTTTTTCGGGAGGCTTGTTCCAAAATGAATAAACGATGAAGGTTACCGGCACCCAATAAAGCAAAAGCAGAATCACGGCAAAGCCCGGTCGGTACCCAATCAGTAGAAAAATGCCTCCCACGGATAGCGCAACTATGGTGCTGATTAACAGTAAGTCCTGATTCCAGGTCAGGCCATATTCCGTCATGGTCGCCTGAGTCCTATCAAAAAATTTGGCTGATGTAAAAGCCTCAAACAGGAAAATAGCAGAAACGAAGGCTCTCGCCAATAAATCGAGGACGTCTTTCATGATTAACTGGTACCGGGATCAGGCCGAAAAAGACTGTCCGCAACCACAGGTTTCTTTGGCATTGGGATTCACAAAGGAAAATCCCCGGTTATTGAGTCCCTCTACCCACTCTATCCTCATTCCGACGAGGTAAAGGGCATGTGCCGGCTCCATAAAGATACGTACGCCACCAATCTCAAATTCCTGATCCTGTTCTTTTTTAACATCAAAGCCCAAAGTATAACTGAATCCGGAGCAGCCGCCGCCCCTGACCCCTACTCTTAAGCCATGGTCTGAGGGGATGTTTTGCTCCGTGCGGATGCGGATCAGTTGATCCATTGCGGATTCGCTTATGATGATCGGAGTTTCTTCTATTACGTTCATGATCCTGGTTTTTCAAACAAATTTAACACCCCCGGCATTAAATTTGTTCCCCCGGGCAAAATAATATCTGCAACCATTACATTTGCAGTTGGTTATAATAATCCATGGAAACCTTTACTGAAGTTCTGAAATACACCCTGCCGTCCGTCGTGGTTTTTCTCACGGTCTATTTTCTTCTTAAACAGTACTTTGAGATGGAGAAAATAAAATTATACCAGGAGAACCAAAACCGTGCAAGAAAGGATTCGATCCCGGTCCTATTAAATGCCTACGAGCGGATGGCCATGTTTTTAGAGAGGATTCGCCCTACCCAGCTCATCATGAGGCTTCCCTACCATCCGGATTCCAGTCCGGATCAATATGTAAGGACGCTTATGCTGGCTATTCAGCAGGAGTACGATCACAACATGACCATGCAGGTCTATGTCAGCGACAAACTTTGGGAAATTATTGTTTTTGCTAAAAACACCTGCCTGACAGCCTTAAATGAATCAGCCGGCTCCCAGAGCTCTAACTTTTCAGCTACCCAGATCATCCAATCCCAGGAATGCGAGGTTGCAGAAGAAACCATTCGCAAGGCCCTGGAGGCCATCAGAAAGGAAATCAAGCTTTACCTCTGATCAGCATCTGATCAGGACATCAGTACCCTTTTTAAGCACAAATCAGGGGGGTTATTGGCAATTGAGGTAGATCTGCGGACTGGTGATCCGCTCGCTTTGGTTTCCTGCACGATCCACTATATACAACTCATAGGCTATGCTGTCCCTGGGAAACTGAACAGGAGCAGAACAGGGAGGAATACCTTGTGGAAACAAACAGCAGGTGTTGAAAATACGAAGCCGAATGGAGCCATTGATGCTTTTTCCTGCCGTTGGGGGCAAATCCGGTAGTTTGTAGCCATCCTGAAGCAAGGCTGTTCTTTTATCAAAAAGGAAGATATCTTTTTCAGGGCTGGAAGATCCGAATCCCAAATCGCCATCCCCGTCTTCAAAACCG
The DNA here is from genome assembly GCA_029572935.1 of Bacteroidota bacterium. Classification (GTDB taxonomy): domain Bacteria; phylum Bacteroidota; class Bacteroidia; order Chitinophagales; family Saprospiraceae; genus Vicinibacter. Next base: position 58,764 of record JAKQHM010000053.1, read on the forward strand.
ATTTCCATCCAGACCGAATCCTGATTGATATCTCCCTGTAGCATTTCATTTTTGGAAAAGGATATGAACCAAATCCTGGGCTTCTCTGGTATTTCCCCATCGCCTGTGCAACGCATCAGTGAAAAAGAGAGCACAAATACCGATAATAGCACAGGGTGGCTTTTTGCAGACATGAGCGTTTCAGATCCTTTTAGAAATCAAAGTTAGCGTATTCCGGGCGAAAAGCCTAGGTTACGGTCGGCATTACAATTCAAACGTTGGCCTCAATCCTACATTGCCATCACCCCCGTAAAAATCATTGATAATCCGGATCACTTCATCCGGATCGTCTACAATCGGAATCAGGTTTTGATCCGGAGCAGAAATGTATCCAAATTCCTCGCAGACGATCTTGACCAGCCACTCCCTCAGAGGCGCCCAGAATTCCGAGCCCACGAGCATGATCGGGACCTTGTTGATCTTTCCGGTCTGGGTCAATGTCAGAACCTCAAATAGCTCATCCAGGGTGCCAAACCCGCCGGGCATGGCAATAAATGCCTGTGAGTATTTGACAAACATGACTTTTCGCACAAAAAAATAACGGTGATTCAGCGTCTTTCTGGGATCCAGATAAGGATTGTTGAACTGCTCGAATGGCAGGTTGATGGTAAGTCCGACAGAAACGCCGTTCTTGAGATGAGCCCCCTTGTTTGCTGCCTCCATGATGCCGGGTCCGCCCCCCGTGATGATCCCAAAACCCTCTTCTGTAAGCTTTTGAGCAATCATGCAGGCCAGTTCGTAATGAGGATGACCCGGAGCGACCCGGGCCGAACCAAAGATTGATACACAGGGACCCATCTTTTGCATGGTCTCAAAACCGTCCACCAATTCCGCCATTACCTTAAACATGGTCCAGCTGTTCTCGGCCTTCATATGGCTCCATTGCTTCATTGATTTCATATTGCCCGATGATTTTTGAAATAAAAAAGCCTGTTATAGAATCATAACAGGCCTTATTCTTTACGGTAACGCATGATCAGGACTCTGCCTTATATGCCACAAATTCTTTTTTAATAAAATCATTTAACTCCTGAAGGGTATCAAATTGCTCGAACAATTCCTTGAACTTATTATGGCGCTGACTGGCAGGGATGACAAAATCCAGTACCTCTTTCCTGCTGATCTTTTGCTTGCTCAATATGATCAGGCGCTCTATGACATTGCGCAGTTCGCGGATGTTTCCGGTCCAATTATACCGCATCAGCTCCTCCAGTGCAGATTCCTCAATGCGCTTGGGGGGCATGCCGTATTCATGGCAAATATGTTCCATAAAATGTTCTGCCAAAAGGGGTATATCCTCTACCCTTTCATTCAAAGAGGGCACTTCAATGATGATCACAGCAAGGCGGTGGTATAAGTCTTCTCTAAATTTCCCCCTGGCAATCTCTTCTCTCAAATCCTTGTTGGTGGCCGCAATCACACGCACATCCACCGGTATTTCCTTGTCCCCGCCTACCCGGGTTATTTTATTTTCCTGCAGGGCTCTGAGGACCTTTGCCTGTGCAGAAAGACTCATGTCGCCGATCTCATCGAGAAACAGGGTCCCTCCATTGGCCAGCTCAAACTTCCCCAGCCTTTGCTTGATGGCAGAGGTAAAAGAGCCCTTTTCATGTCCAAACAACTCACTTTCAATAAGTTCAGACGGTATCGCCGCACAGTTTACTTCTATGATATTGCCCTTGCTCCTGTTGCTCTTTTCATGAATCCAACGCGCTACAAGCTCCTTGCCGGTACCGTTTTGACCCGTCACCAGGACCCTTGCATCCGTTGGAGCGACCAGATCAATGGTCTCTCTCACTTTTCGGATGGCTGCCGACTCTCCTACGATTTCCTGGGTTTTATATTTGGAAACCTTTTTCTGGAGAATTTTCTTCTCAGAAATGAGGGAAGACTTATCAATGGCATTGCGCAGGGTGATCAACAACCTGTTCAGATCGGGCGGCTTTGAAATAAAGTCATAGGCGCCCTTTTTCACAGCTTCGACCGCCGTATCAATGGTCGCATGTCCGCTGATCATAACGATCGGGGTATCTACAGCCAGAGACTGGATCTTATCCAAAGCCTCCATGCCATCCATTTTGGGCATTTTGATGTCCAGTATGATGGCATCATATTCATTTTGTTTCAGCTTTACCAGGCAATCCAGCCCATCTACAGCTTCATCCACCTGGTACTTCTCCAGTTCGAGGATCTCTCTGAGGGCGCGGCGAATGCTCTGCTCGTCATCAACAATCAAGATTCTTGCCATAGCAATCTATTCTGGTGTTTGGATTTTCAAATTAGACACAAAGTTAAAAATTTGAATAATACAAGCTTACAAATTATGAAAATATTTTATGTGTTTCCCAAAAATCGGATCGCCTGCCAGGCTAACAGGCCCGCACCTACCGGTACGGCTTCGTCATTTGCCACAAATTTGGGACTGTGGACATTGCTCGAAGGGCCCGTCCCCAGCCTAAAAAAGCATCCGGGTATCAGCCGGGTATAGTGGGCAAAATCCTCTGCAGTGAGTCTGGGAGGGATTTCAGCTAAGCTATCAGCACCCAGGTACTCGGAAGCAAATTGCAACCATTTGGCAGCGGCCAACGGATCATTGACCAGTACAGGATAGCCTCGGTTGATCTTCAATTCAGCTTCCGCACCACTGGCATCCGCGATGGCGCGGACAAATTCATCCAGCCTCAGGTGCATTTTTTCTCTGAATTCAGGATCCAACGTCCGAAAGGTACCCTCCAGTTTGACCCGGGCCGGAATTACATTGGTAGCTCCACCAATTGTCTCCAGCTTACCGAAACCCATCACGGCAGGGGTCATGGGAGGCCTTTCCCGGGCCATCAACTCCTGGACCCCGGTAATGATCCTGGCAGCGGCCAGAACGGGATCGGCTGCCAGATGAGGCATGGCGGCATGCCCCCCTGGACCGGAAATTTCCAGGTAGAGCTCATCTGAAGAAGCCATACTGGGGCCTGGGCAGATTCCTGCTTTCCCGACGTCCAATCCAGGTTGTACATGTAGTCCCAGTATTAATTCCGGAACTGGATTCTGTAAGGCACCCTCTCTGATCATGAGGGAGGCGCCTCCAGGCAACACCTCCTCTCCCGGTTGAAACAAGAATTTCACCTTTCCTCCCCAGTCTTGGCGCAATCGATGCAGCACATACACGGCTCCCAGTAAACAGGCCATGTGCACATCGTGTCCGCAGGCGTGCATGACCCCATTGTTTTGAGAGGGAAACGGGTAGCCGGAATCCTCTGTGATGGGCAGAGCATCCATATCTGCCCTCAATGCAACTACTCGATTGGATGGGGCTCTTTCGCCGGATACCAATCCCACCAACCCGTACCCGGCCCAACCGGCACTGAATGGGATCCCCCATTCCTCCAGACAGGATCTGATAAAGGCAGAAGTATTTTCCTCCTTGAAGGACAATTCCGGTGTGGTGTGCAATCTTCTCCTGATTTGTATCAACTGGGGTTCAAAATCCCGGAGAATATCCTTTATACTTTTCAGGTCCATCATGTTCTATTGATCCAGTGATTGAAGGTTTCTGAGACAAATATCCAGATCCATCCATATGGAGTAATACATCGCATAATGCAATATGTACTGACTGGAAAATGAAGTATCGTTTAACTTCTGATCAAATGGAAGCGGGATCAGTATGGATGGCTTGCCATTGGAAATTTGCATGGATTTGGAAATTTCCGGTGGTATCCCCACCCATTGCCGGCTCCCGGACAGAACGGAAACAATGTTCCTGAGAAATTTCCAGGGCTTCCTGTTTATAAAGGCAAACAGGGGAAAGAACAAAAGAAGCCAGAGGGAAAAGCAAAAGTCAAAAATCCGCTTTTGTCTTTTGTATGCTTGTTTTTGAATGTGAAACCGGGGATCCATCGTGTACATTTCTCCCGGCGTGTTTTTGGATGGACTGCCAATGATTCCGGTGCCACCGGCGGTCATCAACTTTACTTCCACACCTTCCGGCAGTCCGGACATCATTTGTATGATATCGTGAAAAGGCAAGTGTGGAGAACAGACAATCAATTGATCCGGCCTGAGTACTTCCACCATTTTTGAGAATTCCCGGGAGGAAAAGCCCGGCATATCATCTTCCAGTCTTCGAATGACCCGATAAGGAAGAGAGGTATAACTCAATATCTTTTCAGCCAGATCGCACTCTGATGCATTGCCAATCAGGATCACTTCCTTTAATTGACGGCTGCCTTTCTTCAGATATATAAACGCAGTCCTACTTAGGATCAGGTACATTAAAACATACAGGAAGGATAACAAGAGTAGCATTCTGGATGACCTCATTTCCTCTGGAAGCAGGGAATAAGCAATAAGATTCAAAATCAATCCGCCCGATGCACTGATCAAAATGTCTTTAAAACCTGGCCGTTTATCGTACAAACCATTGAAATAATTGGCAACTACCCAAACCAATGTAAAAAGTACCGCATTCGACCAAAAGGCCCATGGCAGAAAATGATAATCCGTTTGAAAATAAAGTTTAGACCAGATTTTTTTCAGACCAAATATGCCGGTCAGGATCAATCCTGCGTCGAGGGCAATGGGTGCAAATTGAAAGAACTTTTGCTTCAGCCAGGAAAGAGTCCCTTTTACGATAATGCCCAAACGGATCAGAAAAATGTAACTCTTTTGACTGGCACCTGAAAAGTACTGGTTGGCAAAGATCATCATAGCCTGGTAAAAAGCTTTGTGGTAGGACAAGGTGGCCTTCCGGGTACTCTCGCCTTTGTAATGAACGATCCGGGTATTCGCCAGGTAAGCAATCTTATACCCTGCCCTTCTGATCCTGGTGGAGAGATCAATGTCCTCGCCGTACATAAAGTAAGCTTCGTCAAATCCACCAATCCGGTCCAGAATATTCTTCCTCGTAAAAAGAAAGGCCCCGGTTAGTACTTCGATCTCAGGATGATCGGTCTCGTAATTCAAATGTCCCAGGTAATATCCGTTAAACAGGGCGGATTTTGGAAAAACCTTGTGCAAGCCCAGCATCTTACAAACCGATACCCAAGGTGTTGGGAAACCCCGCTTGGATTCCGGCAAAATTTCTCCAGAACCGTCTATCATCATGACACCGCATGCACCGGTATCCGGATGGGCATCCATGTAGGATATGCATTTTTCAAATGAGTCCTCTCTGACCAGCGTATCAGGATTTAGAAACAAAATATACTCTCCTGACGCCTCTTTCAAAGCCAGATTATTGGCTCGACCGAATCCAAGGTTCTCACCAGGTTGGATCAGTCTGACCTCCGGGTAGGTAGACTGGATCATCTCGCAACTGTCATCGGCAGATGCATTATCTACCACAATCACTTCTGCCGGTATATGCGCCAAGGCTTTGAATACGGATGCAAGGCAACGCTCCAAAAAATAGCGCACATTGTAACTCACTATGATCACGGACAATTTCAATCCTAACTATTGTCTTTGGGGTGATAAGGTATTCTGCCAGCCAGGGATCGGCTCAAGGTAAATTCATCCGCATATTCCAGCTCTGATCCAAAAGAAATACCTCTTGCAATCATACTTAAACGGATTCCTTCCATTCCTTCTTGCCTGCTGATATAATAAATAGTGGTATCCCCTTCTATACAGGGCCGCAAGGCTATGATGAGCTCTTGGGGCGGGTTGGTGGCTACCCTTTTGACCAGTCCGGCAATATTCAACTGATCCGGGCCGATACCTTCAATAGGACTGATCAAACCTCCCAACACATGGTAAAGACCTTTATATTGCTGGGTTTCCTCGATCGCCATGAGATCCCGGACGGTCTCTACCAGACATATGGTCGAACGGTCCCTGCCAGGATTGGAGCAAATTTCGCAGACATCAGAATCTGAATAGGCAAAACAGATGCTGCATTCCCTGAGCCCTTCTACCATTCGCTGTATGGATTCAGCCAGACGCAGACTTCTGGCAGGATCCTGTTTCGCAAGAAAAAGTGCCAACCTCAGAGCTGTTTTCCGACCAATCCCAGGCAAGGCGCTAAGAGATTCCACAGCCTCCTGGATAAGGGCAGAGGTATATTTCATGGGCGTAAAATTACAATATAAAATAATATGTAAGACATTGAAGCCGGGTTCGTGTATTTTTTAAACAGTCGGGAAATTCATTTCTGTAAAAACGCTTAGTTTTACGCTCCTATTCTGAAACATATCAGATGGGAATTGAAAAAAGGAAATTATGGCGGAAGTAATCAGAATGCCCCGACTCAGCGACACCATGCAAACCGGATTTATTCGCGTCTGGCACAAGAAAGTAGGTGATAAAGTAGCTCCCGGTGACGTGATGGCGGAGGTGGAAACCGACAAAGCCACCATGGACCTGGAAGCCTTCCAGGATGGTGTTCTCCTCCATATTGCCGTACCGGAAGGTCAAGTGGCCGTAGATGGCATCATCGCGATCATCGGTAAGGCTGGAGAAGATTTTTCTGCCCTTCTCACAAGCTCTGAAGGAAGTCCAAATCCTCCCGCAGCAAGCAAAGCAGAGAATTCAGCATCTCCCAGTCCTGCGGCTGTCCCATCTGCCTCCAATCAAGCTCTTCCGACTGCTCAGGATGCCTCAGATACCCGCATCAAAGCATCCCCGCTGGCAAAATCGATCGCCAGGGAGGCAGGTCTGGATCTCAAATCCATCCAGGGTACAGGTGAACAGGGCAGAATCATCAAAAAGGATATTGAAGACAAGATCAAAACCGCCCCGGCCACGGGTATTCAGCAAGCGATAACAGTATCCAAAGGCGATAAGATCGTACAGGTTAGTCAGATGCGAAGAACGATTGCTCAAAGGTTGTCTGAAAGCAAATTTTCCGCACCCCATTTCTACCTGACCATGGAAATCGACATGGACAATTGCGTTGCTGCACGCAATCAGATCAACCAGATTGCTCCTTCAAAGATCTCTTTCAATGACCTGATTGTAAAGGCCTGCGCGACCGCCCTCAGACAAAACCCGGGTGTCAATGTTTCCTGGAAAGGCGATACGATGGTCTTTCATCAGGATATTCACATTGGGGTCGCAGTAGCCATTGAAGACGGATTGGTCGTACCCGTGATCCGACATACCGATCAAAAGTCATTATCTCAAATCAATCAGGAAATCCTCGACAAAGCCCAAAGATCGAAAGAGCGCAAACTGGGTCTGGATGAAATGCAGGGCAACACCTTCACCATATCCAACCTCGGTATGTACGAAATTGAAGATTTCACAGCCATCATCAATCCTCCTGATGCATGTATACTCGCCGTCGGATCCATTTTAAAGAAACCAGCAGTCAAAAATGATCAGATTGTGATTTCCCACAGACTTCGCGTTTGCTTATCCTGTGATCATCGCGCAGTAGATGGTGCCACCGGTGCCAAATTCCTGCAAACCCTGAAGAATACCCTTGAGAATCCAATTTCAATGGTTCTGTAAGACCAACTTCTATCCTATTGACTTAAGTTCAGGATAAACATCCACGGACTTCTATTGCATATCGCAACTCAGTGATTTGCGCAAGTGCAACCCTCATTAGGCATACTCCCTACGATTCATTCAGCTTCCCAAATAAACATAAAAACAAGGGGCGAAATACCCTGGCTCAGGATAAGGTTTAGCGGACCTTAGTAACAAATAACTACTTAATCCTCAATACCTGACCACTCGGGTCCAGGCAGTCAGACTACCGGATGAAATCCGAATGGAATAAACTCCAGGAGGATAGGCATTCAGGTCTAGTTTATGTTGGATAACAGACTGTCCGGCGGTCAAAACTTTATGTTCCAGAATCTGACCTTCCGGTGTGAGCAGACTGAAATACAGTTTTCCGGAATTCAACTCAGAGGGCCACAGAACCGACAATTCTGACCATCCATTGGTTGGATTGGGCTTGATGCCGATCACAGGATTTTTTTCATCCGAGACAGAAGATATGACGCAATCCACCTCTCCTGCTGATTCCAGGCTACAACCAAATGCATCCACCATTTTTACGGAATATTTCTCGCCATGATCCAGGGTATCCCCGGGTTGGTTACCGGAGTAGTTGATGCCTCCGGCTTTGCTGGCACCATTGACAATCAGGATGGCCTGACCTGTCTGGCCGCCTCCGGTTCCTGTAATACATAGGTAATCCACTTCCAATTGCGGCCTGGCATAGGCACAGGAGTCAAAGTTACATACAACGGTACCACTTATCTCCCGGCTACATCCGGCCTGATCGGTAACCTTAACAAAATAGGACTCGCCCGAATCTAGCCATTTGCCGGTTTGATCTCCTTCCAAAGAAATCTGTCCCATCTGACCTGTCACATCGACTGTCAGGACAGCCTTAAGCAAGGTATCGACACACTCATAACTCACATCGATCTTCAAAGGAGAGCGGGCACAATCAAACGGAGGACAATCTATCTTGCCTTCTTCGACGACATAGCAGGAGTCGCTGTCTATAATGAGGACCTTATAAAGGTCTTCGTGTTTCAGTTTGCTTCCATCAGGAGTTCCATAAAAATAATATACTCCCGAACCGCCTTTGCCACCAGCGCGCAAAATGACTTCACCGGTCTGACGACCTATGGAATCTGACAGGCATTCAAACTGAAGGTTTGATTGTAAACTGGAGTTCTTGCATTTTGAGGGAGGCGTACAGGTGGCTTCCACCGTAGCGAAACTGCGGCAACCATTAGCATCCTCAGCAAATGCCTCTGCCTTCTGGCCCGGGAAAAGAAAATCCTGACTGGAAGGACCTGTATAGACTACAGGGGCGATACCGCCGGATACAGAGTAATTCACCCTGCCCAACACCCCATGCAGGCAATCCAGGTTCAAATTCAGATTCAAGGGTTCAAAATTGGCAGCTTTGCTTAGTTCATCCACTCTCACACAAAGAGAGCCTTCTCCTGGCTGCAGTGGCTTATTGGCTGCCATGATTTGCAGGTAATACTTTTGTCCGGCAATCAGGTCTGAAATTTTTATGAAGCCGGCACAAGGATCCGGAGTCAGGCCGCATTGCTTTTCCACCAGGGCATTGCAGTTGCCTGAATAAACTGCATAATGAAATATAAAGCCAGCCTTGACCTGCAGTGCTACCTGCTTTTCTGCCGGAGCGGTAAAGCTGTACCAGACATCCGGTGCATGGTAAACCACACAGGATGGTTTGACTGTACTGAGATTATTGGCAGGAAATAGAATAGTGTTACACGTCGCATTCAGATTAAGCTGTGTGGCAGTTGCACAAATGTCATTTTGTGGTTTGGCTACATCCTTTTCCTGAACCCTCAAGCACAAATCTCCTTCCAGTGTGGCAAAATATCCTGTCACCTGTACAAAATACGTTTTTCCTGCTACCGGCACAAATTCAAGCCGGTTGCCTTGATCTTCGGCAGTGATTTCTGTCAAGGAGGCGCAACTACCCTCATAAATGGCAATCACGTCAGCAAAATTTGACTGGGTGATCACTTCATGAGGCTTGGCAGACAATGCGGTAAACTCGTACCATACATCCGCACGGGATCTTTGGTTTTTAGTCGGAAGCCTGGATTCTGTACCCGCGTTGCGATTCAGTCCCTGGACACATACTCCATTAACCTGGACCTTGATTCTGTTATCGCAGAGATCATGACCCGGATTATCCAATGGTTTATCCGCCTTTGAGATAGATATACAGTGCGATCCGGTTTCCGTACCGAAATCATTGATCTTTCTTGCCGTTCTTATAAAGTAAGTGCGGCCGTTGGTAACATTGAGATCCAAATCCTCTCCTTCAAAACCAAATTCATCCTTATCGACACAATTAAGAGAGGTCATATTGACGCAGGTACCTTCAAAGACAGATACCGCATTATTATAACCCGCCTGACAACGGATCCGAAGCAAGCCTGTAAAATCCGCGGTGTATTTATACCAGGCCGTGCCCTGATAACTTCCCGCACAATTCATTTGGCCAGGCACCAGTGGCTGCACGCCGGCTATATGCCCTGACAAACAGGAGGACCCCAGAGTCAAAGGCAATGCACGCTGGCAATCACTATTATCCGGGCTAAGAATAAAGTCATCCAAAAGAATTTTGGTACCTCCATCATTCCCATTAAAATCATATTCAAAATAGAAATTCACTTTGGTGGCTGAAATGGGTATGGAAAGGGTGACTCCCTGTGCAGTCAGATCGCGAATCTCAGCGGAAAACGAACGAACCAGAACATTTCCCGTGCCATAGTTCATATACAGATTGAATGCCGAATTATAGGGTCTTGCATATTGAAGTTTAAATACCAAATAATAACGGTCATACCCTCCAATTGAAAAATCAGAAGTTTTCAACTGAAAACGCCTGCGGGTAATATCACTTCTAAGGTTTTGTTCATAACCAATGAGGCAACTGCCATCAGGGAATAGGCTCACCTTATCCTGGACAATTCCAAATCCATAATTGCCATTTACTGTCACAAAACTCCAACCATCAGGAAGCTTACAGGTGCCAAAATTTTGTTCGGAGACCGGGACCTGTGCCGATACCCATCCTGTAATAAGGAATATAAAGATGAAGTAATAAGATTTCATGCTTTTAGATTGAATGGTGGATTAAACTACGTTGAATCTTCTCAAAAAGGTTTTGCCGGAGGCGTTGATCTGATAGATGTATTCACCTGGAGGTATTTTCCACTTGACAGGATCAAAGCTGACCGTGTAGGAACCCTTGGCTGCGTATTTGTCAAAAAGAACTGCCAGGGTGTTTCCGCTCAGGGACTTCACGTAAATGCGCACCTGACTGGCGGACTGGGTGGCAAATTTAATATCCAGATTGCGCGGGTTCGCATCATTGGGGTTATGCCCGAGCAGAATGGTATTATAATTAGAACCTTTGTTCTCACTACAAGGATTGGAGATTAGGTCTACGGGTTCATACACCCCGCCCATGGTATATTCGACCAATTCAGAATCCAGACACATCCAGTCTTTCATGACAGAAGAAAACACTCTTCTGAAGTCAAGGCTTTTCTGTGTTTCATAGTAAACGACCGTTCCATTGCCTTTGAGCACGGTGTCTGAAAGGTTGATCGGATCTCCTTTGAAACCTCCTTTCACGCCATCTCCAAACATCATCATGGGAGACAGATTGCCATGATCTGTTCCAGCTGAGCCATTTTCCTTGATGGTGCGCCCAAACTCAGAATAGGTGAGAACACTGACATTATTTTGTGAACCATCCGCTTTGAGATCATCGTAAAATGCCTTTATGGAGGCTGCCAGGTCTCCCAACAACCTCTGGTGGGCCGCCTTCTGGTTGCTGTGGGTATCAAATCCATCTATATTGACCAGGAACAAGCGCGTGCCAAGCCTCCCCTTGATCAAGCGTGAAACAATCGCAAGCTGGTCTGCCAGCCTACTGGCGGTATTGCGTGGATAGGAAACCTTGTTGGATGCTTTTCCGTAAGCAGTTGTGACCGCTGTGGAGTACCTTAAGGAATTATTGGTCAACTGTCTGAGGAATGCACGTTCTTCACCTTGTGGGCATTCGCCAAAACCTTCTGTTGGGTAGAGTTTCCCATATTGGGCCAATCGGAAAAATTCATTGGGATCATTGAAAACCAACTCCATCTGCTGATTTCCGGGTGCCGTAAAGATCAGATCCGTGCTATATCCGATCCGCAAAGCCGGAGGGACAGAAGGAGGCGTTTCTGAAAACGCAGGAAAATCCTGATCCAGAAAACGTCCCATGATGCCAGAATTGATTCTTTTATCGTGGAGATCACCTGCCGCGGAAGACCAGATGTCTATGGAAGCAAAATGGGAATAATTCTGATTGGGATATCCGACATTATGAAGTACAGCCATTTTGCCCTCATTCCAGAGTGGCATCAAGGGGGACATAACGCCCGGGACCGCATGAGATGGCGTACCAAAACCTCCCAACACAGTTTGGTCATTATAGTCCGTACCAAACTGATGGGCAATAGTCGGTCGCATAGACAGGTATTCTGTCCTGCCGGCAGTATCCGCATGGGGAAATACCATATTGAGTCCGTCATTGCCTCCAAACATTTTGATGAGTACCAGTATGTTCTCATCCCCCGGAGCGATCGGATTGGGCATCCCGGCAGACAAAAGAGAACTGACGGGCATTCCCCCCAGCAAAACTGTTCCCAAGCCGGCCAAACCACCGGTCATAAGGAACTGACGCCTATTCCAAAGAATGTGTTCCTGATTATGCTCCTTACCCAGATCATCCCGGAACATCCCGGCTGTTTGATGTATATTATCTTTGTTCATTTCGATTTGCTTTTTTGGAATTTACAACAATTGATACTCGGGCAATGTGGTGATATACTTCATGACATTAGCAAACTGGGTAGGTACACTCACATAATCCAGATCCCAGGTACCGTCCTCAAAATAGTTTGCCGGAACGCCTGCCTTGAATACCGATACGGCTGTTTCTATAATATCCAACGGCATGGGCACAGTAATAAAATACTCCATCAATTTCTGGACAATCTCATTGGGATTTGTGCTGTTGTTACTTAAGTCCTGAAGAAAAGATCTATATTTTGCCTTTGTAGTGTCATAAGGCAGGTAATAATCTACGTGGTCCCGATTATACCTCCACCTGTTCACCAGGACAAATTCGTTTAGCCAGGCTCTGTATCCCGGCCATCCTGCGACATTGACCGGATTAAACAGTGTTTGTCCAAGGTTGGCCGTCTGGCTGTAGATCGCCCCCATTGCATCGCGCTTCAGGGTATTGGCTGAAGGTGTTTGCCTCTGCCAGTCAAACAGAAAATAATCTTCGTTCTGACGAAGATCCAGTGAACGGTAAAAATGAATCGTGTTGTCGATATTGCTTTTTATGTTGATGCCCATATTTTCCTCCTCAAAGAAATGCTCGCTTTTGAAGAGGGTCTTCAGTACGGTAGCAATATTCCAGTTGGATTGAATAAATACCTGAGCGAGACCATCCACAATTTCCTCAGGTGGAAATTCATACATGTAATATCTGTAGAGCTTTGTGCAAATGAACTTGGCTATCTCGTTTTTCCTCTGAGTAAAAATAATATTATGTACGAGGTTGTAATCACCTTTGTCGAGTTGGCTGGCATCCTGAGGAGTGAAGTTCTGACCCAGGACTCTTTTGGCTCCAAAATCATGGTTTGAAGAGCTAAACATGAAAGTTCCGTAACTTACGGGTTCTACATAGGTTGTATTATTTTCATAGCGATAGAGCCTCCATCCTGTCAATGCCCGGGCTATCTCTTTGACGTCCTGTTCGGTATAATGGCCAACGCCCATGGTAAACAGCTCGAGCAATTCCCGGGCATAGTTTTCATTGGGTCGGGATTTTATGTTCAAACGTCCGTCCAGATAATGTAACATGGCCGGTGTGCGGCCGATATCTTCCACAAAGGTCTTGAAATTGCCCAGGGCATTTTTATGGAGAACGTAATAATACTGAAACACCCAGGTCGGATAGTATCCGTAATTCTGTGCTTCTGTAACAAAATGGTTTGACCAAAAAAGTACCAATTTATGTCTCACCCCTTCGCGGATCATGCCATTGAACCACATTTGGACCAGCTCAAGATACTTGTTATAGGTTACATTGCCATCTGAATCAATGGTGTTTTGTTGAGCCCACTGATACGAATAATCCACCCCAGATTTTTTTTCACCTGGCAAGGCATGTCGTATGGCCGTATCAATCAAAAAATCCACGATCACAGATGGGGAATTTGACCTGGCAGCCCGGATCAGGTTGAGCGGCGCGCCATTACACAGCTTGTTATACAAATGGTGTATCCGTCTGTCATTCCAGGGTTTTGAGCTCGAAGGAACATAAGGACTCAGATCTCCTTTGAGACAATTATTGGTTGGCATATTCTGTTTTTTCTGATGCTAAATTAATAAAGAAAGATCGAATAAAAGAAGTGATTTTTATTTCTTCATGATTTTGACGGTAACTGAACCGGATTGATTCAAAAGGGTCATCAAATAAAGTCCGGCTGGCAAGGTCTGTAGCTCTATACTTTTCTTATTATGCCCTTCCCGGATCACCAATTTTTCTGTTTTCACGATATTCCCAACTGGATCGGAGATCACCAGGCGGATTTCCTGATCCACATCCGATTTCATATCCAATACAAATTCACTTCCAAATGGATTGGGGTTGACAGAGAATTCAGATAATGATTCCAGTGATTCCGAATGAACCAGCTTTCGGACCCCCAATGCAAACCAACTCCCCCATCGACCGCCCCTAAGCAACACGCTTTCAGAACCCGATTCGGAAATTTTGGAACTGGCCAAAGGAATGACGTTCAGACTCTGGTTTCCAAAATTATCTTCGGAGTCAAATAATATTGCATTGTCCTTCACACTATAGCTGGGATAAGCCAGCTGATCCCTGTTATCGGCGATCAAGCTGATGGTGTTTGTTTCCAGATTGGCTCCCAGCAAAGCATAGGACGTTTGAAAAAATCCCGACTCTATATAATCAAATGCCAATACGTCCGGGCTATTCTTGGAAAATACCGGATTTCCCACACTTGCGTTTTCAGGTAAACTCGATATCAGCTTATCAATTTTACCATCCCCAAAAGTGCCGTTGGATTTATTGAAAACCCTTAGGAAACCAATGTCCCAATATTCAATATCCGTCCCATTGCTCCCAGGCAGGGTGTTGAATGCGTCGTACATCAGGTATTGACCGCTCAGATCGAAATCCATCTGATCTGCATATCGAACATCCTGTGTCGCCCCTCCGGAAGAAGTTGGATTGTAAAGGCTGTAGGTTTTGTAAACCTCGTCTTTAAAATCGTAAATATGAATTTTATTCTCCTCGACTCCGTACAAAATGGCCAGGAGGCGCCCATCCTTGGATATACTTACGTTGCGGTAGATCGGATTGTCATCCAGTTCAAACTCAGTATAAGTCCTTCTCCGATCGTCGTACTGCAAATAATATAGTCTTTTGTCTTCCCCGACATAATAGATCTCGGTGCCATCATCCGTCACACTGGGCTTGGACAGTATGGTTCTGTCTGACAAAACAATGGGTTGTGTATTTAAATCGGACAGATAGACCCCATTTCTGTCCTGATCAGTACACACCACAAATTCCTTACCAGGATTGGGAGCTATATCCCTGTTGGGGGGCGTGGTGGTACCCGAACCCTGAATCCCGACCATGTCAAAGGCAGCTTTGGCTGACGGAAGGACGTCGGGTGTTCCCGCATAAAGATCCGAGCAGGAGCGTTCTATTGCAGCACGCAAGTCCTTGAAATTGGAGGAACGAATGAGGTACCTGGTCAAAGCCCTGTAATAAACCAATTCAGCTATTTTTTTTGCCTCTTCCTCAGACCTTACTGCTCTTAATCTCTGTACAAACAAGTAAAAGGCATAATTGGGAATGCCACTGTTGATATGCACTCCTCCATTATCCTCACTACCCCTGAATTGTTCAGAGACGTGTCTGGGTTGCCACCCATTATCATTCAGACTTGAGCCACCATTGTGAGGGTCACTCATGCTGCGCATAGCGCCGGAACGAAAAAAACTGCGGACCACAATTTCTTCTCCTATCAACCAATCATCCCGATCGATCAGCACACCAAAAATATCTGCAAAAGACTCGTTGATCGCGCCTGGTTCGTCCTCATAAACCAGATTGGCTGTATTTTGAATAACCCCATGCGTAAGTTCATGGCCGGCCACATCGACTGCCTTCGCCAGACTGGTAAAGGCCCTGTTGCCATTTCCGTAAAACATGGCCTTTCCATTCCAAAATGCATTGTCCATTGCCTGACCATTGTCCTCTGTCACGTTGATGACAGACACGATGTTATCCCCGTTGCCGGAAATGGAGTTTCGCGAGAAGGTATTCAGGTAATACTGATAGGCCAGGTTTGCATTGAAATGGGCAGAGACCGCTGCTTTGGAACTCCAAGTATTATTTGAGCTGGTGATGAAATTGGTTCTGAAATTGGATCTGGTCGGACTGGTATTCTGTGCATCCAGTGTAAGGATTACTCCGACAGGTTCCTGTGGCATTCTGGAAGCACTTCTGTTGAACATAGGTTTACCGGCATCCATCAGGTAGTAAGTACTGCCTTCTCTCCACACCCCAAAGGCTCTGTTCACATCCAATAAATCCCTTCCCGTTGCAGTCTCAGCATCCTGTGGAGAACAACTTATCGAACAGGATTCTGCTTCATGATGATGCCTGAGTCCACAGATTTTTCTGATGGATTTGACTACTGTGCCCTTTACCACATCGACGTACAATTCCCAATTCTCGTATGGATTAGCCTGCACACCCAGCAAGTGAATCATAATCCAGGATTGGTCCGCAGGATTCCTCCACAGGAATTCCCGTTCTTCATAAATTCCGTTTTCGCCTACTCTCTTGTCAGCAGAAGTCATGGCAATGCTCCTTTCCTTAAAAAATTTCTGCACTATCGGAACCAGATTTAAATTTCCAATTCGGGTAAAAGCCTGACTCGCATCCGGCAGCTGGATTTTGCCATGGGTATAAACTTTTTGATCCGGGTACACATGAAGCAGATATTCTCCATCCAGCACATCGATGCCATTCCAGGTTTGCTGGCATTGTAAGTGAAGTACACCCAACTCGTCCTGTTCCTCCTTTACCACCTTATAGGCTAAAGCTGACTCTGTGGTCAATCCCAGATTGACTTTCAGGAAATCCGAAATAGCAAGATCCCTTTCTTTTACGCTTCTGGGCAGAGCCTTCATTTCGGTCTCAAAACGGATTGGATAACCGGCTGTATCTCTATCCACCAATCTGATCTTGCCCAGCGCCTCCATCAGTTTGGAGGGTCCAAGTTTTAAAACGCTCTGTGATAATCCGGGGTTTTGATCTGATCTAAGACCCAATCCCTGACTCCAATCCTTATTTTTACGCAGTATACGGGGATTCTTGGGCAATTCAGATGATTGATCGAAAGTGATCTTTTTAAGCACCTGTGCAGGTATCTGGGTTGAAAAAAGAATCAACACCACACTAACTATCCATATTCCTGGCTTCATTTGGACTGCTTTGATTTTAAGTACTCGAGAAAATCGTAAATCAGATTTAGACCATCCGGTGCATTTGGGTTACCCGGATCCCAAACAATGCGACGCCATCCATGGACGGGGTCTTCTATTTCCAAGAACCGGTATAAATTACCAGGCTCATTGTACACAATTCGCTCAATTCCCAATGTTTCCAGATTCTTTTTAAGCTGGCTTTGCTGTTTAGTGGTCAGTTCTCCTAAAACAGCACCATCTTGTCTGATCTCCCCATCTTTTTTTATCAGTGAGGTGTATTCCTTACCCATCACTCCCCCACCGTGACCAAACCGGATCCAATCGTTATTTAAAACCGCCTGTGCTTTATGCGACGCGCAACCCGATTCCAAAATAGAAATGAAAAAAAATAATGCACTCAAAATCAGCATTTTAAAATACCCCCCTTTTAAAGTTTCGTTAAATGGTCCCATAAGCGGATTGGGAATAATTGATTTTGTCACTATCTTTAAGCCAAAATTAGTTAAACCCAATGATTATGAAAAATTTAATTTTAGTTGCTGCTCTGTTTTTTGTAGGCGGAATGGTAGAAATGAACGCTCAGTGTTCACATGCCAAAGCTGCCAGTACTTCCTGCTCTTCCAAATCTGCATCTGTAAGTGAAGCTGCTCTGAAAGCTGCTGACGCAGATCCAACTATCGAAAAAAAGGTCTGTGAAAAATCCGGAAAAGTGTCTTTTTACAGAACCACCAAGGATGAATCAGGTGCTTCTGTTTCTACCCAGGTTACATATGATGAAGGAAAAGCTATGTTCGTGAATTATTCTGCCGATGCCAATGCTGCTCCCGCTGCAGGAACTTCCAAGGCATGCTGCTCAGGAAAAGCTGCAAAAGCTTGCTGCTCCTCTAAAAAGGGTGCTAAATCCTGCTCCGGAAATAAAGCAGAAAATACTGCTCCGGTAAATTGATAGATCAATTTTTGATTTAAAATAATTTCTGAAAGCCCTTTGTCTCCGTGATGAGGGGCTTTCTTTTTTACTTAAATTTTCATCCTAAGCCTTTACCTTTGATGCACATTTATCTTATTCTTGAAATTTAAAATTCCAATTTACCTGATCCTGGTCATGAGTTTGACCGCTTTTCAATTTTTGATTGCTCAGGATGACATGCGATTGATCACCGGCTGGCAGTACAAGGCCAAGGAGGACCAGGACTGGAAGGACTGCCAGTTGCCATCGTCCATTTATTCCATCCTCGAATCGCAAGGACTGATCCCCAATCCTTATTTGCCCGGACAAGAAGGCATTCTACAGTGGGTGGACCAGAAAACCTGGATGTTCCGAGCCTTTTTCCAGCCGGACTCCTCATGGAAAAATAATGAAAAAACCGAGCTGTTGTTATCGGGACTGGATGTTTTCGCAGAGGTCAGGTTAAACGGCATGACAGTGGTCAAAACTGAAAATGCTTTCCGAAGCTGGACAATCCCCATAGATCCCTGGCTCAAATCAGACTCAAATGAACTCCTCATCATTTTTCAGCCAACGTTTCCGGAATGCATTCAAAGGTTTAAGAAACTAACCGCTCCACTACCCGGAGAAGAAAGAGTTGTGGCTCGGACAGCCCAATTCAGGTTTGGCTGGGATTTTGCACCCAGGTTTACCGGTTGTGCGATCAGACAGCTTCCTGCAATCCGGCATACCAGAAATATAGCCCTGGAAAATTTCAGAATTCATACCCTTCAAATTCAGGAAGATCAAGCCGAACTGGAACTCATCTTGAACCTGAGGACTGAATACTCTGATACTTGCTTCATTCAACTTATCATTGGCCAGGATAGTTTTTATTTCTCGGGTCAGTCGGGTAATTTGATGAAAGAACAAAGGATGCGATTGACTCTGCGCAACCCCAAACTTTGGTGGCCATCCGGCCAAGGTTCCCAGCACCTGTATAATTGTCACCTGAACATTTACAATTCAGATGGAGTTCCACTGGTCAGTCGCACCCGT
The DNA here is from genome assembly GCA_029572935.1 of Bacteroidota bacterium. Lineage (GTDB taxonomy): Bacteria > Bacteroidota > Bacteroidia > Chitinophagales > Saprospiraceae > Vicinibacter. The sequence goes on from JAKQHM010000053.1 coordinate 77,845, forward strand.
ACACTTGGTATACGCACCATACGACTCATTCAGGAACCCGATGAATATGGCTCCTCCTTTCAATTTATGGTAAATGATAGGCCTGTATTTATGAAAGGAGCCAACCTGGTACCTGACGATGCCCTGTCTCCTCTCCATACAGATCCCGAAGTTTTTATTCGCAGTTTGCAGGAGAGTCATTTCAATATGATCCGAATCTGGGGTGGCGGTACCTATGAGTCAGATTCTTTTTACCAAGCCTGTGATCAATATGGCATCCTGGTGTGGCAGGATTTCATGTTTGCATGCGCAATGTATCCTGGGGATGATCATTTTCTGGAGAATGTAAGGGAAGAAGCACTGCAACAAATCACCCGACTTTCAGGCTATGCCTGCATCGCTTTATGGTGCGGCAACAATGAAAATCACGAAGGATGGGAAAGATGGGGATGGCAACTTACCCTCACTCCCAAATCAAGAAAAAGGATATGGGGCGATTATGAAAAATTGTTCCTGGACATATTGCCTGGCTTAGTGTCATCGTATGGAAACCAATGTTCCTATGTGGATTCATCTCCCAAATTTGGAAGGGGCGACTCAAGATTTAAAAAAGAAGGAGATGCCCATGATTGGGGGATCTGGCACGACGGACTGCCTTTTTCAGAATTTGCAAAAAGGGTTCCCCGCTTTTTAAGTGAAGCCGGGTTTCAGTCTCTTCCCTCTGTGGAGATTTTGAGCCGGTACATTCCCGATCAGGACTTGCAGATTGATTCAGATGCCATGAAAACAAGGCAAAAACATCGCATTGGATTCAACATCATGTCTGATTATATATCGAGAGATCTCCCAGAACCCAAAGATGTCCCATCATGGAGTTATCTGAGCCAAATCAATCAGGCAGAAGGTATGGCACTTGGGATCAAGGCACATCGACTGGCTAAACCCTATTGCATGGGCACCCTCTATTGGCAGCTCAATGATTGCTGGCCCGGGATTTCATGGTCTGGCATTGAGTACGGAGGAAGATGGAAAGCCATGCACCATAAGGCTTATCATCTGTACCAACCTGTCTTGTGCACAGCACAGATAAAAGAGAAACAGCTGGAATTGTCTGTGGTATCAGATCTGCCCCATGCAGACTCTATCCAGGTCAAACTCAGAATTCTGGATTCAGAGGGCAGAGAGTTTTACTCCTGGGCCACTCAAGCCCTGATTTCTGCTGATTTGCCTGTCAGGCTTCTTGCAATGGATATTTCTGAAATAATGGAATTGACTAAAATTAGCAAAATTTTTGTGCTTACCGAATGGGCTTACGGGTCGCAATCTGACTATGAACTGGTCCCCCTGGTCCCTCTAAAGGAAGTTGCATTCAAAAAAGCCAATTTCACAATTCAGGACTTCAAGCAAACTCCCAATGGGTTTGAATTTCTTTTGAGTACGGATCAAATAGCAAAATCTGTTTATCTCGGAGAGACCTCTGATTGGCGCTTTTATCCCAATTTCATTGACTTAATACCAGGAAGGCCAATGGTTGTTAAACTATTCACCTCGAGCCAGCAGCTTACTCCGGATGAGCTTAAAATCCAGTCTATATTCGATTTTCAAAATCAAAACAAATGAGTCCCATGAGCTTCCAGGATGAAATCATAGCCGGCATACCGGACTACTTGCCGGCATCACGCAAACCTGACCCTTCTCTTCCTCATGCACCCGTTCGAAATATTACCGGTCTTTTATCAGAAGATGAAGAGCAGCTGGCATTGGCCAATGCACTCCGCTACTTTCCCTCAAAATTTCATGAAGAGCTGATCTCCGAGTTCAGAAAAGAACTGGAAGAATACGGTCGGATTTATATGTACCGCTTTCTGCCTTCTTATAAAATGTTTGCCCGTCCGGTAGAGGAATATCCTGCAAAATGCCGGCAAGCCGCTGCGATCATGCTGATGATCCAAAACAATCTGGATCCACTGGTGGCAAAGTATCCTGAAGAACTGATCACCTACGGTGGAAACGGTGCGGTTTTTCAAAACTGGGCCCAATACAGACTCTGTATGCAGTATCTATCCCAGATGACAGAGGATCAAACCCTGGTTTTGTACAGTGGCCATCCCATGGGACTTTTTCCATCGCACAAAAATGCACCCAGGGTGGTAGTCACCAATGGAATGATGATTCCAAATTACAGCAAGAAAGAGCACTGGAACAAATTCAATGCCATGGGCGTCACCCAATACGGCCAGATGACAGCTGGTTCTTTTATGTACATTGGGCCACAAGGCATCGTACATGGCACCACACTGACTCTTCTCAATGCCGGAAGGATCAGAAAGCTGGGCATGGAAGATTTGAAAGGACATTTGTTTGTGACCTCCGGCCTCGGGGGCATGTCAGGAGCACAATCACTGGCTGCTGTGATCTGTAAAGCCACCTGCATCATTGCCGAGGTCGATCCGGATGCCATCCGACAAAGGATCGACGACGGATACATCCGCCGAGAACTGGTTTTTGAGGACCTGGCCGCGTTAATGGAAGAAGTGCTCGAATACCAAAGAAATGGCACCGCTGCCTGCTTTGTATATGCAGGAAATGTGGTGGAACTTTGGGAGTATCTTGCAGAAAACAAAATCCCGGTAGCCCTGGGCTCAGATCAGACGTCCCTGCATAATATTGATGATTTGGGATATTGCCCGGTGGGATTTACCTTCGGAGAGGCCAAGAAATTGCTCCTTGAAAATAAGGCACAATTCAAGGAAGAGATCCAAAAAACTTTACGACGCCACGTAGAAGCGATCAATATGCTCTCTGACAGGGGCATGTATTTTTGGGATTATGGAAATGCTTTTCTGAAAGAAGCGGGAGAGGCAGGAGCCGACATTTGGTCGAATCGCGATAAAGCAGAATACCGTTATCCTTCCTATGTTGAGGATATTATGGGACCTATGTGTTTTGATTACGGGTTTGGTCCATTCCGGTGGGTTTGCACCTCCGGTCTCATGGATGATCTGAATACTTCAGATCAGATTGCCGCCCGTGTCCTTGAAGAACTGGTACATGAGACCCATGGAAACACCAAAGCTCAGAATTCAGATAATCTTAACTGGATCCGGCATGCAGGCACGAATCTTCCGGTGGTGGGGAGCAAGTCAAGGATTCTGTACTCAGACACCGAAGGTCGAGTCCGCATTGCCCTGGCCCTCAATCAGGCCATCCGTGAAGGCAGGTTAAAAGGGCCAGTGGTATTGGGAAGAGACCATCACGATGTTTCGGGGACGGATTCTCCTTACCGCGAGACTGCCAATATCCGGGACGGGTCCAGATTTACAGCAGATATGGCCGTCCACAACGTAATCGGAGATTCGTTCAGAGGTGCTACCTGGGTCTCGCTGCACAACGGAGGAGGTGTTGGCTGGGGCGAAGTGATCAATGGAGGATTTGGGATGGTCATCGACGGTTCGACCCAATCGGATGAAAACATTCGCTCTATGATTTTCTGGGATGTAGTCAATGGCATCGCCAGAAGAGCCTGGGCAAGAAATCAGGGTGCCATGGAAACCATTTCACAAATCGAGAAGACCCATCCCAACTTATTGATAACCAAACCAAACCTTGTTGACCCGAATCTGTTAAAAAAATAATCTGATTATATTACAATAATAATCTATAATTTCAGCCAAATTTTAAAAACGACGAATTATGATGAATGAACTTGTCTCAGGTATTATGAGTACTAACCTGATCACGGTAGGGCCAGAAGATAACCTCCAAACCGTAAAAGACATTCTGATCAATAACCGTATTCATCACGTACCGGTGGTAGAAGGTAAAAAAATGGTTGGACTGATCACTACCTATGACCTTTTTAAATTAAACGTAGATCATAAAGATTATCCCAGAACCAAAGTAGCCAATGTCATGACCAAAAGGCTTGCCTTTTTGGAACCTACTGACAAAGTAGGCACTGCTGCAGAGGTATTTATGGAACATCTGTTTCATGCACTACCCGTAGTGGATAAAGGTGAACTTGTTGGAATAGTGACCACTTTTGACGTACTCAAGTACGAATATAACAAGGAATACCCCGTTAAGGTGCTCTGATGTCACTTTCTCCAGATTACAGCTACTCAATTAATTATGAACAACATTACTTTGATCATTGCCTCTTTTGCGGGGATGCTGGCTGTTGCCGGAATTGTCACCCTTTATTGGAATATGCGCATACTGAAGAGTCAGGTAGAGGATCTCAAGACAGAGCGAAACCAGGTCCGAGCCAGCTATGACCAGCTTCGGAAAGAAAAGATAGAATCTGATGAAAAATTAGCCCAGATCCAATCACAGGAGAGGACTTATAAGGTGGCTTATGAAGATTGGAAATCGAAATATGAATCTCTTGAGATCAGATATCAGGCATTGAAAAAAGATCTGGACAGTAAAACTGCACAAACCATTCCTCCCTCCACTGAATCAACTATTGAAAAAAAGAATTTTAATTCAATTAGTACCAAAGACCCAATAAACCCGTCCGAATCTCAAATTTTATCTGAATTGAAACTGATCCTGGACCAGCATTTGGAATTGCTTAAAAATTTCATGAACGAAGGGACAGCCGCATCAGGTACTTCTAAAATTGAACATGCTGATCCTTTGCATTGGATCATGGGCATTGACGAAGACACATCCAATGTTCTTAAGAACCTGGGTATCAGAACCTTCCGACAAATGGCCGAGTTACCAAAAAAAGAGCTTCGCAAAATGATGCTTCAATTTGAAGACATTGAAGATAAAGTGATTGAGTCCTGGCCACTTCAGGCAAGTGCCATATTGAATACCCAGGCTGCCTCAGCCGGTTGAAAACAAAATATTCAACTCAGCCTTTATTAAGGCTAAACGGAAGATTATGATTTCTCTTTTAACCCACTGGTGGGAGACGAAAAGGCTGTGGCAGGTTTCTCCATTGATATTATTTATACTCCTGATTCAATTGGGTTGTATTTCTGTACCCAGGCAGCACAATGGACCTGCGCCCGGAAGGTGGAGAGGAACTTTTATATTGGAGGATTCCCGTGAAATCATTGTAACCAAAGGAAAAGATAAGATTGTAACGAGGGATTCTGATCCAGAATCATTGAAAAAAGTTATTCCCTGCACATTTGAGATACTCTATAGGGAAGATGGGAGTATGATAATTGATTTCATAAATGGCGATGAACGCATTCGTTTTGATCAGATTCAGCACGGGTATGACCAGAGGAGTGGAAATGACACGATCGAAATCCGCCTGGACCCGTACGATGCAATCATAAAAGGCATCTGGGAACACTCAAAGATTGCTGGTGATTTCATCGTTTTGGATAAAAATCAATACAGCATACCCTTTACTGCGCAATATGGCCAGGACTACCGGTTTAAAAAAATACCAGACACAGCCCGGGTTGACCTTTCGGGAAGCTGGGAGGTGGTCTTTGATAAAGATTCATCGGATTCCTTCAGGGCCATTGGAGAATTTAAACAAAATAACAACCATCTTACGGGAACCTTCAGGACAGAAACAGGAGATTTCAGATACCTGGAGGGACAGGTATCCGGTCATAGCATGAAGCTTTCGTCTTTTGACGGCGCCCATGCTTATTTGTTTGACGCTCAGGTAATGGGCGATAGCCTTTATGGGAAATTTTATTCCGGCAATAAATATAAAGCCACTTTTGAAGCAAAACGATCTGTTCAGAACAACCTGAGGGCAGGAATGGAAATCGTAAGCATCCTTTCTGATAAACCGGTAACATTCAGCCTGCCCAATTCAGAAGGACAGATGGTGAATCTTGAAGAAGCAGCATATCAGAATAAAATCAAGATTCTACAAATCATGGGCAGTTGGTGTCCTAATTGCAGGGATGAAGTTGAATTTCTAAAATCTTTCCAGAAACAAAATCCAGATCCAAAAATCGCGCTGATCGGATTGGCATTTGAAAGGCATAAAGACAAAAACAAGGCAATCGACCGCATCAAAGCCTATAAAACCAAACTTGATATCCCCTATGAGGTATTGTGGGGCGGATACGCTCACAAGGACTCCGCTTCCGCACTTTTTCCGCAAATTGACGGAATAAAATCCTACCCTACTCTGATCTTTTTGGATTCCCGGAACAGGATCAAAAAGGTGCACAGTGGATTTGATGGTCCTGCGACATCCGAATTCGGAAATTTCCAGAAGGAATTTCAACAAATCATTTCAGAACTAAAAGAACAGGAAAAATGAAAACTGCCCTGATCACGGGGGCCAGCTCCGGAATAGGAAAAGCCACTGCCATCCGTTTTGCGCAATCAGGAAAATACAAACTGATCCTCTGCGGCAGACGCGAAGACAGATTGATCGAACTGGCCGACGAGTTGCACATTACCTATGGCACGCAATCTTATCCTCTTTGCTTTGACATTAGGAAAGAAAGCGAAGTTGCCGCTGCCATTGACCGTTTGCCCAAAGAATTTGAGCGAGTAGATGTATTGGTCAATAACGCTGGTCTTGCACTGGGATTGGATCCCATTTATGACGGCAAACTGGAACATTGGGAAACGATGATAGATACCAACGTCAAAGGATTGCTCTACATGACGCGGATCGTCAGCAGAAAAATGGTCGAAAGCAGATCCGGGCACATCATCAACATTTGCAGTACAGCCGGCAAGGAAGTGTACCCCAAGGGAAACGTGTATTGCGCAACAAAATTTGGCGTAGATGCCTTGACGCGTGCCATCCGCCAGGATCTTTATACTTTTGGAATTCGCGTAGGACAGGTGAGTCCCGGACATGTGGAAGAAACTGAATTTGCCATAAACCGTTTCGAGGGAGATTCAGCAAGGGCGAATATATACAGTGACTTCACACCCCTTCGTGCTGCGGATGTGGCCGATGCCATTTTTTACATGGTAAGCGCACCGGCCCATGTCAATATTCTGGATATTCTGATGACTTCTACACAGCAAGCATCTGCCGGTCTGGTGGACCGATCCGGACGAAAATATTGAGCGGACACAACTGGAGGGTCAGAAACGGGTTGGAGACCTGTAGGACCCAGGCAAACCTGAACATTCAACTGAGCGGCACGTTTTAAAATATATAAATGGAGGTTTGGGGCATTAAGAAAGCTCGTCTACTCCAATTTATGTCAAATCAGATTCGAAATGTCCTATAAAAACCTCAGGTCATGCCTCCTGGACCTCAAAAAGAAAGGTGAGTTAATTGAAATCAATTTTGAAACCGATGCAAACCTGGAAATGGCTGAAATTCATAGGAGGGTATTCGATCAGGGAGGACCCGCCATTTGGTTTAAGAAAGTTAAAGGCAGCCCGTTTGAAGCAGCATCGAATATTTACGGTACCTATGAGCGGGCAGAATATCTCTTTAGAGATGTACTCAGAAAAATGGAATTTCTGATTAAAGCCAAGGTGGACCTGTCCGAATTGATCAGATCCCCCTTAAAAGCCCTGGGCAGCCTGCCATTTATTCTTAAGGGAATACCTTTAAAAAGCATCGGCACCCCTCCGGTTCTGAAGCACAGCACCTTAATTGAAAAATTGCCTCTGATCAAGTCCTGGCCTGAAGACGGAGGTGGATTCGTGACCTTGCCGCAAGTGATCAGCTTTCCCCCTGGAAGCAAAAGAATGGCACATGCCAACATTGGTATGTACAGAATCCAGCTGAATGGAAATGACTACAGTCTCAATGAAGAAATTGGCCTTCACTATCAGTTGCACAGAGGCATTGGAATTCACCATAGTGAATTCAACCGAACTTCAGATGAATTCAAAATAACGATTGCAGTAGGTGGCCCTCCTTCTCATGCCCTTGGATCCATCTTTCCTCTGCCGGAAGGGATGAGCGAGGTACTTTTTACCGGCCTGTTGGGTAATCGATCCTATCGTTATACCTGGATGGATGGATATTTCATACCCTCTGATGCAGATTTTTGCATCACTGGCATTGTGCAAAAAAAAGGACTCAAGGCTGAAGGCCCATTTGGAGACCATTTGGGTTATTATAGCCTCACCCACCCATTTCCTTTTATGAAAGTCAAAGGAGTTTATCACCGTCCGGATCCCATCTGGCACTTTACCGTGGTGGGCCGACCTCCACAGGAAGACTCATCATTCGGACATTTGATCCATCAGATGGTCAGAGAACTCACATCTGATGAATTCAAGGGCGTTAAAGAAATTCACGCAGTGGATGCGGCAGGCGTACATCCGCTTCTCCTTGCGATCGGGTCAGAAAGATATATGCCCTTTCGCGACATACGGCCGGAAGAGATTATCACACAGGCGTTTCATATTCTTGGAAAAGGACAAACCTCCCTGGCCAAATACCTCTTTATTTGCTCAGACCACGACAAGCAAAATCTAAGCACAAAAAACATACGCGACTATTTTGACTATTTGCTTAAAAGGGTCGACTGGACGCGCGATCTGCATTTCGTCACCCGAACGACTATTGATACACTTGATTACAGTGGCGAAGGGTGGAATGAAGGCTCCAAACTCATCGTATCTGTGCATGGCCATGTAAAAAGAGAGCTGCATCCGGATCTTCCAAAAGGAAATAAACCCGTCGGATTGAAAAATCTGCATCTGGTCCAACCCGGGATCGTGACGGCAGAATTATCAGAATTCACCCATTATCCTGAGGAAAAAAACAGAATGGCCCAATTAGAATCTGAACTGGATATTCCTGAGTGGGCGGGGCATCCCCTACTGGTGATCTGCGACGATGCCGGGTTCGCTGCAGCCAATCTGAATAATTTCCTGTGGGTCACATTCACCCGAAGTAATCCTTCCCAGGACGTATATGGTGCAGGTTCTTTTATAAAAGACAAGCATTGGGGCTGTAAGGGTACCCTGATCATCGATGCGCGCAAAAAAAGTCACCATGCACCTGAACTCAAGTCTGATCCGGCGATCAGTGAAAGAGTATCGAAAATACTGCGCGAGACCAGAGGGCTCGAAAATTACGCCTGATGACCTTACTGTCAGATAAATTCCGCTCCATGATCCAAGATCTATGGGGAGTCAATGAGGCTCTTGCCCTGGAAGCTGCATTGTCAGACGAATCGCCCGTTAGCATACGTTTAAATCCCCTGAAACCAAGCCACCATTTTGAAAATCTGGAACCGGTACCCTGGTGCCCAAATGGCTATTACCTGCCCTCCCGGATCAGCTTCACTCTGGATCCTTACTTTCATGGCGGTCACTATTATGTACAGGAAGCTTCTTCCATGTGGCTGGATCATGTCATCCGTTCCCTGGGACTTCCAAAGGAATCAAAAATACTGGACCTCTGCGCTGCTCCAGGTGGAAAGACCACTTTGATTGCGGGAACTCTGGGCAAAGAAGTTATGATCCACGCACACGAAACCCATTCCTCCAGAGCAGAGGTACTCAGACAAAACCTCGTAAAATGGGGATATCCCAACTTCCTGGTGAGTACGGGTCCTATCCAGAAACTTCCTGCATCCGGCATCCTGTACGACCTGGTTGTGGTAGATGCACCCTGTAGCGGCGAAGGGATGTTCCGTAAAGAACCGGAAGCCATCGCACAGTGGAATGATCTGAAAGTGAATAAGTGTCATTTCATGCAGAGAGATATTCTGCAAATTGCCACCCAACTGGTCAGGCCGGGAGGATATATCCTATACTCTACCTGTACCTTCAACTCAAAAGAGAACGAAGAAAGCCTGTCTACGATCCTTTCCGGAGGAAACTTCCAAAGTTTGCATGTACCCCATCATCCAAAGATTGAATCGCTCATAAAATCAGATAATGGATCCAGCATCGTTTATCGATGCCTTCCCCACCGGATCAGAGGAGAAGGTTTCAGCTTTTCTTTATTGAAAAATGCCAATAATGAAGAACAGAATGTGACTCTAAGAAAAAATAATGAAAACAAGGCAACAGCCAAACCAGACAGTCTGAGCGTACTGAATCGGTATATCCAAAATCCATCCGCTTACCGGATTGCGGAATATGAATCCGGTTTTTGCGCTCTGAGAGAGTCTTGGGTAGAAGCTTATCAATCCTGCAGAAATGCAAAAATCCAGCTTATTCATGCCGGGATCCCATTGGGCAGCTTCAAGGGCAAAGACTGGGTCCCTAACCACGCCCTGGCGCTCAGTACAGAACTCGATCCAAACAATGGCAAGGTTTCCATGGACCTTGCCCAATCGCTGGACTATTTGCGTGCCCTCGACCCAAAAGAAATACCGCCTCCGGATCAGGACCAAAATAAATGGTTTCTGGCAAGTTTTGAAAGTGTAAATTTGGGCTGGTTTAAGTTAAATGGCCATAAATTCAAAAACTACCTTCCCAAAGACCTCAGAATTCGCAACCTCTAGAATTTAGATCATGATCAGAGTATTTGTTTATCTTTCTATTGGATTTTTCCTTTTTTCCAATACAGCCTGGTCTAATAATATTCCCCAGATAGACCAATGTCACGCTGAATTCAAAAATGGCATCCTTGAGGTGTTTTACGATTTAAGTGATGACGAGGAAATCCGGATCAGCGTCGATTGTAAAATTTTTGATCCATTTGACCATTCCCTGATCGGAATAGACCAGATTGAAGGAGACATTGGCCCCATGGTCCTGACCGGAGCAAACAAATCGATCCGGATCCGATTCATTGAACCGGCTTCTCTCCCTTCCACCATTCGGATCCATCTTTCCGCTCACGATGGTGCTCCCCTGAATATAGAAGAAATCCTGAATGAAATTTCCGAGTCCAGTCTCCAAACCCATCTTCTTTCCATACAGGGCAAAAGGCACGCTGTAAACGATCCGGTCTTTATGGAAAAGGCCAGAAACGCCATAAAGGATTACACCTCCAGGCGCCTTCCTTCAAGATTTTTGACAGGAAGTCTGCCCAACTATCAGGTGGTAAACATCGAAGGCAACCAATGGGGAGGAGAATCACCTGATCGGATTCAGGTGATCGATGCTCATTACGATACTTATGGCATTTCTCCGGGCGCAGATGATAATGGATCGGGAGTAGCCGGTGTGATGGAAGCCATGAAGGTTCTATCCCCATATTATTCCAAGAAGACCATCAGGTATCTCTTTTTTGACTTGGAGGAAGCAGGACTGATCGGCAGCCTGTTTTACCTGAACAATCAAAAGAGCGCAAACGACCAAATCGAAAATTGCATTAATTTTGAAATGATCGGTTATTACAGCGATCAGGAAAACACACAGGATTTACCGGCAGGTTTCAACATCCTTTTCCCCAGTCAGTATAATCAAATCATAGCCAATAAAAGAAAAGGCGACTTCATCACCAATACGGGCAATACCCTGTCAAAAAACCTGGTCCAGGTTTTTTCCAATGCCGGAAAGAATTTTGTACCTGAACTCAAAATAATCTCTCTGGAAGTGCCCGGTACGGGCACCGTAGCTCCGGATCTGAGAAGAAGTGACCATGCCATGTTCTGGGATAAAAATATACCCGCCCTTATGATCACTGATGGAGCCAATTTTCGAAATAAAAACTACCACACCCCAAAAGATTCGGCTCAATTGCTGAACTATAACTTTATGTCTCAGGTAGTTCGAACCAGTGTAGCCTCGCTCATTGAATTGGCGGGAATCGAACACGCCGCTGCCAAAACCCTGGACCTGAGGATGGAAACTTCCGTAAAGGAACAGGAAATAAAACTTCCCAGATATCAATATATCCAGGGGGTACTTTATATTTCCTCAGATGAGACCACTTGCAATTGTCAGGTGCGTCTATTTGATTCCGAAGGACATTTGCTCCGTGATGACCGATTGAAACCCAATGAACAAATCCAATGGCCGCTTCAGGGACCCACGCGAATCCATTTTCTCCAAATCCAATCAGGACATAGATCACATACCCTCAAGTTTCTGAATCATTGATGAAAATAATACAACGACCCGTATTCCTCTTATTGGGCTCCAATACCGGAAACCGTAGTTACCAGATTAAGAAAGCCATCAAATTACTCGAGCTCCAGTTGGGGCCTGTGGTCGCAGAAAGCAGTCTTTACGAGACGGAACCCTGGGGGGTTGAGACCCAACAAGAACCCTATTTAAACAAAGCCATACGATTTGACTCCGGTAAAAAGGCAGAGGAGTTGCTCCAAATATGCCTCGATGTTGAAAAGGAAATGGGTAGAATCAGGAATCGGCAAAATGAACCCAGAAAAATCGATATTGACATCTTAATGGCAGGGGACGAAATAATCGACACAGAAGGTCTAAAAATTCCCCATCCCAGAATGAATTTTCGTAATTTTGCACTCATCCCCCTGATGGAAATCGCAGCTGAGCTCATTCATCCCATTGAGAAAAAATCCATTGAGGACCTATATTTTGAATGCGGTGACCGTCTGGAAGTAATCCGAAAAGATGAGTAAGAAAATACCATATAATTACATCTGCATTGAAGGCAACATTGGTGCCGGAAAAACCACTCTTGCAACGATGCTGGCAAAGGAACTCCCATGCAGGCTGATTCTCGAAGAGTTTGCGGAGAATCCCTTTCTGGAATACTTCTACAGGGACAAAGAAAGGTATGCATTGCCTACTGAACTGTTCTTTCTGGCGGAAAGGCACAAACAGCTTCAAAACACAATCCTCAACGAGGACTTGTTTGCTGACTTCACTTTGGCAGATTATTCACCGGTCAAAAGTCTCCTTTTTGCCAGCCACAACCTCAATGAAAGCGAGTTTTCACTTTTTCAGAGGATCTACCAATCCATGAACAACGCGATCCCCCGTCCGGACTTGATCTTATACCTCCACAGACCTGTAGAGAAAGTGAAGGAACATATTTTCAACCGTGCCCGATCGTACGAACTTAAAATAGAAGATAAATACCTGGAGGACGTTCAGGACTCTTATTTTGAGTTTTTTAAATCTCAAACCATCCTGCCGGTTTTGGTGTTAGATGCTGAGCACATTGATTTTATTGACAACAAGAAACACTTCAACGAAATCAAAAATGCCATTCACCAAAGATACCAACCGGGACTTCACCATCTCAGAATTTTATTTTAATAGTTATGACTAATTTTTTAAAGACACTCTTTGCTTCTTGCCTTGGCACTATGATCGCCTTGCTTTTGCTGTTTTTCATCGTCATGGGCATTGGTGCCTCCATGGCTTCCAGCAGCCTGGAAGGCGGCAAAAGCATGCATGTTGAACCCAACTCCATTTTAAAGCTTACGATCCCCGAGATGTTGCCGGAACAAACCGACAATGTGCAACTGGCCGGATTTTCCCTGAATGAACAACAAACGATCGGCGTGCATGATCTGGCCAAATCCATTCGCAGAGCAGCGGGTGATGAAAAGATCAGGGGTATTTATCTCACAGGCAATGTAATCAATCATGGGTACGCCAGCCTTAAGATTATCCGGGATGCCCTTCTTCATTTTAGGGAATCCGGCAAGCCCATCATCTCTTACAGCCTCGCCCTGGATCATAAAAATTATTTCCTGATGTCTGTCGCCGACAAAATCCTGATCCATCCACTTGGATTTATAGATCTGCGCGGGTTCAGCTCTTCCATTCCATTTTTTCGCGAAATGATGGAAAAAATTGGTCTTAAATTTAATATTTACTACGCCGGTGAATTCAAATCCGCAACTGAACCCTTCCGTCTGGACAAGATGAGTCCTGAAAACAGGCTCCAACTTTCAGAATACCTCAATGAGCAACTCAACATCTATACCGAACAGGTTGCCCTGAGCAGAGGGATCCCAACCGATGAAATGCTCAGAATCTTTTCAGAATTCAAAGCCAACAACCCGGAACGGGCAATTTCTTTAAAAGTAATCGACAGCCTTGCCTATGAAACCGATGCCATGACCATGTTGAAACGTTCCGCAGGTCAGGATCCGGATGCAAAAACGAATTTTATTAGCATTGAAGATTATTTTGCTGCCACGGCTCACAAGGATGAAGACTATAGTGCCAAAAACAAAATAGCGGTTGTTTATGCCGAAGGAAACATCACGGACACAAAGGGGCAGGAATCTGAGATCGGAAGGAAATATCTGAAAATCCTCCGGGACATACGTCAGAATAAAAACATCAAAGCCCTGGTCCTGAGGATCAACTCAGGTGGAGGTAGTGCCATCATGTCCGATGAATTCCTGAGAGAAATAGACCAGATCCGGAACGAGGGAAAACCCGTTGTCGTCAGTATGGGGGATTATGCCGCCAGCGGAGGCTACTATATTGCCTGTCATGCAGACAGTATATTTGCCAGTCCCCATACCCTGACCGGATCCATTGGTGTTTTTGCCATGATTCCCAACGTCAAGGTTATGACCGGGGATAAAATCGGTATTGACTTCGACACCGTGGGTACCGGTCCCATGGCCTCCAAATTTAATATGAGCATGGATTGGACACAGGCAGAAGGATCGATCATTCAGGAAAACGTAGACCACACCTACGAGACCTTTTTGAATGTCGTGGCACAAGGACGAAAAATGACCCGCGATCAGGTACATGAAGTAGCCAGAGGAAGGATCTGGTCTGGCAGAAAGGCCAGAGAACTGGGTCTGGTAAATAACATCGGAGAGCTACCTGATGCAATCAAAGCAGCCGCCTCACTTGCCTCCGTAGAAAGATACCGCGAAGACGAATATCCGAAACAAAAAGATCCCTTCCAGAAAATTCTGGACGAGCTTCAAGGCAAGGATGAGATCAGCAGCCGTATTCAGGAATCCATCCTCAAGGAGACTGCCGGCGAACTCTATCCGTACCTGAAAGAGTGGCAGGGGATCAGAAAAAACAAAGGAGTCCAGATGGCCCTTCCCGTCAAACCTGTATTCTGAGTATGTAAAGGCAATACAGTATTAGACCTTAGGGTATTGATCAGCTGAATTCTTTCATTGAAGTTTGGATCAAGCTCATGCATCGAGGCATATGACTTGTCTTGTTCCTTCTTAATAAGTTTGGGGTATACCCGCAAGCTTCATTTTAAATCGAATAAAGACATCAAATGTCCTGATTCCTGTAATCACAAGATGAGATTCAAATCAGATTTAAAAGTCAGTATAAGGAAATTGGCCTAAGAAAGGAATCGGATTAGGGTCAGATAATACCCTTTTCGGCCAGATAGCGCTCCGCATCCAAGGCAGCCATGCATCCGGATCCTGCAGCGGTTACAGCCTGGCGGTAAACCCTATCCTGGACATCCCCCGATGCGAAAACGCCCGGAATATTGGTTTTGGAAGTGCCGGGAATGGTTTTAATGTACCCCATTTCATCCATATCGAGCCAATTCTCAAATGGTTCTGAGTTGGGCTTGTGACCGATGGCAATAAAAAATGCCTTTATGGGAATTTCCTTTATTTCCTGGGTTTGATTGTTGATCAGACGCATACCGCTTACTTCTTCGTCCCCCAGAATTTCCAGCGTCTCAGTATTCCAATGTACTTCGATCACGGGATTATTCAACACACGCTCCTGCATGATTTTGGATGCACGCATCTGATCTTTTCTCACCAGTAAGTGCACTTTGGGACAAAGTTTGGAAAGGTAACTGGCTTCTTCAGCAGCGGTATCCCCTCCCCCTACAACGGCAACTTCCATACCTCTGAAAAAGAACCCGTCACAAACAGCACAAGCAGACACGCCCCGGTTCATCAGTCTTTGTTCCGAAGGCAAGCCCAACCATTTGGCACTGGCACCGGTGGAAATGATCACTGTATGGGCTTGAAGCAATTCTCCGGATTCAGTCCATAACTTATGTACCGGTCCAGTGAAATCAACCTGAGTGATCCTTTCGTATTTAATATCTACCTCAAAACGCTCAGCCTGAGCCTTGAAATCCTCCATCATCTGAGGCCCATGTACCCCTTTCGGGTAACCAGGGTAATTTTCTACCTCAGTTGTGATCATCAGCTGCCCTCCCGGCTCACTGCCCGTATAAAGAATGGGCTTCATATTGGCACGGGCTGTGTAAATGGCTGCTGTATAACCCGCAGGACCTGAGCCAACTATAATCGTATGATGAATATGCATAGGTAGAAATTTGTTTGCAATGATAGCTCAATCTAAAAAATGAGACTTAAAAAAGTTTAAAAATCGCTCCTGGCCCAGCTCAGGGTCAAAAATATATGGAGCAGCTTGATACCAAAATAGTCGCCTGGATCTCAGCACCCTGATCGCTTCCATTTTGTTTTCAGCTTCCCTCAGCAAGGGCAAATCTCTGTTTTGGTTGCGATCGAGCAAAACTTCCTCTGACAGATCCAGAAAAACAGTATCAAATTCCGACATCAAAGCCATGTTGTCAAAAAAACAGGGCAGTCCCCCGCCGGTGCTGACCAGAGAACTTGGGCCATTGATGGTACGAAATAATATGGATCGCTCCAATGCCCTAAAGCCGTTTTCTCCGATGCTATTCCAGATTTCAGAAACCGACGAACCCGCGAGCTTTTCAATTTCATGATCCGTATCGACTACCGGAACTCCTGTTTCTTTGCCCAGGAAAGTGGCCAGACTGCTTTTCCCACAACCAGGCATGCCCAAAAGAAAAACATGTCTGCGCATAAATCTATTGTATCAATAAGCAAGGGCTTTAAAAGTTTAATTTCTTTATTTTGCAACGTGAAAACTTCATGGCTTTACTTTTTAAGTCTGTGTGTCCTGGCGGGCTGCCAACCCTCAGGCAAGGAGCAGGCATCTGAGGACCCCAAGTATCTGGATCCTTATTTGGATGCTATCCGCATTTCCGCAACGGCTGAAAATCCGTTGGACAGTTCCCATGAGGCAAAAATTCACATTTGGGCAGATGAATACGATTTCGGCCAGATAAAGGAAGGCGATACAGCCATTCATACATTCAGGTTTGTCAACTCAGGCAATGCAAGATTGCTGATAAACAGGGTTCAGACCTCTTGTGGATGTACCCATTCAGACTGGCCCAGGGGCTTCATTTCGCCGGGGGATACAGCCAGTCTATCCGTGAGTTTTGATTCCCACGACAGATCAGGTCCTCAGGAAAAAACCATCACCATATTTGCAAATACCAATCCCGTCAGGACTACCGTCCGTTTGAAAGGGACCGTGATTCCTAGGTAAGCTTGCACCCGGATGGGTGGGAAATAGCTATCTTTGTCCCAATATCATAAACCAAGTAAGCCATGGAAAGTATCCTGGGACAATTGTTTCCCTTTTTATTGATCTTCGTAATTATGTATTTCTTTTTTCTGAGACCCCAGATGAAGAAACAGAAAGAACAAAACCAGTTTTTGGCCAACATTGCCAAAGGTGACCAGGTGGCCACCGGAGCTGGAATGATCGGACGAATCACAAAAATAGAGGATCAGGTGGTCGAACTCCAGCTGGATTCCAAATCTTTTGTAAAGGTCCTCAAGTCCTCCATATCCAAAGAAGCCACAGATTCCCTGAAAGGTACGAACTACCTGGATTAAAGGAATTTTATACTCTACGGCCAAAATATTTTCATCGGTTGGAATTTATATTAAGGATATATTTGTCCTTATTATAAATCTATACCATGATTACCTTACGTATTATCCTTATTTCACTATTCTGTCTTTTCTTTCAGTATGTCCAGGCCCAGGAAAAACAGAAAAAAAGCTCTGAATCCGGAGTAAATCAGTCCATACTCATGGGCTACCATTTTGGATTTGTGAATGTATTCTGCTCTGTAAAAAATGGAGATCTGAGATGGCATGATCGTTATGACCTGTATTCCATCGGATTTCCAATGGGGCTCACCCTACGCACTCCGGGAAGTCTGCTTGTAGACCTGGAAGCCGTACCCTTCATTCAACCCTACCTGGCTTCTGATGAGCCGTACCAAGTCCATTTGCTTTGGCATCCCGGAGTTTTGTTGCCCTTGCCAAAAGGCTGGACAGTGGGATTGAGGGCTGCCTTTGAGACCGGAGTGGGACAGTTTGGCTTTACACCTTTGCTCAACAAGGCTTTTAAAATAAGCGCGCAATCAGCCTTTTTTTTAGAATTGGTCCTTCCGGCCCGGTTTGGCCCTGCAAAGGACAATGGCTACATTCAACTGGCAGGCCTGCATGTGGGAGTGGGGTTCTGAAGGTAACCAGAATAAGACCTATGCCACACATCAATCGCATGAAAAAAAGTCCATTCTACTGAATCAATAAAGTGCAAATTTCTTAGGGGGGGTTGTATGAAGGGAACGCTAGTATTTCAGGCGGACTTGTAAAAGTGTATTATATTGTCCCTCCCTTAGTATCAAATGTCGCAAGCCAAAAAGAAAAAGGAATTCCTCCCCCAACCAATCTATCCTGGAGGCCCCAAGGCTATGGGCTTGTTTATTCAGGAACAACTCCAATATCCAAAAGAAGCTAAGGAACAAGCCATAGAGGGCACAGTCATGGTCCGGATAGAGATCAATTATCAAGGTCAGGTCATCCATGCGAAATCAATAAATCATTTGGGAGGCGGATGTGAAGCGGAGGCAGAGCGGGTGGCCTCTCTGCTACGGTTTGAAATTCCCAAAATCCATAAACTGAAAGTGAGATACTTCAAAAAAATAAATGTAAGGTTTAGAATGCCGGCTGCCAAGGAACAGAATACTCTACTGCAATACAAAATCCTTCCGGCCCAAAAAGAAACCAGTGAACCTACTGTTAATTCCTATCATTACACCATCCGGATCAACTGAACCGAACCTATTCGAATCCACTGGGCTTCCCTTCTTAATCCTTAAAAGCCAGAATCAACTTTATACCCAAAAGTTAAATAGAACCCTCCGAATTTATAATTAAATCTCAGCCAACAGATCGATGAAAATCATAATTCAGGCTGATTCGGATCATTGACACTGTTTTAATTCAGACAGACCTTTGTAAAAAACAAATTATGAAACAATTATCACTTTTTATGATTGCTCTGCTTTTTATTGGGCATAGTTCATGTATTGAGGATGATGAACCTAAAAAGGAATCAGAGTACTACATCTTTACTTATCGGGCTTTGGATGATCCAACCTTTGGAGCTGAAGGGGGGTTCTTCAAAATCAGTCCAAACAAAGGTAGCTTTCAAGCGGAACGTTTAAACAACTATTTGCCCTATCAATCATGGACGGATTCATATGTTGCCTTTAACAAAAAAGGAATGTGTGCTTTCTATTGCGACAACAGTCTGACTCCATCCGGTGCGGAAACACAATTGGCCTATTTCACACAAGAAACACCAAAAAACGTGAATTTTCTGCCCATGCCGGACAAAGTAAAGGATCATACCTGGGCAATAAACGCGCAAAAACCAATTGTCACAACTGAGGGAAAAATAATAGTGATCATGTCCCTATATACAGACACGCCATTTGATGATTGGCACGATGAATTTGTTGCAATTTACGATCCTGGAACTAATAAATGGGATTTAGGACCCAGTGCAACCGGATTTGTATTATCGCAACCTGAAAAAGGATCCGACACTGAGCTGGGAACTATTAGCAATAGTGGATTTGTTTTGAGCCAGGATGAATCCACCATATTCTTAAAGGCTTCCGGATGGGGCGTCCAGGGTGGATCCATCCATATTGATGCAAGGTACATTGCAGCATATAATATTGCTGGCAAAAATTTTGAAAAACTTTATGTGGGAGACAATAATATTTATGGAGCAAGTCCCACTAGAGTATACTTCAGGTCAAACGCAGGTTATACAGCAGCTGTTGAAATCATCAGCAAACAAGTTTATCCGCGAGTAGATGATTACCCCTACGACTACTATATTTTCTCTTCTACAAAAGACCAAATTGCTAAATGCTGGAGAGGTTCTGGCCTTGGATCCCTCACCTGGAACGGATCATCTTACGACTGGCTTCATATTATCAACACAGACAAACTCACTTCGCGGACATATGCAGGATTGGGTGCCAGGGCCCGATATAATCGGGATGAAAGCCGAATATTTTTTACTGCATCAAAGGATTTCAACACAAATTATGCTGCTGAATTCGCAGTGATGAGTACTCCTATTGTTTCTGAAAATCCTGATCCGGAAATACAGTTCATACTTCCCAAAAATTTCAGTACCTATTTCTTTAGAAATCAATAAAATCGATTCTTAAAGTCACAACCCGGAGTCCAATCTCTCCGGGTTGTGACAATTATTAACTTTTCATAGAAAGTCAATAAAGAAAAGACGATCCGACCTATTCCAAACAAATATCAATTAGGCCTACCTGTTGAAAAATTAGTACTACTTTGAAACTCCAGCTTATGTCACAAGATCAAAATCAGGAAATTTGCTGTCCTCAGTTCGACCCGATACCCTGGAACGATCAAATCCTGGAGTGGAAGGAAAAAAAATTCATCAGAGGCAGGGTTTGGACCTTCTTTTTTATGCCCATTAACTTCGCAGGAACCATGAGAAAGCTGGATCAGAAACTCAGGGAGGCAGGTGCGTTCTCGCCGGATCAGCTTTGTCTCTCCTACCATAAATCAAAATGGAACATGGAGGTCCTGCTTGCTGTGGACAAAACCGTACCCGGTCTCGATCATGTCAAAATAAGCGGGCGATATTATTCAAGAGTATATGAAGGAGATTTTAGAAATACAGGAACATGGTGTAAGGATTTTGAATATCAGGCGGATGCTAAAAATTTCAAAACAGGTAAAATGTATATGTGGTATACCACTTGCCCGAAATGTGCTAAAAAATATGGCAAGAATTATGTCGTCATCCTGGCAGAGGTACTTTGATCAACACAAGGCCAAATAATTTTATAAAGTCTTATCCTGGAGACTTTTAAACAAATATTTTAGCTCTATGATTCGACTTTAATATCTTTAGGCTGAATTAAAAATCATAATCTATAAAATCTCATTCAATGAAAACAAGTGGAATACTATCCGTTGTCCTTTCTACCGTCTTTTTGATGGCGTTTACCCTTCGCCCGGAATCAGCAGGAAACCCAATCAATCCGGAATGTAAATCTTACAAACTTGACTTTGAACTCATTAACCAAACGGGATACGATATCGAAAGTATCTACATCTCACCCTCAAACGAAGCAAGTTGGGGAGAAGACATCATGGGCAAAGACCTGCTCAAGGATGGAGAAAGTGTAGAAATTGTGTTTGATGCAACTGAAACGGAGAAGCATTGGGATATGTACGTCACCTGGGATGGATATGAGGCCGATGAAGACGTTTTCTGGACGGATCTGAACCTTAGTAAGATCAGTGAGATCACGCTCTTTTACGAAGAAAAAACCGGAAAGACCTGGGCTGTTACAAAATAAGAGCCGGTAGGGCGAACTAAGATTAATATTTAAAAAAAATCGGGGCGTGTTATCGTTCCGATTTTTTTTTGACCAATATGGGAATTTGGTTCTTAATACACTGGGGAAGGCGTACCGGAATTTTCATCTCATACCATGATCTGTTTAAAGAATACGCATTCGATTCTATTTTTAAATTTAAATCAAGATTCAATCAAACAAAAAAGGTCACCGTTAAACGGTGACCTTTCAGTGATCTGTTTGGGACTCGAACCCAAGACCCACGGCTTAAAAGGCCGTTGCTCTACCGACTGAGCTAACAGATCATATCGGTCCTTTTTTAAAAGGAGACGCAAAGGTATAACGGGCTGCTGTTTTTTCCAAACATATGTTGAAAAAACCTATGGAAAAGCTGAAAAATCAATTTCTCGAACTGGCCAGAGGCACACTCTTCGCGTTGAAAAAAGCATGCTGAACAAAAGCCCCCCTCATAAATTCCTCAGGATCAATGGCCGATTGCAACACTACGCCTTTATATTTTCCAGAAAGCAACATTCTGGCACATTCCAGCATCGGCGCTGCCGTAGTGATCTGTATGGCCTTTAAAAGGTGAGATCCCACCATTCTAGGCGGAATCATAAAACTCTTCTCCTGTATGCGGAGCACTCCTCTATGGTCAAAGCCTTCCACAGATGCATAGATCACAATCAGATCATCTTCCACTTGGGGAATGGCAGCCTGCATTTTTTCCAGAAGCTGATATTCCGGCCTGGGATCTGATTCGGGAATGTCAGCCAAAAGTGACCTGACCCAATCAAAATGACCCGGATAACGAATAGTCTTGTAATCCAGACTTCTTACCTTGCCTGAGAAATAATCGGGTAAATCTGCAGCCCCGCCCGAAGTAAAGTCATCTTCATAGAGAATACCATCCAATATGATTTGAGTAGTGCCCGATAATGCCGGTATATTCACCTTTTCAAAATCGCGAATGGCTACAGTGTCCTTCAGATACTCTGTGGCTACGCCAATAGGGCTCCAGGTGAAACCATAAAACGAAGGAGCCTTGACCACCCGGGTGAGTGCCCCGACTTTCATGGAGATCCTTTCTGCCCGCTCTACCTTATTCAATCTGCAAAAATCATTGAACAGTTTGTGTGCCAATATATTCACAAAACCTGGAGCCAGTCCTGCCTGCAGAACAAACCCTTTTTCGGCACCGGTGACCATCTCGGAGATGGCTTGGGTCTCGGAAACGTATTCAGTCAGATTTACATAATGCAAATTATATTTAAGAGCCAAAGCCGCCATCATAGGAGCCTGCCCACCCGGAAGGCAATCCAGCAAAATCTCTGCTGAACCGAGTATGTAACCTACCTGTTCCGTTAAATCCGAGGAATTCAGATAAAAAGGCTCCACCTGGACAATGCTGGAAGCGCCTTCTCTGATCCATAATGCCACTTCTTCTGCCAGACTGAAATCCTGATCACCTATATATATCTCACAAGGCATATCCGGCATCTCCGCCAGCATCAAACCTGCTGCTCTTCCGATCCCGCCAGCCCCAGCAATGACAAATTTATTCGTTTTCACAAAAAATATTTAAAGTGATACAAAAGTACGGTACTTGATGACAGCGTAGTGATTTCAGACCGGGGTCGGTGCCATAAAGTTATGTTAATGCTTTTTTTACACATTTTATATTTTACATATATTATAAAATATATTCATATTATGATTTTAATACATATGTACAATCCACTTTATCAATAAAAAATACTTTATAAATATTGACAATATTTAAAATCGTCATACATTAGCGTCGGTTTTAATATATAATCTACTATCAATCCTATGTCCAGGTCCAAATCCGCCAAGCGCGATAAAAAAGCGTCATGGCTACAATCACTTCAAGATGAAAGAGTAGCCAAAATAGCAGGAATGTTTTCCTTTATGTCTGCTATTTACCTCTGTATCTCATTTATATCCTATTTATCATCCTGGAAAGCAGATCAAGATAAGGTCCTACAACTTTCATGGGGTTTACTGGTCAAATCCGGCACGGATGTCTCCAACTGGTTGGGCAGACTGGGAGCCCTCACAGCCCATTTCTTCTTTTATTATGGTTTCGGCCTGGCCAGCTTCCTGTTCATACCTATATTCGTCCATCTTGGGTTCCGGTTCATTCGCAAATCTGGCTGGCTCCGTCTTCTGAGATTCAGCACCCACAGTCTTTTGGTCATGGCTTTGTTGTCCATGATCCTGGACTTCGTATTCAGAAGCAGCTACTTTCCCTTTGGAGGCGCTTTTGGCAGCAGGACCAATGGCATCATGTCGGCTTATGTAGGAGACATAGGACTGGGAGTGGCACTTATTTTCACCATGATCACCTTTGTAATCTGGTTCTTCAATCCTAACTTCCAAAAATTACAACTCCAGACATTTGGTTCAGGAGATACTGATTCATTTCTGGATTGGTCACAAGCTTTCAAGTGGTCAAAAAGTGAGGAAAATAATCCTTCTCCTGCAATGGATGCCTTTCGGGATAGCCAATCCCCATCTGCCGGTTCAGCTAGCGGATTGGAAGTTGATTTTTCAGATTATGCAGAGCGGGGAGGTCTCGCGGCTACCATTGGTGCATCTGCAGATTCCTTTCTTCCTCCCATGGGACCAGATTTAGAAATTGAAGATTCCGTTATTGTTCAGCATACCGAGCCTATTACTACAAAAGAGCCAGAACAAAGCGATTTTTCCGCTCCTGTCCAGCCTGTCCTCGACGAAGAGGACAGCTGGGAGGGCGATTTTCCCACAAGCCCATACGATCCAAGGGCAGACCTGAGCTCTTATACCCCACCCTCTTTGGAGCTCCTGAATGATTATGCGGATCAAAAATTTGAGATTGACAGGAGCGAACTGGAATCCAACAAGAACCAGATTATTGCAACCCTGCTGAACTATAAAATCGAGATCCAAAAGATCAAAGCCACCATTGGCCCAACCGTTACGCTTTACGAAATCGTTCCAGCTCCGGGTGTCCGTATTTCCAGGATCAAAAGCCTGGAAGACGATATCGCGCTCAGTCTATCTGCACAGGGCATCCGGATCATAGCCCCTATTCCGGGTCGCGGCACTATTGGTATTGAGGTAGCCAATAAGAACAAGCAAACCGTAGCACTGAAAGAGCTATTAAAATCAGACCGTTTTAACGATCCCAAGCTCGAATTACCCATAGCGCTGGGAAAAAACATTTCAAATGAAGTGGTGGTAGCCGACTTGACCAAAATGCCTCACCTGCTGATAGCCGGTGCGACAGGACAAGGGAAATCAGTTGGAATCAATACCATCCTGATGTCCCTACTCTACCGCAAGCATCCGGCGGAGGTCAAACTGGTTCTGATCGATCCCAAAAAAGTGGAATTGCCCATTTATTCAGAAATCAAGGATCACTTCCTGGCACAGTTGCCCAATCAGGAAGAAGCAATCATCACGGACACTTCAAAGGTGATCTACACCCTAAACTCACTGTGCATCGAGATGGACCAACGCTACGAATTACTTAAGGCCGCAAGGGTCAGAAACATTCTCGAATACAATGACAAATTCATCAACCGCAGGCTCAATCCTGAAAAAGGACACAAGCACCTGCCTTATATCGTCCTGATCATTGATGAATTTGCTGACTTAATCATGACAGCAGGTAAGGAGGTGGAGTTGCCAATAGGCAGGCTCGCTCAATTGGCACGTGCTGTGGGTATTCATTTGATCATTGCCACACAACGGCCTTCCGTCAAAATCATTACTGGCCTGATCAAGGCCAATTTTCCGGGTCGGATCGCCTTTAAAGTTTCATCCAACATCGACTCAAGGACGATCCTCGATTGCGGAGGAGCAGAAAGGTTGATCGGACGCGGAGATATGCTGTACAGTGTCGGTTCAGATATGATCCGATTACAGTGCGCCTTTGTAGATACTCCTGAAGTAGAACGCGTCATCAAGCAGATATCTACCCAAAGAAGTTATGGCTCCCCTTATTTCCTGCCTGAATACAAAGGGGACGAAGGCGATGGCGGAGAGAATATGATCTCTTCGGAAGACCTCGACGAGATGTTTGAAGAAGCAGCCCGACTGGTGGTGCAAAGCCAACACGGCAGCACCAGTATGATTCAAAGAAGATTGAAACTCGGATACAACCGTGCGGGCAGAATCATGGATCAGCTGGAATCCATGGGCATCGTAGGCAGCGGGGAAGGAAGCAAACCCAGAGAGGTACTGGTTTTCAACGAAGTTGAACTGGATCACATGCTTTCCCGCTTCAAAAAATGAACCTAGTCTTTTTGTAGTTTTTTTACTCAGACCAACTGAGATTGATAGTAGATGACCGCCCCGGCTGACCCCCGGGGCATTTTTTTTATCCTTATTTATGTCCAATTCTACCCTCATAAAACAATTTCCCTCCACCCGATAGCCGTTAGCTAATTTTGCTCCTACAAATTGATGAAATGAAGATACTGTTTTTCCTCCTCATTTTTATAGGCCTCAGCTTTTCCTGCACTGAAGACTCGGTTGAATGTACTCCGGAGTCGCCGGATAAAAACCTGATTGGAACCTGGACCGGACGGTTGTCCCTGACCAGCCAAACTGGCGAAATAACATTCAGATCCAACGGTACCGGAACCGGCACGGGTATATTTGAAACCCGAATCAACAATATCCCGACCGGATCTTTCAACTGGAGTTATGTATCCACAAATAATGCCCTGACCCTGAACTACAATACATCTGGCGGAGGCAGCATCATTGAGTATATCATTTTGTCGAATCAATGCAATGAGGTCAGAATGAACTTCAGGGATGATATCACTTTGATCAGGCAGTAGTTTTACTTTTTGAGTAATAAAGTCCCAATTCCTGTTCCATTTACCAAAGCGTAAAGTAAAGATGCAACCGCTGGCGGAAAGGATGAGACCCCAGAGCCTGGACCAGATCCTTGGCCAGGATCATTTATTGGGCAACGGCAAGCCCTTGAGGCAAATGATCGAGGGGGGCTTTATACCCTCTATGATCTTTTGGGGACCACCTGGTATTGGCAAGACCAGTCTGGCCAGGATCCTGGGGCAAATACTGGACAGACCGTTTTACACGCTCAGTGCCATTTCATCCGGTGTGAAGGAGCTCAGGGAGATCATCCAGATTGCCAGGGAGCATAAAAACTCTGTTGCTCCGCCTATTCTTTTCATCGATGAGATACATCGCTTCAATAAATCACAACAAGATGCTTTACTGGGTGCCGTCGAAGAAGGTACGATCTGCCTGATCGGGGCGACTACAGAAAATCCATCTTTTGAAGTGAATTCCGCCTTGCTCAGCAGGATGCAGGTATACGTTTTAAATCCACTCGGAGAAACCGATCTGGATCTACTCATCGACAGGATACTGAAAGAAGATCCCATTTTGAATTCTAAAAATGTGGACATAAAAAGTCGTTCTGCCCTTTATCGCTTATCCGGAGGAGACGCCCGAAAACTGTGCAATGTCATGGAAATCCTATCCTCCCTCCCGGATTCCAGTCTGACCATTACGGATGAGCTGGTGATGCAATTGGTAAACCGCAATGCCGCGATGTACGACAAGGATGGGGAAATGCATTACGACCTTATCTCCGCATTCATCAAGTCGATACGGGGCAGTGATCCCCATGCTGCGCTTTATTGGATGGCCAGAATGATGGAAGGCGGTGAAGATCCTGTTTTTATAACCCGCAGATTGGTCATTTTGGCTTCCGAGGACATTGGCCTGGCCAATCCAAATGCACTCGTGATCGCGCAGGCCTGCATGCACGCCGTAGATCAGATCGGGTGGCCGGAATGCAGGATCGTTATGGCTGAAACTGTGATTCTGCTCGCCTGTTCCCCAAAGTCCAATGCAGCTTACCTCGCTATTGAAAAAGCATTGGAATTAGCCAAACAATACCGGTCCGAACCCGTTCCGCTGCATTTGCGAAATGCGCCTACCCGTCTTATGAAAAGTCAGGGTTATGGCAGCGGATATGAATACCCTCATCACCATCCACACGCTTTCATAGCCCAGGAATATATGCCGGACAAGCTAAAGGGCACCCCACTGTATATACCCAATTCCAATCCACAGGAAGATAAATTCAGAGAAGTATTAGATAAACTCTGGAAAACAAAATATGGTAAATAACCTAGAATCTAAAAATTTAGGCATTAATGTTGCCTGAACGAATTAAATATTCAATTATTTAGTATTCGCTGCCAATCACCAATATAAATTATACCAAATCAGGCCGGCATACTATTTTTATTAAAATTCTGGTCAAAATATTAAAATTTACCAGAAACGCGTTCATTTTAAATTTATTTGGAAGGTGTTCTTCCAAATAATGGTATATTCGCCCTGAAAAGTTAAACATTAATTTATGAATAAGATTATCTCCTCATTTATTCTCATTCTTTTTTCTTTTAGCCTCCATGCCCAGGATGCTGTGGTAATAGGCACCAAAAGGGTTACAAACCCGGAACTCTACAAGAAGTTTTCAAAGGTTGACCAATTTGAAATCAACATTGAAAATTTTCGGAAGCAACTGGAAACCATCAGCAAAGTCGGGGTCCAGATCCAATTTCAGTTGGACAACAAAATGGTAAACCTGTCGCTATTTGAGTACAAAATGTTTAAAAGTGGGGCCAAGGTTCGCATAGAAACAGCTAATGGCCTGGTAGTCAGAGACCCCAGCCCTGAGCTCAGAACCTTCCGTGGAATCGAGACCGGTTTCAACGGCGGTAGTGCTGCCCTTACGATTTCCAAGGATTATCTCTCGCTCATGTATTATCAAAACGGCATTGCCTATTTTCTGGAGCAATACCTTGGAGCAGACCCCTCTGCGACCGTAAACACATTCTTCCATTACGCTGACCGGGATGTACTCCCCGTACCTGGTGTTGAATGCGGCTTTGACAAACTTAACAAAGCGCGAGGCGATCACAAACATGAGATCGATGAAGAGGAAGGAAATCTTGAAGAAAGAAACAAACGTTGCTATATCATTGACATTGCCTTAGCCTGTGAAGTGCAATACACTAATTTCCATAGAGGACCTTTTGGAGCTGAGGCTGCCATGGTCAACGTTCAGAACTTCATGGCCATTGACTGGGTCAACAACCTTTGGGATGAATATCAGTATGCCCTGGCAGAAATTTATATTTCGGAAGATCCTGCAAGAGATTTATGGAGAAACGCCGGTGATATTTTCGAACACCTAGAGATATTCCGATTCCGTCAAAGCAGCTTATTCCCAGGCGGTTTTGACGTAGCGAGTTTGTGGACTGTCAAGTTTACATCCGGCATTGTTGGCCTGGCCATGCTGCCCGGTGCCTGTACTCCAAATGGAGTAAACGTTTGCAGTGAATTTACTCAGGGAATCATCCTTTTAAAACAATTGCAATCACACGAATTGGGTCACAATTTTGATTGCACACACGATCCGGCCGGTTCTCCGACGATCATGGCCCCTGTGGTCAACGGCTCAGGCATCTGGTCCTTCCAATCCCAGAATCAAATCTCAAATTACACACGCTCTTCAGGCGGTTGTTTATCTGATTGTGGCGGAGGCCGCATTCCAATAGCCGAATTCGAGGCCGATCCAACTTATGGCTGTGTGCCCTTCACTGTGCGATATAACAACTTGTCTGTCAATGCCCAGACTTATAAATGGACCTTCTCAGGAGGTATACCCGCTACATCCACCGATCCGAATCCTGTAGTAGTCTATAATTCAAAAGGAGTTTTTGATGTCACCCTGGAAGCTATGAACCCTCAGTGTACTGTTAAAGTCACCAAGGACAAGTACATTGAGACCAATGATCTTCCAACGGCTGACTTTACAGGTGGCAATACACAAGATGACAGGGTCGTCTTGTTCGTAAACAATTCCAGAAATGCTACTGAATATTTTTGGGAATTTGGTGATGGTAACACAAGCGAAGAATTTATGCCAGAACACGAATATGCCAAGGACAGTACATACCGCGTGTGTCTGAAGTCTTCCAACGATTGTGGTTCCAGAACAGTTTGTAAAACAATCAGTGTATTTACCTACCCTGTGGCTGATTTTGAAGCAGATACTACAGGTGGTTGCGCTCCCAAAACGATTAAATTCTTTGATCGCTCTTCCAGTAATGTCATTGCCTGGAACTGGGAATTTCCTGGCGGAACTCCTTCCACTTCTACCCAACCCAACCCGACAGTAAAATATTCCAATCCTGGTCAATACGCCGTAAAACTGACTGTAAACACCAAAAAGTTTTTCACCAGACTGACGAAGGAAAAATACATCACCATTGATAGCCTCCCCGCTCCTGCTTTCACTTATCAAGTCAATGGAGCAGATGTAGATTTCTCAAACCAGTCCAGATATGCCGTAACACATGAATGGGATTTTGGAGACAATACTTCCAGTACGGAAGAAAATCCTACTCATACCTACTCTGCTGCCGGACGCTACGAAGTCATTTACAGGGCTACAAACGGTTGTGGTACGACACAATCCAAAACATTCATCACCATTGGGGCCAAACCTACAGCAGGTTTCACTACCAAGGATCCGGTGGGATGTGCTCCTTATACCGTACAGTTTGAAAACACCTCTACGGCAAGTGCCACAAACTTTGAATGGAGTTTTCCTGGTGGCACACCCTCTTCCAGCACGGATCGCAATCCTGTCGTGACATACCCCACTAAAGGTAAATACGATGTAAGACTGATCGCTCGTAATGCTCTGGAAAGAGACACGCTCAGCATAAATCAATACATTGAAGTAAAGCAGGCTCCAACTGCCTCCTTCCAGAACAGCATCACCGGATTCAATGTATTTTTCAACAACATGAGTCAGGAAGCTTCCAACTATTTCTGGGATTTTGGCGATAACAAGACGAGTACTGATGTCAGCCCAACCCATAATTACGGAGTGGAAGGTGAATTCAATGTAAAATTGATCGTGGAAAACGAATGCGGAATCGACACATTTGAAAAAATGATCGCCGTCTATCTGATTCCAAAAGTGAATTTCTCTGCTGATACCATCAGAGGCTGCGCTCCTCTTTATGTGCGATTCTCAGATCGTTCTTCCATTGACGTAATCGAATGGAGCTGGCAGTTTGAGGAAGGCATGCCTGGTACAAGCGTTGAAAAGAATCCGCTTGTCCGTTTCAATAAAGCAGGATTCTATACAGTAAAGCTATCAGTTAAAAATACCAACGGAACCAATTCTGAAACAAAGGTGCGTTACATTGAAGTGCTTTCTCCTATTCTTTGCCCAAAGAAACCCAATAAAAAAGGTCCCAAATCGACGGGTGACCAGGGAATCGTGGAAGTAGATATGAGTGGCAGGTCCAGCGGATCGGTAGAGACTAAAATCTTCCCCAATCCGACTCGATCTACCCTTCACATACAGACAAGGGAAGGTACTCGTTTTCAGCTGGTCGATCTGACCGGAAAAGCTGTTAAATCCGGTATCACCCAATCCACCTCCACTTCGCTGGACGTGACAGATCTGATGCCCGGAAGTTACTTTATCAGACTGGAACATGCGCTTTCATCAGAGACCCACAAGGTTTTGATTTCCAAGTAAATCATTGATCCTACATTGATAATAAGAGAAAGGCCGCCAAAAGCGGCCTTTCCTGTTTTGAACCCTTCCTGTATAAGAGGCTTGGGCTTATCCAAAAAAATGTAGAAGGTGCATGATTCAAAGAATGCATCTCTGTCGCCATTGCGAATTCGCTTTCATTTCCGGCCACAGAATGATCTTGACGATCCGAATCATTCAAAGACCCTTTACCAAATGAATCCCAAAATGATCGTGTTGCTTTCTTACAAAGAGCGCTTTTATTAATAAAAAAAGGATTAATAATCTGAACGGATTAACTGCGTGGTCTTGAGTGATCCACTAAAAAATATGCTGATCAGTCACCAGGATCCAACTCCACAACGGAATCATTGCATTGGAAAATTCAGGAATAAAACAATGAACCTAAAATATGAAAACTTCACTTTAGTTCATATCCTGATTGGCCCTTTCCTGAGTCCTGTTTTTGATATCAAAATAAATGATCACCGCTGTGAGAAACCAGAAAATAACGGAGGCTTTATCTGTATCCAAAAAGTTATTGAGAAAACCATGTGTGTAATAGGTAATCAGACCACAAGCCGCAGAAGAAATCAGAATGCGATCGTTCCGGCTTCTGGATTCATAAAATGCCTTAAAAGCATAATAAAAGGTCACGATCATGATCGCAAAAAACAGAAGCAAGGCAGGCAGGCCGCCCTCAGCCAATGCACCAAGGTATTCGCTGTGCGCATTGCCGACATCTCCGAAGTTCGTACTGATCTCGGTTCTGTTGGTCAGCAACTGAAAGGGTGCGTATTGAAACATATACGTCCCGGGGCCCCATCCAAACAAGGGCCTTTCTTCCCACATGGCATAAGCACTAGCCCAACGGTTGATGCGTTCCAGATTGGACTGATCAGAACTGATATTGGTGATGGATTCAATATTTTCCACCACATCATCAGAACTGGACTTTCGGTTGGTCTCCAGGTCTCTCAGGATAGGGTCAATATTGATCACCAGATATGCGATGACCAGGATCATGACAGTAAAAAGATATCTGAACTTTACCCTAAGCTTAAACATCAGCCAGAGCAATATCGCAGGTATCATACTGACCCAGGCTGCTCTGGCAAAAGTGATAACCAGGCAAAAACTAAGAATCACAAAAGACAAAGGCAGTAAAGTTCTTTTAACTACATCTGCTCCGGACAAGCGAAAGTTGCCGAGGACCACTGGTATGGTCATGGCCAATGCAGCGCCAAGTACGGTATGATCTTTAAAAAAGGGCCTCATCGTCCATTGCGATGGCTTGTCTTCAAAATTATGAGAAGCCAGGTTCAAGGAATTGTACAAGGCTACTACTGTCAAAGAGATGATAAAAAGCAGTGTGAAGGTCTTGATCCGGTCTTCGTGCTTAAAAAAGTAATAGCTCAAAAAGTAAGAAGGCCCAATGAACCACAATTTCGCGATCAGGAACTTAATCGAGACAACAAAGTCAGAACTGGTCAGGCAGGTGACCAACATCCAGCCCAGATAAATATAAATAAGTGAACTGAATGGATGCCTGAATATTCGGGTATCGATATCCTTTTTAGAAATCAGGAAATAAAATAGCAGCAAAAGTAGAGCAGCTAATATCGGCTCTGCAGGCAAGGACAAACTCAATCCACTTAAATCCGAATCCGCTGGATTGACCGAAAAGGGCGTAACGAAGGCCAGTAAAAACCAGAGAATATCCGGTTTCAAAAAAACCAATACTGCTGCCAAAAACAGAAGAGGTAGCGCGAAATAGAGATACTGTTCGCTATACCAGGCATAGACGCAACTGGCCGCAAACAGAGTACTGGCGACCCCTACCCAATTTTTTTTTAGATTCAGGAGAATGGAACTCACGACTCCAATTGTCTCTTAATGGCCGGCCATTTATTTTTAATCAGAAGCAGACTCACCGCAAACACAAGAGAAGAAAAGGAACTGACCAAAACCACCAACCAGCGAACGGGAAAGTACTTGCGCTCAGCCGGAATGGCCGGATCGACGACAAACTTTTGCGTGAGCTGAAATTCAGCATCGGCCTTGGTCTGGGTGATGAACTTATTCAGGTATAAATTATTCTCCACCTCTCGGTCATAGATTTTTTCCAGCATATCAAAATCCTCACCGTAGCGGATGTTTTCATCCACGAGTTTCTTCAATCCTGCCCTTTCAGAGGGGCCCGCTTCAGCATAAGCCTGGATCAGATAGGCTCTCTGAAACTGACTCATCACACCCATTAGGGACATACTATCCATGATGTGTTTTAAGGAATCAATGAGATGCCTTTGTTTGGCATAATTGTATTCCATCGTACCAATCATCTCCTGTGATCTCTTTTGAGTGATCTCATACCTGACGGTATCGTAATAAGAGGTTATGGTGTTGGCGATCACAGCAGCCATTTTGGGATCCTCGTCCACCACCACTACTTCTATGGAATTGAACTTGTTTCTTTTGGTGCTTAAATTGGATCTGAGTGTTTTCAATACATCTGTGTAGGCAAAAGGTTTGGACCTGCTGATCTCGTAGTGATTATACAAATCCAGATGTTCTATCACCCGATTGTGCAGAGCTGTACTATTGAGAATTTCCAATGCCTGTTCGGCATCTCCCGTTTCACCAAAGTCGCCGGGATTGCCCCGCCGCATGATGGTTTCATTGATGGGGGTATGCACCAGTTTGGCTGGATAAAAAGTAGTAGTTGATTTGTAATATTCAGGCAGAAGAAATGACAAAGCGGCACTGACCAAGGCCGTAGACAGAGCAATGGTGCCCAGTACCCTTTTGTTGACCCAAATGATCTTGATCAGATCTAAAAAACTTAAGACTTCCATATTTTCTGTTTCACTGTACGATTACCCACAGGACAAACCTGCTTCAAAAAAGAAGCGCAAATATACCAAATTCTTGTAAATCAAATAAATACGAGAATTAAATATTTAATACAATTCCTTTAATTCACAAAACAGTGAGTCCATTGCGGGGTGATATTCGGGCGTAAATGCATCAGACTTAATTTCAATGAGTTGAGAGGCATGGGCTGTCCGGTCTTCAGTCAAAGGGTGCGTCCTCATAAAACCCGGAACGGAAAGGGACTGATCCGATTCGACTTTCTGCAAAATTTCAAACAGTCCGAGGATTCCCTGAGGGTTTACCCTGGCTTTGATGCAAAAATCGACTGCTTCCTGATCTGCCTCCTGCTCCAGGCTTCGGGAATATGCCAAACTTTCAAAAGATCTCAACTGATCCAGAACGAATCCGGAAAAAATATCAAATCCGCCAAAAAGAAGCTGAATCATAACAAGCCCTCCCATCGATTTGACCATTGCTTTCAGGCTGTGTCTTTTTTCAACGTGAGCGATTTCATGCCCCAGCAATCCCACCAGCTGGGGATAGGAAGTCATCCGGTCCAGTATGGCTGTATGCAAAACCAAAATCCCCCCAGGCATCGCAAAAGCATTGACCACGGAATCCCTGATCACAAAAATGCGGATATCGTAGGGGCTCTCATGTTTTAACTGATGGTAGATGCTATTGACCAATTCAGTCTTCGGATAATCGATGCTGCTGCTATCGACCATGATTGAGACACTCTGACTGGCCCATCTTTTCTCCCATTCGACGGGTATCCTGTCAGAAACGAAACCAAACAGCACCGGTACCATGAAATAATAAAGGAGGCCCAATACAAAAAGTAAACCGGCAATCCAAAGGGTTATTCTGCCGAAAGTAAACCACTCCAAACTAATCCCTTGTCCATCCAGAAGATTTTTATCTTTTAACGAATTTCTGAGGCTTTCTATAAAATCCTTATCTGAAATTTCAAGATATTCAAACGGATCTTTTTTACCCCACTTGATGATCAGTTTATGGCCGTCGTAGGAATGGCGCTGAAGCAGGTAAAAATCCCACAAAGCTATTCTTGTCCCGTCCGGCTCTCTGATTTCAATTGAATCATTTTGCAAAACGACCCGCACCTCAACTGGCATGGGTTTGATCCCGCTGTAATATCTGGCTGAAACCGGATTCTGAGCTCCATCCCCATATTCTATTACCGTCATGTATGGATGAACTTAGGTTTTTCTTTCTTTTTTCTTGGCTGCCGGAAACAGGATGTTGTTTAGGATGAGCCGGTATCCGGGTGAATTGGGATGCAGATTCAGGTCAGTCGGTGGATCTCCTACGTGATGTTGATAATCTTCGGGATCATGACCCGAATAAAAGGTCCAGGTGCCATAACCAGAGGTACCATGGATATAGCGAACCTCATCAGCAGCCTTATTTTCCCCTAAAACCAGAATATCGGATTTGACATACTTTTTGACAAATGCTGTGGTCTGGCCCATAAAGCCTTTGACCGTTCGGGTATGATTCTGGGTCAGCATCGTTGGGATGGGGTCCCATTTGGCTGAAAAATCAAAGAGTGTGAAATAATCATTCTCCGGATTGACTCTCCTTCCAAAATTATTATCGATGGTTGAGAACTCATAGGTCATGGGATCCTGAATCAATTTGAAATCTTTGAAAGCCAAGGTATTGTTGAAATTAAGCTTGCTGTCGGGATTGGGGTCAGCGGGATCTCCGTCAAAATAATGGGCACAAATGTCCAAACCTTCCGCAGACAGGGCTATATCGTAGGAATCGGTAGCAGAGCACATGGCAAACAAAAAACCTCCTCCCGAAATATATTTCTTAATCTCATTGGCCACAGCCAGTTTTAGTTGTGAAACCTTTGCAAAGCCAAGTTCCCTGGCCATATTTTCCTGCCGCTTCTGATTTTCTCTGTACCAGGCCTGTCCTCCGAAATTGGCAAAAAACTTACCATACTGACCGGTAAAATCTTCATGATGAAGATGCAGCCAATCGTATTTGGAAAGCATGCCACCAACAATTTCGCGATCATAGATCTTATCGAAAGGTATCTCTGCATAGGTCAGGGCGAGGGTCACTGCATCATCCCAGGGTTGGATCCTTTCCCCTTTTTCATTGAATTCGGGAGTATAAACTGCAACTTTCGGAGCTTTCTCCAGTTTCATAACCTCCTGATTGACTTCAGGATCTGCAATTTCTTCCCTAATCCTGAAAAACTCTGCATCCGAAATTACCTCAAAACTGACACCACGGGTAATGCACTCCTTTTCAAAACTCTTTGTATGAACAAAGGCAAAACTTCCTCCTCTGTAATTGAGCATCCAAAATCCTTCAAGCCCCTGATCAATGATCCAATAAGTGATCCCATAAGCCTTCAGATGGTTTGTTTGTTTCAGATCCATGGGAATTAACAAATAAGATGCCTGGACTGTTAATCCTGCCAGAAAGAACAATAGAGAAAGTCCAATATTTCGCATGAACATTCGTTTTCAAAAAACAGTCCCCGAAACTACCTTCATACCGTTTTGGTATTTTGATTGTTTTGGAAACCTGACCTATCAAAAAATAACGTGTAAAGGCAACAATTTCTGATATTTGCCTCCCCCTACAACGCAAAATGAATCCAATTAGTTTTCAATATCCTCTCTTCTATCTGGCTGTTGCCCTAATCCTGGCAACTGCTGCTGCCTTCATCCTGTATTATCGCACCAGACAGCTCAGCGATCTGACGGTAGGGCAAAAACTATTGTTGGCTGGACTCAGAGCAGGCGTCATTTTTTTGCTGATCGTCCTGTTGATGAACCCCATGACCCGGATCTTTCAAAAAGAAATCAAAAAGCCTGAAATCATTATAGCCCTAGATGAATCTGCCTCCATGACCGCTAAAGACAGCAACTGGGTAAATGGCTACTTACAAATGGAGAAAGATCTGATGGAAAATCTTTCAGATAAATACTCCATCACCCAAATGGGATTTGGGCAAACTGCATCAGATGAGCGCAAGGGATCCTTCGACCAGCCTGGCACCAATGTGGAATCACTTTTTGACCGCGTCAACAATATGGCCGATTTTCAGCAATTAAAAGGACTGATTCTGGTCACTGATGGCATTTACAATACCGGACGCAACCCTTTGTATCACCCCATGCTCCAATCCATTCCCATATACACTGTTTTTCAGGGTGATTCCATACAGGAAAAGGATCTGAGTATCCAAAGGATCTTTCACAATGAAATCATTTTTTCCGGTGATAAGTTTGGCCTTGAATTCGATATTCAAGCCTGGTTGTGTGAAAATTCAAAAAGCAGCATACGCGTTTCCAGAATGGAATCCGGCTCATGGACCAAACTGTCAGAAAAAAATATTGAAATTGACAAGCCCGGGTTCTTCAGCACGCTCAATTTTACCTTCGATGCAGAAAAGCCTGGGATTTTCCGATACAGAATTGAATGCAGTTCTATTCCGGGAGAAAAGAATATTCAAAACAATATCCGCGATTTTTACATAGAAGTTCTGGATGCCCGGAAAAAAGTAATGATATTGGCTTATTCGCCTCATCCTGACCTGGCTGCTATCAAAAGCTCACTGGAAGAACATAAAAATTATGAGGTAAACATCTCCTATATCACAGATCAGCCTGTGATTTCTGACCAGACCCAACTGGTGATCTTTCACAACCTTCCTCATATAAACCATAACCTGGAAGCCCAGATCGTCCGATTGGATGCCTTGAAAATACCTCGGATATTTATTCTGGGCACTCTGACTGACATTCCCTCTTTCAACAAAAGACAATCTGCACTCACCATATCGGGTGGCCAGACAGGATCCAATGAATCTCAGGCAATTCTTTTGGAAACCTTCAACAGCTTTACCCTTTCTGATTATGCAAAAAGTACTTTGCTCCGGTTTCCTCCGCTCACAGTGCCTTTTGGACAATATCAAACTGATCCCGGAGCCTCCGTATTGCTCCGGCAGAAGATTGGCAAGGTCGAAACGGAATATCCCTTGTGGCTCATCTCCGATCAGAACGGGATCAAAACGATGGTTATATGCGGAGAAGGTCTATGGAGATGGAAAATGAACAACTATGTTCTGGACAACAGGTTTGATGGCTTTCAGGAGCTCCTGATCAAATCCATCCAGTTTACAAGCTCAAAAGAAGACAGAAGAAAATTCCGCTCACAGCCATCTAAAAAAGTATACAGCGAATCGGAACCCGTTGTGATTAATGCAGAATTATACAACGACGCATACGAATTGATCAACCAGCCTGATGTGAAACTGAGCATCAGGTCTGAAGACAAAAAGGAATATACTTTTACGCTGGGTAAAAGAGAAAACTTCTACGAAATCAATGCAGGATCCTTTTCAGAAGGCGACTATACCTTTGTCTCCACTACAGAATGGAATGGTACGAAATTAAGATCAGATGGGCGATTCAGCATATTGAAAGGAAACCCTGAATTAAATCAACTGGTGGGACAGCCAGGCTTACTGCGGAACATTTCAATGAAATCCGGAGGCCGGTCTTACCTGATCCGGGATTTAAATCAATTGGGAGAATTACTGACTTCAGATGAAAAAATAAAACCAGTGGTTTATCAGACCCTTGAAGTCAAGCCCTTCATAGATCGCAAATGGCTGTTCTTTTTAATTTTCCTTCTTTTGGGCTCTGAGTGGTTTTTGCGCAGATATTGGGGCAGTTATTGACCCCGCTTCTGTGGAGTGCCGAAATTTTGAACCCAGTAACCTTTTGAATAACCAACCGCGGTTTCTTCGTATTTGCCCATTAAATTACGGCAATGCATGGGACTTTCAACCCATGCCTTCACTACCTCTTCGGCTGAAAAGAAACCCTCC
Organism: Bacteroidota bacterium; assembly: GCA_029572935.1. Taxonomy (GTDB): domain Bacteria; phylum Bacteroidota; class Bacteroidia; order Chitinophagales; family Saprospiraceae; genus Vicinibacter. The sequence continues at coordinate 116,488 of JAKQHM010000053.1, forward strand.
GCAATATTCTCAGCATAGGATTGATACGAATAACCCACCCTCGAAAGTCTTTCCCTGGCCATACTGCCTTTTTGGTCTCGATGTGAAAGGCGATTGGATGCCGCGAGATAATCGGCATGTCCCTGGGCAGCCTTGGCAATGGTATCATTCCAAACCAATGGAGCTTGAGGAGGGAAATAGTTTTTTCCACATCTGCAGCCCTTGGCTCGTTGTGCATTGATCAGACTCATTACTTCCCTTGATGGATTCAGGTTTACAGATAATTCACCGTGGAACATCAAAATAAAGCTTATCAATCCTATCCCATTCAGCATGATAAGCTAACGACAAGATTGTACCGATAATTGTTGGAATAGTCTAAATGGGAATGACTCAAAGCGAAAAATCACATGATCCTCACCAACCTTTGGACCACCCTGTTGCCAAGCTCATCCGTGAGCTCGATCAGGAAAATGCCCGAAAGTCCAGGTTCGGGAAATACCCGGCAATGATCCCTGGAAAGCTGAAGCATATGGAAGGAAAGCAATTTTCCGGTGCTGTCAAAAATACGGACCGTCGGGATAGAACTCCATCCTTCATAATGAATCGTAAAAAAATCACCAAATGGATTGGGAAAAACCTCCAGGACTTTCTGTGCCACAGGATTACTTCCAGTGGTTTGGCAGGGAGTCCCCTGAGTATTGAATCCAAGTTTATAAAATCCTGTATAATATCCTGAGCAGATCAGGTTTAAACGGAGCTCGTATGCAGTGCACGAATCCAGTCCGGAAAGAACAAGATCAGAATTTCTGGTAATCCCGGAAGTCCATAGAAGCTCCTTGGATTTCCGATACTGATAATAGACTTCGTCTCCCGGCCTTTCCTTTGTGAATTGTACCCAGGCCGTGCTGCTGGTGATGCCTGAAACAAGGACATCGGTAATATCTCCACAGACCTGGTCCGAAATAGTCAAACAATAATCTTCGTATTCCCCGAATTCCAGGCCTTGTCCACAAGGCATCGGGGGATCGGTAATGTTCTCCCCATATTTAAGCATCACTCTTCCTCGTATGATGCCCGTAAAAGCATTTGCAGGTACTACAAACTGAAATTTCTGAATTCCTTTGGCTATGGTACCGGTCGGAATAATGGTTTCAGAATTTTCAAAGATGCCGTTTCCGTTAAAATCTATCCAGGCAACCATATGCATCCTGCTGCTGTCCAGAGAATAACCTGGTCTGATTTCAATCTCATGTCTTTGGCCCCTCTGAAGCAACCATTGTCTGCCCGTTCCTACAAAATTACCATATCCGGTATTGTTCCCACTCACAAAACGATCTCCGTCAAACCCCACCGACTCGATCCATTCAAACTGGGATTGCGGCCTTCCTCTATTGCAGTAGTTTTTATCTGTACAATTCTCACAACCTGAGGTTCTCAAGACAAGCTTTTCTGAAAGTCCGGAGACTGCATCGCCGCCGCAAAAACTAAAGAATCGACATTCGTACTGATTACATGGAATTAGTCCGGAAACCCTGATGCTATCCGGCAAAACTGAAGGCAGATAAACGGTGTCCCAATCCATTTGACCCGAAGCTTTGATCAAAAAACCGACTTCATTTAAACCTGGACTTCTGTTCAGCTTAATCCAAACTTCATTTTTGCCTTCAGTTAATACCCAGGCTCTGGATGGAGCGAGGCAACATCCTCCTGTCGTTAAATTTTGAATGGGAGAAAAATCTTTCCATCTATCGCATCCACCTGAAATGCGGTATTCATAGTCACCGCAAATATTTAAAGATTTGAATTCCACACTGTCGGACACGGAGTTTAAACTATCCTTTATCCAAAAAACGGATCCTTTTTCCCTGAATTCAATGAGGACAGGATATTTCAGGTTGGGCAGAATGGGCTTGAAGCTGATGCGGTCAGTATGGACAGATGAGATGACGGGCAACAAGGCTCCGGAACTGCGCTCCAGGTCCAGCACCCCTCCACTGACTGTCACTCCCTTCAGACTTTCGATAGGCCTTACATGATTTAAAATAAGCTGTTTAAACTGCATAGCCGCCCCGGAAGGATTACTCAGAGCCTTCGCTGATGCGACATTGCAAGGCATACTGTACAGGAGGGCTATAGCGCCTGCAATTTGAGGAGATGCTGCACTGGTACCTCTGAAAAATCCAAGAGAATTATCAGGGGCCAATGTAAAAACATTCTCACCAAAGGCACCAAGATCTACTGAAACAGGGCCATAACCACTGGTCTGGTCTTTTTGGTCAAACCAATCCATGTTGGTCACCGTAATCAGAAAATCACTGGTACAGGTGGTGGGCAAGTCTCCTTCCACATCGACATTCAAATCGAGATTGGTAGTCGATGCCGCATTTAATATCCCAACTGCACCAAGAGAATCGTAGACGGCACACCAAAGAGGAGCTTCTTCGGGCTTTCTATAGTCCGCACCCCAGGAGGAATTGGTTGCTACCACAAAAGCTCCCTTCTTGCCTCCCGATAGGTTGTATGCTCTTCTGGCCTGCCAGGGATAGGAGTAGGACATTATGGCGCTGGCTTCATCTCCTCCTCCGCTGACAAACATCAATTTGACATTCCAAATCATTCCTGCCACACCCAGATTGTTGTTGCCTCGAGCAGCAGCTATGCCACAAACCGGAGTTCCGTGTCGTCCCTTGTCAAACACATCTGTCTGGTTAAATGTATTCCATCCATTGAAATCATCGATGTATCCATTGCCATCGTCATCGATGCCATTTGAAGGTATTTCACTAAAATTTTTCCAATGGTTTGCCCGGATGTCGTAATGGTTTATATCCAAACCATCATCGATCACACACAACACGATCGTATCCCCATTCTCAGTCAGCCCGCCTGTAGCATGATCCCAGGCAAGCTCGGACCTGAAATCAGCACCTGACACCCCACCTTCCATTCCGTTGTTGAAATGATACCATTGCCTGTCGTAGTAAGTATCATTGGGCTTTTTTCTGAATTGGATGAGGTGATTCCTCTGGATGATGTGGACACAGGGAAGGGACTGAAGCTGTTTCCTGACTTTATCTTCATGCAGGTGGACATAATCAAATCCAATCAAAATCATGTTCCAGTCTGCATTCAGTACTTTAAGCAGTTGAAATTCGCCCTCTGCGGAAGTAGATCTTGCTGTCGCGACATTTTTCAAAAACTGATCAGGGGTACAAGATGGGTCCAGTAAAACGATAAATTGCCCAAGACGATGATCCAATTTTTGACCGAAGATGATACCTGACCCGAAAGCAAAAACGAGAAATGCAAAGATGTAAATTGGGAGGTACCGCTTGAACCGCATTTATTGAAAATTGGATAAAAGATACCAACAACTAACATACCAAACAGGCATTTTGGTCAGTCCAAATAAAAAAAAAGACAAATAATTTATAAATTTAAAATATTCATCATACATTAGCGTCTAATTTTCAGTACTCAATTAAAAAAACTACGACCAAAACTCGATTTATGAGATCTTTATTTCATTTAGCCATACTCATCCTGGTGATCTTGGTGACTGCCCGTGCGGGTGCCCAGCAATCCATTGCAGAGATCGCCAAAGAACATATTGCCAACAAACATTACCTGTTGGCCATATCGGTCCTGGAGGCAGACCTAAAAGGCAACAAACAGAATATCAGCGCATTGCACCTTCTGGCAAAAGCCTATGAGCTGAGTGGTTCGCCGAAAGATGCGAAGCAGCAATACCAGAATCTGCTGAACCATCCGGATGCAGACGTCGAAATCATTTTCGAATATGCCGATTTTTTAAGGAGAAATCTGGAGTTGGAAGAGGCCAAATCCTGGTTTCTCAAATACGCGGAATTCAATCCGGTGGTCGGGGAATACTTTGCCCAAACCTGTGATTATGCCCTCAGCCAATTGAATTCTTCCAAAAATTGTCAGCTCGCTCAGATTTCCGAGGATCCACAAGCCGTCGTTTCTCCCGTTCTGCCGGATCTCGCAGGACTGGATCGCTTTGAGGAAGCTCAGTCGGAAGGCATGTTCAGCATCAAAGGAATTCAGGAGAACGGCGTAAGCTCTAATTTAAAAATAAAAGGCCTCATAGGCCAGGTATGGGCGACAGAAGGCGGGCAGGATATTGCCAAAAGGCCTTCTAGAATGGTCTATACCGAAACTGAAGGCGGAGAAAAGGTCCTGTTTGTTGCGGAAATTGACGACAAAGGTAGCTGGAAGGATCCCAGGGGATTGCGCTCTGCCGGTTCCAACTGGTCCGATATTAACCCTACCCTTTCAGAGGACGGTAACACCTTGTTTTTCTCATCCAACCGTCCCGGCGGATATGGCGGATTTGATCTGTACCGCTCAATTTGGAATGAAAACGATTGGACCGAACCTGAAAATCTGGGTGCTTTGATCAATACTCCCGGTGAGGAGATTACCCCGTTTGCACAAAATCAGGAGCTTTACTTTTCATCTGACTGGCATAAAGGTCTTGGAGGTTTTGATGTATTCAAAGTCTCTCGCAGAGGAGAAATTTGGACAGCTCCTGAAAATATGGGAGTTTGTGTCAATTCCTCCTATGATGAGTTAAAATTCACCGTGCAGGAAGAAAATAAAGCTCGGTTCATGTCCAACAAATCCGGAACCAAAGACCAACTGGTCTGGTATGAGGCAGACCGTACTTCAATCGATGATATCCGAAATCCCGCAGAAGTTCACACTTTAAAAGATCTCAGTATCAAATCTCCACTTACTTCAGAAAGTGTTTCAGCTGGTGAAACAAATTCAGGTAAACCTGTCGCTGACTCAAAAAAAGGATCTGAAGAACCTGAGGCTGGACCTCAATCCGCCTCCCAAAACGGTAAGTTGTATTATATACAATTGGCTGCTTTGTCTCAGTTCAATGCCCAAGCAGAAGAACGCATGAAAAAATTTGCAAAATTCGGGGATGTGTACCGATTTGAAACTCAGGATGGAATCAGCAAGATCCGGGTTGGTCCATTCAGCAGTCTGAATGCAGCACTGGCGGTACAAAGCAAGATGAAAAAAAGTGGCCATAAAAATACTTTTATTGTTACAGACATTCCTCAGGAAAAGAAAACCCATTTGATTGCCAAGTCTGCCGGAGAGATGAACCAAACAGCAGACTCTGTGGTCCCTGCCGAAGGAAAATACAAGATCCGGGTAGGAGAATTCAAAGCTCCTGAATGGGTGGATCCTACTCCTATCAAAGACATCGGAAAAGTAGAACACTGGACGCGTTCAGGATGGACCATCCTGATACTGGGATCATTCCAAACGGTCTATGATGCCAATCTGGCACTGGAAAAGGTCAAAGCCCGCGGATACAAAGAGGCTTATATCGTCATTGAAGAAGACGGCAAGCTCTACAAATATTAAGCAGATTAATCCCTGCATATCCAGGCCTCTTTCGCTCTTGGGCGGAAGAGGCTTTTTAATTTAACTCCCGTTGAAAAGTATCTTTAAATCTACCTAATTCAATAAAAGCGATACAAGGAAGATAAATCAATCTTACCATCCTGGCATTCTCCATTCAGCTTTATTTACCCTTACCCTGGATCAGAACCAGCAAAGTATAAAAGAGTATTTTAAAATCAAGACCCAATGACCTGTTTTCAATATAAAGGATGTCGTATTGCAAACGCTGGATCATTTCATCAATATTCGAAGCATAGCCAAATTTAACCTGACCCCAGGATGTGATTCCGGGCCTTACTTTCAGGAGATGTTTGTAGTGAGGGGCCCTCTCCATAATTTTCTGAATAAAATATGCTCTTTCCGGCCTGGGCCCCACCAGCGACATATCCCCTTTGAGGACATTTACAAATTGGGGAATCTCATCCAATCTCCACTTTCGCATAACCTGCCCCCAGGGCGTAATTCTCTGATCCGACTTACTGGACAACTGCGGTCCTGTCACCTCAGCATTTAGGTACATGGATCTGAACTTAATAATTTTAAAGGGCACTCCGTTGCACCCGATTCTTTCCTGAAGGTAAAATACAGGTCCGGGGCTAGACAGTAAAGTGCGGATCATGGCGTACAGGATCAGAGGTGAAAGCACCACAAGCATAATCATACTAATCAAAACATCCAGTGCCCGCTTGACGGCAATCTGCCATCGGGGCATGATCTCCTGTTTGATTTCGATCAAAACGGCTCCATAAAGATGACTCATTTTAACAGTGCCCAGAAGGATATCGTAGGTATCCGGTACCGTCCGTATGAGGATCCTGTTTCCAAACTCAAAAAGTACATCCAGGATGCTTTTTAATTTTTCATGCTCTGTGGACTCAATCGCCAATATTACCTCTTCTACATTTTGTGTCGCGATCACAGCAGGAATATCCTTCAGCTCCCCCAATTGCGGCAGGTAGATCTGCAAATCGTTTGCCTTGCCACCATTGGAATCAATATAACCGATAAAGTGGTGCCCCAAACTAAATTTCAGGGAGCTTATATCCTTGTAGAGTTCTATAGCCCTCGCGTCGCCGCCAATGATCAGGGTTCTGAAACCAACTTTACCTTTTTTGAGCCTTCGGCTTGTAAAGGACAAAAAGGCTATCTTAAATATGGAAAGAGGAACAAAGAAATATAACCAGCACCTTATTAATAAACTGAGGTACCTTCCTTCAAAATTTGCATGCTCCGATATCAGAAGTACAAAAAAGACAAGTACGGACATGATCATACTCCACCACATCGTGTGTGAAAACACATTCCATCTGGAAAGACGGTAGACGTCCTTGTATTGCTCTGCCAATAAATTGGAGGTAAACCAAAAAAGAGAGATCAAACCTGCCCCCTGAAAATAAAAGGATGAAAATGATTCTGAGGTTTCAAAACTAAAATATTGACGGGAAATAATATAGCTCAGGAATGCATACCATGAGAAGCCAGCCAGTGCAAGGTCCAGCAATACATATAATATATTCTCCCACCTTGCTATTTTCATCGATAAGTTACCTTGATGTTATCGATCAGAATCTTTTGCTCCGTTTGCGCAGAGTCAGAAATAAAAGCTGCCGTTACACCCAATCTATACGATTCGCTCTTTGACAAATTGGTGATATCAGCGAAGTCAAAGTAAATTTTATTCCAGTTTTTTCTGGGCAGGACCAAAGCATTGATCAGGTTTTCAGTCTGATTACCTTTCAAGCCAATAAAACCTATATAAAACGGGATGTCTGATTTATAGTGCAACTCGAGAAAAACCTGATTGGGGGTGACGGGAATTTTAAATGTCAGGTCATTCCAGGCAGCCAGGACGGGATTCTCTTTGGTCAGATTGATTATACCAGAATTTTGACCTTCGAATGCTTCTTCAGCGGTGCTTAAACTGATTTTGGTCTCTACGTTTCCATCCTGCTCGATATTGAAAAAGTGAAAACGATCAAAATCTTCTATAAATGGCAGAATTACATCGGAAGCATACCTAAACTCCGGCCTGAAGGTATCTACCAAATGATTGGGTTGATCTACTGTGATTTCATAGGGTTCAGCAAAAGGAAAACGGGTGGGTTCATTCTGGCTTCCGTTTCTGCGGATGCCGGGCAGAAATTTGAGGCGGATGGGAAAGTCTTCTACCACAGGTACTGTGGCAGGCAATTCATAGGCTCCGACGTAACGGTCATTGACAAACAACCAGATGTCCCGGAATTGTTGCCGGGCTGTTCCTTGCGCCGTGCCTGAAGTAAAAGTGTAATCATCTACATGCACATAATAAGGCACAGGCTCATCCCCTTTTCCCAGATCACAGGAGGCAAACGAAATGACTATGACCAAGAACCAAAAATCAATGTGTTTCATCCTTGCTGTTTTCGATCTGAGCAGAAATAATTTCCACTAATCTGAGTGCCCGGATACCATCATCCAGACTGACTTCTGTCTCTACACCTGAAAGAATGCTGGAAGCAAATGCCGACAATTCAGTTTTGATTGCATTCACAGGTTGGACATCCGGATTATAAAGACTGATGTATTTTTTTCCCCTGTAAGTATCAATTTCCAGAGTTTGCTCCTGGGGCTGATCGAGCAGTGAGATAACCTGCGACTCTTTGGTCAGAAGGTCCAGACTGATGTAAGCATCATCCTGAAAAATGCGCAATTTTCTCATTTGCTTCATCGATATCCTGCTGGCGGTCACGTTTGCCACAAGGCCATTTTTAAATTCGATACGGGCATTGCATATATCGGCTGTGGGAGAAACTATGTTCACACCTTTGGCTCTGACCTCTATGGGTTCGGATCGGGCGATTACACTTATGAGGTCCAGGTCGTGTATCATCAGATCATGAACCACACTCACATCCGTCCCACGGGGATTGAAGGTGGATAGGCGATGAGCCTCGATAAACCGGGGGTTCCGGATGCTGTCTTTCACTGAAAGAAATCCTGGATTGTACCGCTCCACGTGGCCGATCTGAACCTTCACACCGGAATTGAGGGCCATTGACAAAAGTTCTTCTGCTTCGCGCACACTGCTGGTCACCGGTTTTTCAATAAAACAATGCCTGCCCTGGCTGATCACCCTGGATGCAATATCAAAATGCGTGATGGTAGGTGTCACGACATCAATGGCCTGGCAGTCCCGGATCAAATCGTCCGGATCTTCATAAAAACGCACTCCTGCCTCTTCACAAACACCACGGGCCATCTCCGCTGAAACGTCGAAACAGCCTACTAATTGGATGATGTCAAGCTCCAGCAAACACTTCAGGTGTATCTTTCCCAAGTGGCCCAGACCAAACAGGCCGAGTTTTATTTTATCCTCAATCATCCTGCCAGCATCTGAGTTTTGAGCAAAGCCAGCATCACAAATACCAGTATGACAATGACAAGAAACAAAATACCCGTTCTGATGATATGTCTCCTGAAAGTATTCAGAAGTTCGGTGTCAGCAGGATATTTTGACAACACCTCATTTTGCCATTGGGAGGATGATAACATCTGACTGAATGTAAATTGAATTCTCTTGCTGACCAAAGCCTTGTAATATCCCAAAGTCCGGACACGGATGTATAGATTAAACAATACAAACAAACTAAAAATGCTCAGTATGATCAGGATCTTCATGTCAAAGGGTTTGATCAATTATCTCTGTGACAAACGCACGGGCTTCTGAAATCGCTGCCTCCAGTCCGGAAGCATTCTTTCCCCCAGCGGTAGCAAAGAAAGCCTGTCCTCCTCCCCCACCCTGTATATGGCTGGCGAATTTTTTAATCCAGTTGGATGCATGGAAAGCAGGATTCGCTGCCGTAAGGGATTCTGAAATATAACACATCAGCTGGGGTTTATCCTTTTCCTGAAAACCAAAAACTACGATACAGGATCCCAGCTGCTTGGCAATATTGAAACACAAATTTTTTACTATCCTGCTGTCATCAAAAGGAACCACGCGCAGGACCAATTTGACAGACTTTCGGTTATCAGCTTCCCGTACGATCTGATCCATCAGAGCAGCTGCTGCATTTTCCTGCAAGCTACTAATTTGCTTTTGGAGATTTTTATTTTCCTCCAGGATAGATTCAATTTGCTTAACCGGATCGGCAGGATGATTGAGCCGAGATTTTATTTCATTGAGTTGTGCAAGCTGGGCTTTGATATATTCATCGGCCTTTTCAGCAGTGACGGCCTCAACCCGGCGAATGCCGGCAGCAACCGCACTTTCTGAAATGATTTTAAAATAACCCAGCGTGCCCGTAGAACTTACATGACAACCTCCGCACAATTCAACTGAATACGCGGGGTCAAAGGTGATCATGCGCACAGTGTCGCCATACTTTTCTCCAAAAAGCATCATGGCTCCCGCAGCACGGGCTTCTTCGATCGGTATTTGTCTTTTCTCCACAAGAGCAATATCTTCCCTGATCTTTTCATTGACGAGCATTTCGATCTGCTCCAATTCCTCGCCGGTCAGTTTTTGAAAATGCGAAAAGTCAAAACGCAGATAATCCTCATGTACCAATGATCCCTTTTGTGCGACATGGGTGCCTAATCTTTTTCTCAATGCAGCATGCAGCAGATGTGTGGCAGAGTGATTTTTTTCCACCAGCTTTCTCCGATAACCGTCTACCGCACATCGAACATTACCGTCCAGCTTTTCGGGCAAAGATTCTGTAATGTGAAGAATGAGATCGTTCTCTTTGACTGTATCCAGGACCTCTATCGGATTTCCATCAAAATACAGGAATCCTCTGTCGCCCACCTGTCCTCCGCCTTCCGGATAAAAGGGGGTCTGGCTTAAAACCAATTGGTATTTCAACTGACCTTTTGTCTGGAATTTCCGCCAGCGCAATAATTTTGATGACTCCACTTCTGTGGTATCATATCCCACAAAAACTGTGGAGCCTTCAGCCAGAACATTCCAGTCGAAATACTCCTTTTTTGCATCCGCACGGGACCTTTCTTTTTGTTTGGCTAGCTGTTCCCTGAATCCATCCTCATCTACCTGAAGACCACGTTCTCGGGCAATCAAACAGGTGAGATCAAATGGAAATCCAAAAGTATCGTATAATTCAAATGCAGTTTGACCACTGATCAATCCTCCTGTACTTTGTACGGATTCCAGCTTTTTAAGGCCGCCATCCAGAGTACGCAGGAAAGATAATTCCTCCTCATGGATCACGCGCACGATCAACTCATGCTGACTTCTGATCTCAGGAAAAAAATCGCCCATGGAGGAGACTAAAAAAGGAATCAATCTGAAAAGAAACGGTTCGGAAATACCCAGGTAAGAGTAATAATACCGCACCGCACGACGCAGGATCCTCCTGATGACATAACCCGATCCTGTATTGGAAGGAATGGTGCCGTCTCCAATCGTAAACACGATCGCTCGGATGTGATCTGCCAACACGCGCATCGCCATGTCCGATCTTGCTTCAGGTTTATAAGATCCCGTGTAGGGTATACCGGAGTGATCGGAAATAAAACGGATCATTCCGGAAAAGATATCCGTATCATAGGAGGATGTCTTTCCCTGCAGCACCATGGCAAGGCGCTCAAATCCCATGCCGGTATCTATATGTTTTGCCGGAAGGACTTCAAGACTTCCATCGGCCTTGCGGTTGAATTGGATGAACACCAGATTCCAGATTTCAATCAGTTCCGGAAGACCCTTGTTTACGAATTCAGCTCCTGGAGATGCCTTGCGTTCAAGTTCCGGACGAAGGTCGTAATGGATTTCAGAACAGGGACCACAGGGACCGGAATCGCCCATCTCCCAG
>JAKQHM010000057.1 GCA_029572935.1 Bacteroidota bacterium
ATGGGACAACTTTTCGGCGGTGGCCACCAAGAAACCACCACTGCCGCAGGCAAAATCGGCCAGGCGCGCTCCGGGAAAGATTTCCAGTAGAGAGGCAGCCCAGCGGGTGAGATGGCGCGGGGTGAAATAGCGTCCTCCGGGCTCCATTCTGTCTAGAAATTCCGGAAGTTCCTCGTTGAAAACATAAGCTACGGATGACACAGCTTGAAGCAAGGTGTGCACGGCATCGCCAATTTGCAGGTATCCGCTTATGCCCAAGGAACCAGTAAACTGTGGCACCAGTTGTTTGATATCCGGTAATCCTTGCAGATCCGGGAGTTTATTCATCAGGTCAGGCAACAGGTCGATAGGCATGAAACCACCGCGGGTGCTTTGCTGCGATTCGAGCAACTGCCGGCGGCTGGATGTGACCTCGTAGAGATCCCCGATCTGAAATTCTTCCCTCAGGAAAAAGTAAGCCAGATTTTCAATGATTGTCAGCGGATCCGTTACCCCAGCGGCAGTGAAAATTTGCCAGATTTGATGGATACGGCTGCGAATTTCAGACTGGGAATTCATCGTTTACAACTCCCCTCGAAAGGCTTGCGCCAGAATCGACTGCTCAAGTTGGACTAGTAATCTCTGCTGTTGGGCGTTTCCCTTCTGCATACTGTCAACATCAGAAGAGAATTGGGAGATCCTTTCAACTATTTGCTCTTGAATTGAGAGCGACTGACCAGGATCAGTGATTAAAGGTATTGGAATCTTAATCTCACGCAGAACAGATTTGTTCGCACGTGGCATTCTTGCCCCATAACTAGTCCCGGAGGCCAGGCTGACAAACCATTTTGTCCGCATCACGAATGCTAAATATTCCCTACGAATTAACTTTGGGTTAGGGCGATAAACCACCCATTCTGTAGAGCCTATCCCATCCACTGTTGGAACAATCACCTTGTTCAAATAGGGACGCAATTTTGAATAAAGAACGTCCTTTGGCGTAAACGAGATACAGGTGCTTTTAACTTCAGAACCTTGAATGTAATTTGAGGGAGGCTCAGCAATCTGACCTTCTGAAATGGCATCTAACCCCCAATAATTAAATGTGTCAGAGGGATGGTCAGACGGAATAATCTGATTTGATTCCTCAGATGCCAATTGAGATAAAGGTAGTGCTCCCCATCCTTCGGGGAGTCCTTTTTCAGGATTCGGCAACATCTCCGCCAGTACCGCATCCATCAGCCGGTTGGTGTCGGTGACAATCTTTTCGTGCAGCCGGCGAGCTTCAGCAAGTTCGTCTGCGGCATTTTCTATTCTCTGTACTATTCTATTTTGAATATCCAGCGACTTTTCTTTATTGTCTGGAAATGGAATTGGTACTTCAATACTCCTAATAAGTGCTTGACTAATATTCGGTTGGGCACCACCAAAGCTAGCCTGGATCAGATCCTTTCTGTAAGATTTTAGGAACCAAAAAAGGTAATTTCTGTTCAGTAGTTCGCCCGGAAAGATAGCACAAACTGCCTGATTGGTGGCGGCTTCAATATCCAAAATTCCTAATTTACCAACAGTTGCCCCATACATTGCAATTAACAGGGTCCCTTTTAAAAGTTTTTTGGCATTGGAAGATTCAATGGCATCTGCTGTTATGTGTTCTTCAGAATCAGTGATGAGACCATCATTTAATTCTCCGGACTTAATCCACGGAATATCTCCAGAAAAATAACCAGGATTTCCTCTACTCGGAGTTCCTCCGCTCGTCGTTTTACAAAGATCATTGAGCTTTTTCCATTCCCATCCAAGAGGTAGTAGCCATGTTCTCATTCTTCTTCTCCATTGCAAAATTCTTTATGCAGTTTT
>JAKQHM010000011.1 GCA_029572935.1 Bacteroidota bacterium
CGGGTATAAACGCCTGCAAAACCAAATCTGTTTCCGAGATGAATACTTGTCTTTTTGGGTTCAATTTTTAGTTGTCCAAATTTTTGAAGTTGACTTATGAGTTTTTCGTAAATGTCGGTTACGATTTGCTCTTTGTCGGTAAAGTGGTCAAGCTCTGTATATTCCATTGTCATTTATTTTGAAGTGTCTGCTTGGGTTGCTGCTAACATCTGCATTCACGCAACTATTGCGTTAAGCTGCTTATAGAGGAGTTGGGATAGATTCAGATAATACAAACATATTCATATAGTTAGAATTTATGATCATGATAATCATGCGTAATTTAGTTGTATTAACGCAATGCGTAATTTGGGCAGAATGACGAAATTTTGATGGATTTTTCATTATATTTCTATTTGATCGATGGGACTGAAAGATCTGTGTGGGTGTATGTCCGTTATATGGGTATATATTTGGGTGGTCTTCAGGCTGCTGTGCCCAAGCGCCTTCTGGATTTGCCTCAGATCTACACCTGCTTCAAGCGAATGCGTCGCATAGCTATGTCTTAGTGTATGGACCGTTGCCCATCCATCTGCTCCGGATCGCTCAACTGCCTGGTGGAAAAAGGACTGGACACTCCTGGGAATATATGGACCTCCTGTTTGTCCTTCGAATAGCCAGTAATCTGGTTTGTATTGTTTGAAGTATTGTTCCAGTTGATTTCTTAATTTAGCAGGCAGGTAAACATAACGGTCCTTTTTACCCTTACCCGATTTGATGCATATTCGGTTCTGATACATGTCCACATCCCGGGTTCTTAGGTTCACTAGTTCTCCCAGCCTTAGTCCGCAAGCATAGATACACATTAAAATAGTGCTGTGTTTCATATTAGCGCACGATCTTATGATTCCTGATACTTCTTCACGGCTGAGAGTCCCCGGTAACTTTTGAGGTCTTTTGGGTCTGACCTCCCAAAATGCTTTGGGCTTTCCGACTATGTGTTCATAATAGAATTTTAAAGCATTGATGGCTTGGTTTTGGTGGGATTCAGACCAATTTTTCGTTTCGATTTGCTTTTTTAACCAGTGCCGTACATCATCCAATTCGATTTCTCTGGGATTTCGGTCGCCCAAACTGGTCAGGAAAAGCTTGAATATCTGAGTGTATACTTTTACTGTAGATGGGCTGTATCTCTTTACTATTAGTTGGGTGTACAATCGATCCATCTCTTCTTGAACGATGGGATTTATTACCAGAGATACTCTTTGGAGTACGGAGGGATCCTCTTGAATTAAGACATGGGGATGAACCCATACTTTCAATCGTGGAATACAATCCGCTGCATTGGGCACCAGCCAGACCTTTTGTCCTTTGTCCCACCGGCAATCGGGCCATTCTTTCATCTTGGGACCCATTTGAGGGTCGAAGCCTTCACTTCGCAAAACCAGGAATTCTGATCCTGAATCTTTCATTTTTTGATAATATATTTTCATAGGGTGGTTTTCAAATATCTGGGGTCTGTTCTGAATTTAATCCATATGCCAAATGCATCCTGAATCCGGAGCCAATCCTTATATTTCAATGAGATGGACTCAGAAGTACAAATATAATAGTTTAAGTTGATCATTTGTGCCTATTTTATATTCTGAAATTTATTTAATTTCTATAAATTGACCCTTCAAAACCAGACCGCCTTTTGATCGTTTGATAATTATGCAAGACCTCAGACTGACCCTCATCCAAACCCCCATTCGCTGGGAAGATCCCGATGCCGCCCGTCGGGACCTCGACCTGCTGTTGGATGGTATTTCCGGGCCGGTCGATCTGATCGTACTCAGCGAGATGTTTACCACCGGCTTCAGCATGGAGAGCCATCGCCTGGCAGAGGCCATGGACGGCCCCTCGATCCGGTGGATGCAGTTTCAGGCGGAGCGCCTGAGCGCCCTCATCCTGGGCAGTTTAATCATCCGGGAGGGAGAAGCGATCTACAACCGCTGCATCTGCGCCTTTCCGGACGGCCGCATCCTGCACTACGACAAGGCACACCTCTTCACCCTGGCCGGGGAGCAACTCCACTACAGCCGTGGTCGGGAGCGCCTCGTCTTTGAATACCTGGGCTGGCGCATCTCACCCTTCATCTGCTACGACCTCCGCTTTCCGGTCTGGCTGCGCAATACGGCCGACATCGATCTGATGGTCGGCGTAGCCCAGTTTCCGGAGCGGCGCCGCAAGGCCTGGATGAGCCTGCTCCCTGCCCGCGCCATCGAGAACGTCTGTTATGTGGCCGGTGTCAACGGCCTCGGCACGGATGGCAACGGCATCACCTATTCCGGCGACTCAGGCTTGTGGGATTATGAGGGCGAGCGGATCCTCAATCTCCAAAGCCAGACAGGCAGCCTCAGCGCCATCCTCTCTTACGAAAAACTCAAGGCCTTCCGCAGGGCCTATCCGTTTTTAAAGGACCGGGATGGGTTTGAGTGGAGGGATAGAGCATAGGCAAAGCCTAAGCCTAAGCATAGGCCTAAGTTCAAGCCTCCCCACCAATATTCCTTCCCTTTTCATCGTTTACAGTCCCCTGCGGATCAGAAAAGGGGCCCCAATTGGAATTTTTGTCATATATTAGCGTTTTAATTAATATGTAAAATATTAATCATATGCGTATTGAAAGAAAAATAGCCGTTGCTGCAGCCTGGGTCTTTCTCTTTTTTGTCTTCTCTGGGATCCAGTCCTGCGCCTCCAGTCCCTCCCAAAGGAGCAAGGCCAGGTCCAGCAGCTACCATAAAAAGCCAAGTATCCATATGAGTTCACCGGGGGCTCTGGCAAAATCCAACTCGGCCCGGACCCGCAGTGCTTCGCGAATCAGGCAGGACAGCGTTAAAGATCCCGACCAGGTCCTGAGGGAAAAGACGGTGGCCACAGCGCGCGAATACCTGGGCACCCGCTACAAGGCAGGCGGCAAGACGCCCAAGGGATTTGACTGCAGCGGATTTGTGATCCACGTCATGGGCCGCATGGAGATCCAGATGGCAGCCTGCTCCGCGGATCAGGCCAAATGCGGCAAGGAAGTGGAGCTCGACCGGGCCAGACCGGGTGACCTCATTTACTTTGGTTCCAAATCCAGGGTCAACCACGTAGGCATCCTTACCGAGGTGTCCAAAAATAAACTGATGATGATCCACTCCTCCTCTTCCCACGGAGTGATCGAAGAAAACGTACTTCAATCGGACTATTGGCTCCGCAGGATCAGGGTCGTACGCGACCTGAGCAGTTTTCCCAGGCACAAAGCCGTGTCCATGAACTGAAAATATCGTAATTTTGCGGCTCCCAGGTCACAAGGGGATGACCAGGGCTCGCAAGACCGCTGATTTTGCGGATTTTTCCCCGTTTTTGAAATGATCCACCTGATATTATTTGGCCCTCCCGGAAGTGGCAAGGGCACCCAGGCTGAAAAGCTCATCAAGAAGTACAACCTGTTTCACATCTCCACGGGCGACCTGTTTCGCGCCGAAACCTCCCGCAAAACGCCCCTTGGCCTTAAGGCATTGGAATACATGAGCCAGGGTATGCTCGTGCCCGATGAGATCACCATCGGCATGTTGAAAAACAAACTTTCCGAACTCAACCACGTGTCTGGTATTATTTACGACGGTTTTCCCAGAACCATCGCACAGGCAGAAGCGCTGGACAAGCTGCTGGCAGGTGAGGAGGAAGAGATCCGCGTGCTCGTAGCCCTCGAAGTACCCGATGACGAGATCGTCAGCCGCATCCTGAAACGCGGCGCTACATCGGGCCGCAGCGACGACAACGATGAATCCATCATCCGCAAGCGCATGGAGGAATACAGGCAGAAGACCTCCGAGGTATTCAACTATTACGATCGCTTCGGAAAGTCCCGCACCATCAACGGTTTGGGCACTATTGACGAAATATTCGACCGCATCTGCGCCGAACTGGACCAGCATATCTGATGGGCACCGGACGCCGCGTGGCTGAAACAACCCCATAACTTTGGCAGAACAAAACTTTGTAGACTACGTCAAAATATGTTTCCGCTCCGGACACGGAGGACCGGGATCGGTTCATTTTTTCCGCAGCAAACACAATCCCAAGGGAGGACCGGATGGAGGCAATGGCGGCCGGGGAGGCCACATCATCCTCAAGGGTAACAACCAGCTGTGGACCCTGCTCCACCTCAAATACCGCAAACACATCTACGCCTCCAACGGACAAGGTGGCGGAGAGAACAACTGCACCGGTGCGGACGGCGAAGACATCATCCTGGAGGTTCCATTGGGTACCGTAGCGATCGATTCTGAAACCGGGATCAAGGAATGCGAGATCACCGAGCACGGTCAGACTGAAGTATTGCTTGCCGGAGGACGTGGCGGCAAAGGCAATTCCTTTTTTACCACCAGCACCAATCAGGCTCCCGACTATGCACAGCCCGGAGAACCCGGCGTGGAAGCCTGGAAGGTATTGGAGCTGAAGATCCTGGCTGACGTAGGTCTGGTCGGCTTCCCCAATGCCGGCAAGTCGACTTTACTCTCTGTGCTTTCTGCCGCCAAACCCAAGATCGCCGATTACGCTTTTACCACCCTCGTGCCCAACCTCGGCATCGTGGGATACCGCGATTCCAGATCCTTTGTAATGGCAGACATCCCGGGCATCATCGAAGACGCCCATCAGGGCAGGGGCCTGGGCACCCGCTTTCTCCGTCACATCGAGCGCAATTCCGTTTTGCTCTTCATGATCCCCTGCGACAGCCCCGATATCCGCAAGGAGTACCAGATTCTCTCCAATGAGCTCCACCAGTTCAACCCCGAACTGTCAGATAAACCACGCGTGCTGGCCATCACCAAGACCGATATCGCTGAACCCGAATGGAAGGATCTCATACGCCCTGAGTTGCCCTCAGGCATCCCGACGGTTTTCATCTCTGCCGCAGCCCATCAGGGTCTGGAAGAACTCAAGGACCTGCTCTGGAGGGAGCTGGAAGGGAGTA
>JAKQHM010000020.1 GCA_029572935.1 Bacteroidota bacterium
GGCTTTTTTTGAATGGGTACTGGGCCCTGCCGAAAAATTCACATCCGAACCGGTATTCATTTATGGTGTTAGTGGTGATGTAAAAAAAACCGTTTCAGGAATTTCAACACCACTGGACAGGGAAGTGGAAGGACGATTTCAAGACTTCTTGAAGGAGGTGGTTGGGGTCTTGCCATCGCTTAACGATCACCTACCGTTATGGAGTACCTGGTCCAACTTTGGATCTGATATCCATTCGGAAACAATAATCAAAATGGCAGACCTGGCAAAGCAGGCAGGATTTAAGGGATTGGAAATAGATGCGGGCTGGGCTCAAAACAGAAATTCGGAATTAGGAAATTGGGCCAGCAATAGCCGGCCTGACGGATCAAAATTCAGGAATTTCTCAACCACAGCAAATTATATAAAAAATAAAGGGCTGAAACTGGGATTATGGGTATCGGATTATCGTGATCCACAACTCGCACCCGATTTTAAGGCATTGCCTGATGCGGCTGCCTTACCGCATGTTTATAGAGAAGGTGGGTTGGCCATGAGTTTCACAAGCCCCTGGAAATATTATTTTGCCAATGACATCCTGTACCTGCATGACCTTTACGGAGTCACCTATTTTAAACAGGATTTAACTGCTATCAAATATGGTGACATTTCTGCTCATCATGAAAGCAGAACCCATAAAGAATCCTTATTACGGGGTCTTCGGGGATTATTGGAGTCAGAATCATACCTGATAGAGAGGGCACCGGATGTGGTGAATCAGATCAGTCATGAAATCTATTGGGGTACTCCGGGTGTACCCTGCGATCTGGCAGCGCTTAAAAGTGTAAGGGCTTTTCATATACCACCCAATGATTATTCCGGTGTGGGTCATCCGAAAAAAAGATATCACCCCGATCTGGGACTCAGCCCGGATAGTCTGAGGCAGAAATTGCTTGATGGATGCCTGAATGCCAGACAACGATTGTATGAGTACCGGGGGCTTCCTTTAAATGCCATTGAATATTATGCGGCTGCCAGTTTTAATTTTAACGGTAGTTTGACCAAAGACGTTCAGCAACGGCAGGTCTGCAGTTGGTTGATGGGTGCCCCCCATGTATTTGCGGGAGACCTTTCTTCTTTGACCAGTGAAAACTTAGCTCATTACAAAACCTGTTTTGATATTGTAGATGAGTTGAATGAAAAATATGGCATCTACCATTTTTTTCAGTTTAGCGGTGTTCCTGCGCCTACAGATACGGATTGGCATTGGTGGGGAAAACTGAATAAACAGGGTTTAGGAGCAGTGGTGGTACTGCGTGGACGCCAGGGGCAATCTACCCGATCTATTAATATTCCATGGGTGTCTCCAACTGAACATTATCAGGTGTATGCAAGATTTTCGAAAGCAAACCTGGGAATCTATACCGGAAGACAACTAATTAATGGAGAGCTGAAAGTTTCGCTTAGTGCCTACGGGCAGGAAATCCTCGAACTGTCCACACCCTAATTATTTCAATTGATGTGTTGCTGCCAACTGCTTACTGGCGAACCAGGCTGAACACCTGAAGCAGGAACGAAAAAATGAAACGCTACGACCTCAGCAAAAGGGATGATGTCGTTCTTGTTCAGATTAGATCGGAAGAGC